>JBOGJO010000176.1:0-4550 GCA_050747885.1 Thermoanaerobaculia bacterium
GCCGAGCACCTCAATCATGTCCTGTTCCGCATCGCCAAGGGCTTGCGGTTGGAAAACGAGAATCGGGCTCTTCGCCGCGAAGCGCACGCCACGGCGGACCTCTTCTGGGGCGAGTCGTCGGTTATCGAGCGTCTTCTCGCGGATGCGCGCGACGCTGCTCGCGCTGACGCGCTCGTGGTAGCCAGCGGCGAGAGCGGAACGGGCAAGGGGGCGCTCGCGAAGCAGATCCATCTTTGGAGCCCCCGAGCCCGGTTTCCTTTCGTGAACATAAACTGCGCCGGCCTTTCGAAGGAGCTGCTCGAGTCGGAGCTCTTCGGGCACGAGCGCGGCGCCTTCACCGGTGCCGGACAGGCGAAGCCGGGCCTCTTCGAGGTCGCGCACCGAGGAACCCTTTTTCTCGACGAGGTGGCCGAGATCGACCTTGCTCTGCAGCCGCGCTTGCTCAAGGCGATCGAGGAGAAGACGTTTCATCGGGTGGGGGGCGTGACCGAGCGTTCGGTCGATTGCCGCGTGATCGCGGCGACCAATCGGGACCTTGCCGCGGAGGTTGCCGCGAGCCGTTTTCGGGCCGACTTCTACTACCGGCTGAATGTCCTCTCGCTGAAACTGCCAGCGCTGCGAGACCGTCCGGGCGACATCCCGTTGCTCGCGGCGAAATTCCTGGCTGAGTTCGACGCGAGGGCCGGCCGCCGCGGCCGCCGGTTCGGCGCTCCGGCCGAACGGATGCTCGCGGCGTACGCCTGGCCCGGCAACGTCCGGGAGTTGCGCAATCTGGCGGAGCGGCTCTCGATCCTCTCGCGCGCGGAAACGATCGACCCCGCAGGTGTCGCGCGGTTCCTCGGCATCCCGGGTGATTCGGGCTCCCGGCTCCGCACGCTCGAGGAGAAAGAGCGCGAATACATCGATGAGGTCCTGCGTCTTACGGGGGGCAACAAGAGTGCCGCGGCGGAGATTCTCGGAATCACGCGAAACACTCTCTACGCCCGGGTTCGCCCGGGCATGCCGGAGGACGAGGCGATGGATTCCTCCGAAGAGCCGTGAGCTCGACGGCCGACTGGAGTCCCGGGCGCCTGGCGTGGAGAACGGCGCTCGTCCAGGGAATCCTCGCGGCAGGTCTATGGCTCATTCTCGGCTACTGGAACGCGCGGCACTCGTGGCTGCTCGAGTCCTTTCAGGAAGATTGGATCGGCCGCTTCTTCTGGAAGGAGCTCCCCGTGGGCGGGGCCGCCTTCGTTGTGGCCTTGCCGGCCTTTTGGATTTACCGCCTCGCCGACCGGGCGAGCCTCGACGTTGTTCACGAGACAAGCCTTCTCGACGCGATCCTCTCGCATCCACTCCAGGTTGCGACGATGGATATCCTCGCGAGCGTCCTATTGTTCCTCTTCGGCGCGCTCCAGCTCCGGCTCTTCGCGCAGGCGCCCGCGATCGAGGCCGCGAAAGTGGCCTCATTCGGGTTCGTGACCGGCGTCCTGTTCGGAATCCTCTCGTATTTCCTGCTGCAGCCCGTTGACGCGCCGCTGCTCGTCGCCGCGCTCGCGCGGGGTGCGCGGCCCTCGGGGCGCCCGGCTTTTCCGCTGACGCAGAAACTCATTGTTGCCTGCGTGTCGATCGCGTTCGTCGTCACTGGACTCCTCGGGGGAATCGCGCTTTCGTGGGCGCAGCGCGTCGCCGAAGGAAAGACCGAAGAGCGGGCCCGATCGGAGCTGCGACGTCTGGCCGATGACGCCCGGCGGCTGTCGCTCCGGGATGCCGCCAAATGGTCGTCCTACCTGGCCGGCCAGTCCTTGCCACCGGACCTCGGCAGCGTTTCCGTGCTCGACGCGTACGGTCGCCGGATCGCGAGCGCAGGCCGCGAGGACGCCATCTCGCGGCATCTTCTGCAATCCGAAGAGATCCGGGAACGGCTCGGCCGGCTTGCCGGCGGTGCGACCTCGCTGCGATGGGGCGAAACGCGCGTGGCCACTTCCGTTCTCCTCTACACGGGCTGGCGGATCGTTTCGCTCGCAGCTCCGGATCCGGGGACGCTGAAGCAGTTCCTTGCCTCCGTTGTGCCGGTCGCCGTCGAGATCTTTGTTCTTTCGGTGCTGGTCGCCTGCGCGGTCGGAGTGGGACTGACTCGGCCAGTTCGCGATCTGGATGCGCGGACGCGGGAATTCGGGAAAGACCCTCAGGTCAGCGGTCTGCCGATGGCCCCGACCGACGACGAGATCGGCGCGCTCGCGTCCTCCTTCGCCGAAATGCAGGACGAGATTCGAGCCGTTCAGGCGCGCCTGCGCGAGTCCGAGCGCCGCGCGGCCACGGCGGAGCTTCTGGCAGGCGTCGCGCACGAGGTTCGCAATCCCCTCTTCGGGATCACCTCCACGGTCGAAGCGCTGGCGCAGGAGATGGCTTCCGAGTCCCGCGTCGCGCCGCACCTCGCCGTTATCCGGAAAGAATCCGAGCGGCTCTCCCGAATGATGGAGGAAATGTTGTCGCTCCAGCGCTTGCCGCGCGGTCCGACGGGATCCGCGAAACTGCGTCCGATTCTCGAGGGAGCGGCTGAGCGAATCCGAGCGCGGTTCGCAGGGCGGAGTCCGGAAATTCGGATCGATTGTGCTTCCGAGATCGTGCTGGCTGGGGGCGACCGCGAGAGTCTCGAAAGCGTCTTCCTCAATCTCTTCGAGAATTCCGTGCTCTCGACGCCCAATCCTGCGCGGATCCACTGCCGCGCGAAACCCGGACGGGAGCGAGTGGAGATCGAAATCGAAGACAACGGCCCGGGCGTGAAAGCCGAACTTCTCGATCGAATCTTCGATCCCTTCGTATCGTCTCGCCCGGGCGGAACCGGCATCGGCCTGACCCTCTGCCGCCGAATCGTGAACGATCACGGGGGGACCATCCGGGCCGAGGGCTCGGCATCCGGATCGGCGGTCTTCCGGGTGAGCCTGCCCACCGTCGTGTAATTTTTGAGCGCGCCGGGACTCCCGAAAGGATCGCGGAGTTTGCAAGTTACTGAGTCCGCATGATTTTGAGTTGGAAGGCTCGGGCACGCTATCTGCTATAGAAATCGAGCCAATGCTGTTGCGCCTTGATTTGCGTGTCCGCCGTTCGGCAGGGTTCTCGCTTGCTGAAATGTTGGTTATTCTCGCAATCGTCGGCGCTCTCAGTGCAATTGCTGTACCGAACTTTTTACATCTCATTCACCGCAGCCGAGTCGACGCCGTCGCAAGAGAGGTGCAGATGACGCTGCTCGGGGCGCGCCTCCAGGCGATCCGCCGGGGAAGCAATGTCGGCGTAGTGGTATCGACCGACAGCAGCAAGCCGGCGACCTATCTCATCCCCACGACTTTCGTCGACGCGAACTCGAACGGCGTTTTCGACAGCGGAGAGACGCTCATCTCGGCGGCCCTGATGCCGCCCGGGGCCAGCGGGCTGAAGTTCAGCGTCGATACCGTGAACGCCGTCAACCCCTCGACGACGGGAGCCACGACGGTCTTCCGGTTCACCCCGTTTGGCTCTGCTGTAACCGGAAGTGGCGCAAAGGCCTTTTATGTGTCTGACAGCCTTGGCAACGTCCTCCAGGTCAGCATCACGAATGAGCTCAATGGGCGAATCTCGATGACGAAGCTCTCCGGGGGTGCCTACATTCCTCCACCGTGGAAGTGGAATTGACGACACCCACGATTCGGCGCCGTCCTTCGGGCTTCACGCTCGTCGAGGTGCTCGTCGCGCTTGCCATCGGCGCCATCTGCGTTCTCGCCGTGGCTCCCATGTTCGTGGCCGGCATGAAGAGCAACGCCATCGGGTGGGATTACTCCGCGCTGAACTCACTCGCGCGACAGCGCCTCGAAGAGATCCTCCAGTACAACTTTACCGACCCCCGCCTTGCGGTAGCGGGCGGATCGACGGTGACGATCGACGGCGTCAGCCAGGCCGGGAGGCTCTACGTCGATCAAAACTCGAACACGCAGAGCGACGGGACTGTGAGCATCTCCTTTCCTTATACGCTTGTCTACATCGTCCAGAACTATCATCTTTCGGACATCGTCTCGGCGGGCAACCCGGCGGCCTCCAAGGCGACGACCGACGCGGACGGCACGTGGGACAACACGAGGGACGTCAAGTACGTCACAGTGATCGCCGCCGCGTCGCGGTCGAGCCTCGGTGGCACTGCTTTCAGCAAGACTCTGACGGGCGCAGGGTTCTCCGGAAAGCAGATACGAATCTCGGCCCTGCGCGCTCCATGAGAGTTTCATTGGGCTTTCGGCTCCGACGCGGTGGGAACGAGGAAGCCGGGTTTAGTCTCGTCGAACTGTTGGTTTCGACGACGATCCTGGTCGTCATCGTGCTCCTCTTCGGCGTGCTCGCCGATCGGGCCGGGCAAATCAGCAAGGTCGAGAATAGCGTTACGGGTGAACAGCAGAGCGTGCGCTATTCCATGTTTCAGGTGGCGCGCGAGCTGCGGATGACGGCCGCCGGCGGAGCGCCCGCAAGCTTCTCGGTGGGCGGGGTCCGGCAACTGGGAGTTTCACTCGTTCTCGGCTCGACGACGTACGGCAACGGTCCAACGT
>JBOGJO010000177.1:0-7222 GCA_050747885.1 Thermoanaerobaculia bacterium
GCCTTATTGGCCTCGATTCCCTTTCTTGGCGCCGGTCGAGCCCTTCGATTTGCCTTCCTTGCTGGGCTTGGCGTGCGCTTTCGGGGAGGCCGTCCTCGCGGGCTTCGCCTTCCTCTTCGACGCAGCCTGATCGGTCTCCGCGGAGGCCGCTTCGTCGGATTCCTTGTCCTTGCGAATCGTGTCGACCTTCGAAGACACCGACCGCCGGGCCCGTTCCATCGTCGATTCGCGTTTGGGCCCGCGGTCCCTGGCCGTGAACTTGTAGTCCACGAATTCCAGGATCGCCTCCTCCGAGTTGTCGCCACGCCGCCGGCCGAGATGGAGAATTCGCGTGTAGCCGCCGGGACGGTCGGTGAATCGGGGACCCAGTGTGTCGAAGACCTTCTTGACGAGCGGGCGGCTCGGGACCCATTCGAACACCTTGCGCCTCGCCGGGACGGAGTCGGTTTTTCCCATCGTCACGACCTTTTCGACGAGGGGGCGGAGCTCCTTCGCCTTCTCGAGAGTCGTCGAGATGCGCTCATGCTCCACCATCGACATCAACTGGTTGCGAAACATCGCCAGGCGGTGCGAGGTCGTCCGCCGGAGCTTACGGCCGAATCGGTTGTGCTGCATCGCGGCCCCTTATTTCTCGATTCCCGCCGGGACGTTGTTCAGGTCCATCCCGAGCGACAACCCCATGGAACGCAGCAAATCCTTGATTTCGTTGAGCGACTTGCGGCCGAAGTTCTTCGTTTCGAGCATCTCTTTCTCGGTCTTTTGCACGAGCTCGCGAATCGTCTTGATCTCGGCGTTCTTGAGGCAGTTCGAGGAGCGCACCGAAAGCTCGAGCTCGTCGACGGATTTGCCCAGAACTTCGTTCAAATTCTCCGGAAGCTCTCTCTCGGCCGCATGATCGAACGCCGTGTCGTGCTCCGCGTTGATGAAGATCGTCAGGTGCTCGGTCAAGAGCGTCGCCGCCATGCCGACGGCGTCCTCCGGAGAGACCGTGCCGTCGGTCCAGACCTCCAGGACGAGCCGGTCGAAATCCGTCTCCTGGCCGATGCGAGCCGCTTCGATGTGATAGTTCACCCGCCGGACGGGAGAGTGGACCGAATCGATCGGGATGTAGCCGATCCCCATGTCTTCGTCGAAGTTCCTGTCCGCGGAGACGTAGCTTCTCCCCCGCGACAGGCGCATTTCCATGCTCAGTCGCCCGCTCTCCGACAAGGTCGCGATGTGCGCCTTGGGATCGAGGATCTCGACGTCTGCCGATTCCTCGATATCCGCCGCCGTGATCTTTCCCTTGCGTTCCACGTCGAGGCGAAGAATCTTTTCCTCTTCGGCCATCAGCTTGAACGGGATCTGCTTCAGGTTCAGGATGATGTCGGTCACGTCCTCGACGACCCCGGGGATCGAGGAGAACTCGTGAAGAACGCCTTCGATCTTCACGGCCGTGATGGCGGCTCCCTCGATCGACGAGAGAAGCGTCCGGCGAAGGGCGTTGCCGACCGTCGTGCCGAACCCTCGCTCGAAGGGCTGCGCGTAGAAGCGGCCATACGTCGACGTCAGGGTTTCCTGATCGACCTCCAGCCTCTTGGGTTTCTGAAATCCCTTCCAAAGTCTCATGTGTCTCCTCCGCCGTTACTTCGAATAAAGTTCGACGATGAGCTGCTCCTGGATCGGCAGCTTGATGTCCTCGCGTTTGGGCAGTTCCAGGACTTGCCCCTTGAAACTTTCCGGATCCAGCTCGAGCCAGCCTGGCACTCCCCGCGCCTTGGCCGTCTCCACCGAAGACTTGATCAGATCGTTGGCGCGGCTCTTGTCCTTGACCGCGACGCTCTGGCCCTTCTGAACCTGGAACGACGGAATGTTGACCTTGCGGCCGTTCACCGTGATGTGGCCGTGCCGGATGAGCTGACGCGCCTGGGCGCGCGACGCGGCGAATCCGAGCGAGAAAACGACGTTGTCGAGCCGCCGCTCCAGCTGCTGAAGCAGGTTTTCGCCCGTGATCCCCTTCATCCGTTCCGCGCGCTCGAAGGCAAGCCGGAATTGGGACTCCAGCAGCCCGTAGATGCGCTTGACCTTCTGCTTTTCCCGGAGCTGAATCCCGTATCCCAACAGCTTGCTGCGCCTCTTCCCGTGCTGGCCGGGCGGAAAATTCCGCCGTTCGACCGCGCACTTGTCCTTGAAACAGCGATCGCCCTTGAGAAAGAGCTTCATCCCCTCACGCCGGCAGAGCCGGCAGACCGATTCTCGGTATCGAGCCAATGGACACAACCTCCGTGCGGACCACCTTGTTCGTTTCCGTCCTTCCTCCCGATCGGTGGTCCCGAATCGGTTTACAGACGACGCGCCGGCGCGAAGCCGGCGCTTTCTAGACCCGGCGGCGCTTGCGCGGCCGGCAGCCGTTGTGCGGAATCGGGGTCACGTCCTTGATCGACTTGATGTCGATTCCACTTGCTTGAATCGCCCGGATCGCGGATTCCCGGCCAGCGCCCGGCCCCGTCACTCGGACGTCGACGGTGCGCACCCCGTGCTCCCGCGCGATCGTCGCCGCGTTCGTGGCCGCGAGCTGGGCCGCGAAAGGCGTTCCCTTCCGCGACCCCTTGAACCCGATCCGTCCGGCCGACGACCACGAAAGCACGCCGCCTTCGTGGTCCGCAATCGTGATGATCGTGTTGTTGAACGAGGCCTGGACGAGAACCGTCCCGTGGGGAACGGTCTTCTTTTCCTTTTTCCCGCCTTTGAACTTCTTCCCGGCGGGTTTCTTCGCGGTCGTAGCTTCGGCCATTTTCTTTCCTTACTTCTTCGTCGCTTTTTTCTTGCCGGCGATCGTCTGTTTGCGCGGACCCTTGCGCGTCCGGGCGTTCGTGTGGGTCCTTTGACCCCGAACCGGCAGGTTGCGCCGGTGCCGCATTCCCCGGTACGCCCCGATGTCCATCAACCGCTTGATGTCCATGGAGACTTCCTTGCGCAGGTCTCCCTCCACCTTGTGGTTGTCCTGAATGACTTTTCGAATTCGGGACACTTCCTCTTCCGAGAGGTCCTTCACGCGGGTGTTCGCGTTCACGTCGGCTGACGTCAGAATGGTGTTGGACTTCGAGCGGCCGATCCCAAAGATATAGGTCAGCCCGATTTCGACTCGCTTGTTCAGGGGAAGATCGACCCCGGCGATGCGTGCCATATTAACCCTGCCTCTGTTTGTGCTTCGGATTTTCGCAGATCACCCGCAGGACCCCCTGGCGGCGGATCATCTTGCATTTCGCGCAAATCTTCTTGACGGATGCCCGGACTTTCATCTTGCTCTCACTTGTACCGGTAGATGATCCGCCCCCGCGTCAGGTCATAGGGGGACAGCTCCACCAAAACTTTGTCGCCCGGCAGGATCCGGATGAAGTTCTTCCGCATCTTACCGGAGATGTGGGCCAGCACCTGGTGCTGGTTCTCCAATTCCACCTTGAACATGGCGTTGGGCAGTGGCTCCAGGACCGTCGCCATGACCTCGATCGCCTCTTCTTTCGTCATGCCCGCACCGCTTCAGCCCGTCTCTCGGCCGCCCAGGCTCGGTCGAGCTGCCCGCTCCCGAGAATGACGGCCCCCTGCGGCCCGACCGCGATCGTGTCCTCGAAATGCGCCGACCACCGCCCGTCGCCGGTTTTCACGGTCCAGCCGTCCTTCTGCACCGACACTCGCGCCGTCCCGAGGTTCAACATCGGCTCGATCGCGATGGCCATCCCCTCTTTCAGGACCGGTCCGCGGCCCCGCGGGCCGTAGTTCGGGACCTGCGGCTCCTCGTGGAGGGCCGTGCCGACCCCATGCCCGACGAACTCCCGAACGACTCCATAACCCCGAATTGCCGCAAAACCTTCCACGGCGGCGCCAATGTCCGAAACGTGCGCTCCGGGCCGGGCGGCCTCGATGCCGAGTGCGAGGGCCTGACGGGTGTCCTCCAGCAGGCGTCGAACTTCGGGCCGTACGTTTCCCACCGGGAAGGTGCGCGCGGCGTCCCCGTAGTACCCCTCCACGATCGCCCCGCAATCGATCCCGACGATGTCCCCGGCCGCCAATTTCCGCTTTCCCGGAATGCCGTGAACCACCTCGTCGTTGATCGAGGTGCACAGGGTCTTTGGAAACCCGCGGTACCCCACGAAGGCCGGCTTCGCGCCATCCTTCCGGATGGTCTCCGCGGCGATCCGATCGAGATCCTCCGTCGTCACGCCGGGAGCGATCGCTTTGGCCGCCTCGTCGATAGCGCGGTGCACGATCGCACAGGCTCGGTCCATCCGACGCAGCTCATCGAGGCTTCGCAGCGTGATCACGCGCGGGCTCCGGTCCGCGCGGAGGCGAGCGACTCGTCGATCCGGCGCGACACTTCGCCGACCGCACCCATCCCGTCGATCGAGACGAGCGTGCCGCGCTTCGCAAACCAATCGAGGAGCGGCTCCGTCTTCTCGCGATAAACCTTCAGCCGTTCCCGAATCGTCGCCGGATTGTCGTCGGACCGGCCCTCGGCCGCTGCGCGGCCAGCCATCCGCCCCGTGACTTCATCCTCGTCCACTTTGAGGTTGAGCACGGAATCGACCTTCCTACCCGATTCCCGAAGGAGGCCTTCGAGCGCCTCCGCCTGGGCGACGGTCCGCGGGAATCCGTCGAGGAGAAACCCGTCCCGGCAATCGGGCTCCGCAATGCGGTCCTTCATCAAACCGATGATGATCTCGTCGGGAAGGAGATCGCCCGACTCCATGATGCTCTTGGCCTTCCGGCCGAGGGGGGACCCCTCCTTCACCGCGCGGCGCAGCATGTCGCCCGTCGAAAGCTGCGGAATCCGCGCGCGTGCGGACAGAGCAGCCGCCTGCGTGCCTTTGCCGGAGCCTGGCGGGCCGAAAAAGACGACGATCACGACCGGCGGCCCCTCATCCGGGATTTCTTCAAGAATCCGTCGTAGTGCCTCATCACGAGTTGGGACTCGATTTGATTCACGGTGTCCATTGCCACTCCGACGACGATCAAAAGCGAGGTGCCCCCGAAGTAGAAATTGAAGCCGAAGCCCTCGGTCACGAACTTCGGCAGCGCCGCTTCGAGTGCCGGGCCGATTCCCGGGATCCCGCCGACCTTGAATCCCTGGTTCAGGAAATCCGGAAGGATCGCGATCGCGATGAGGTAAACGGTCGCGACCGCCGTGATCCGCGTCAGCGAGTTGTCGATATATTCCGCGGTCTTCTTCCCCGGCCGGATTCCGGGAATGAAGCCTCCGTATTTCCGAATGTTGTCGGCCGTGTCATCGGGGTTGAACACGATCGAGATATAGAAGTAGGTGAAGAAGACGATCGCGATCGCGTAGAACAAGACGTACAGCGGGTGTCCCAGGGCGAGCGAACCGGCCAGCTTGTTGGACCACTCGGTGTTGATCAGCTTCCCGATGTACTGGGGAAACTGAATGATCGAGATCGCGAAAATGATCGCCATCACGCCGCCGGTATTGACCCGGAGCGGCAGGTAGGTGTTCTGGCCGCCGTAGACCTTCCGGCCCACGACTCTCTTGGCGTACTGAACGGGAATCCGCCGCTGGCCGCTTTCGACGAAGACGATCAGAGCCACGACGGCGAACATGAACACGAGAATCGCAAGAATCGTGAACAGAGAAAGCGTTCCGAGCGAGATCTGCTGGTAAAGGCCGTGCATTCCTCGCGGCAGCCCGACGACGATTCCCGCGTAAATGATGAGGGAGATTCCGTTGCCCACCCCGCGTTCGGAAATCTGCTCCCCGAGCCACATAATGAAGGCGCTCCCCGTCGTGAGCGAAAGGACCGTGAGCAAAATGAAACCGGTCCCCTGCATTTCGGGGCGAACGAGAAACTGGCCCGACGGAAGCTGCTGCTTTTGGAGGAACAGCGCGATCCCCGCGCCCTGGATCACAGAGAGCAGGATAGTCCCATAGCGAGTGTATTGAGTGATCTTCTTGCGGCCCATCTCTCCTTCCTTGGAGAGCTTTTCCAGATAGGGCCACACGACGGTCAGGAGCTGCAGAATGATCGACGCCGAGATGTAGGGCATGATCCCGAGGGCGAACACCGAGAACCTCCGGAGCGCGCCGCCAGAGAAGATGTCCAGAAGCCCCAGCGCTCCCCCGGCCTGCGAGGAGAAGAACTCCGCCATCGCCTTCGGATTCACTCCCGGAGTCGGAATATGGGATCCCAGCCGGTACACGGCCAGCATGGCGAAGGTAAAGAGGATCCTTTTCCGGAGGTCCGGGATCGAGAAGATGTTTCGAATGGATTCCAGCATTACTGCGCGACCTTCTCCAGGAGCACGAGTTCACAACGGCCGCCGGCCTTTTCGATCTTTTCCTTCGCGGAAGCGGAAAACTTGTGCGCTCTCACCACGAGGGCTTTGGCGATTTCTCCGCCTCCGAGAATCTTCACGAGCGCGTTCTTGCCCGTCATCCCCCGCGAGTGAAGCAATTCGGGCGTAATTTCCTGCCCGGTGTCGAACCGATTCAGATTCGAGAGGTTCACGGGGTCGTAGGCGCGGCGAAAAATGTTCGTGAATCCCCGTTTCGGAAGGCGCCGGTGGAGGGGCATCTGCCCGCCTTCGAAACCGCGCATGTGCGAATATCCGGAGCGCGATTTCTGACCCTTGCTTCCCCGGCCCGCCGTTTTTCCGTGGCCGGACCCCGGCCCGCGCCCCACTCTCTTTCGGGAGTGCGTCGAGCCGCTCGCGGGAGCCAGACTGTGAACGCCCGTTCCCGGCGGAAGGTGAGTCTCCGGTCGGACGGTCCGAGGCGTCTTCGGTTGAGGCCGCGCCGGCGCAGCCTTGCGCGCCGCAGCCTTGCGCGCCGCAGCCTTTTTCGCCGGCGCTTTCGCGACCGGTTTCCGGGCTGTCTTCTTCTTCGTGTCGATCTTTCCTTTGGCCATCGCTCTGATCCTCTGCGCTCTCTGTCTCTAGGTGGCCGGAGCCACTTCCACGAGGTGACGCACCTTGTGGAGCATGCCTCGCAGCGAAGGCGTATCGCTGCGAACGACTTCCTGCCGAATCCGCCGCAGCCCCAGCCCGTGGAGCGTGGCTTTCTGGTCTCTCGGGGTGCAGATGCCGCTGCGCACCAGGCGAATTCGAACGGTTCCCGCCGAAGTCTTCGCCGCCCGAGCCGCGGGCGGCCGGGGCTCGCGACCCGCCGCCCGGGGCGCCGCCGCCTCGGGTGCCGGAGCCGCCTTCGTCTTTTTCGGCCGAGCGACCGCTTTTT
>JBOGJO010000178.1:0-1551 GCA_050747885.1 Thermoanaerobaculia bacterium
TCTCCGGCACGTGGAAGACGCGAACCGGAACGCGGCGATCGACGGGCTTCTCGTGCAAATGCCCCTCCCGCCCGGAATCCGCTCCCGCGCGGTGCTCGACGCGGTCGACCCGGCCAAGGATGTCGACGGGTTTCACCAGATCAACGTGGGGCTCCTGCAGCAGGGTCGCCCCCACCTCGTGCCTTGCACGCCCGCCGGGATCCTCGAGCTCCTGCGCCGCGACGGCCAGAGAATCGACGGACGGCGCGCCGTCATCGTCGGCCGAAGCGAAATCGTCGGCAAGCCGATGGCCGCCCTGCTCCTCGCCGCGAACGCGACGGTCACGATCGCCCATTCCAAGACCGAAGATCTTCCCGAGGTGTGCCGTTCGGCGGAGATCCTCGTGGTTGCGGTCGGAAGACCGAGATTCGTCACCCGCGATTTCATCCGGCCGGGCGCCGTCGTCATCGACGTCGGGATCAACAGGCTGGAGACCGAGCTCTGCGGCGACGTCGATTTCGAATCGGCGAAGGATGTCGCCTCCGCGATCACCCCGGTGCCGAGGGGAGTGGGGCCGCTGACCGTCGCGATGCTGCTGAAGAACACGGTGAAGGCGGCGTTGAGTCGAAGGGAAGGGTCCCCTCGCGCTCCCCTCTCCTCGGCAGCCCCGTGAAAACACTCGAATGATCAGGATCGGGCTCACCGGCGGCATCGCCTCAGGAAAATCCACCGTCGGAGAAATCTTGGCCCGGCTTGGAGCTCGCATTTTCGACGCCGACAGGATCGTCGCCGAGCTCTACGACCCGGGGAACCCGGGAGCTCGCGCCGTCGAAGAGCTTTTCGGGCGGGAGTTTTTCTCCGTGAATGGCGCCGTCGACAAGGGGCGTCTGGCCGGCAAGGTCTTCGCGGATTCCGCCGCCCGAAGCCGTCTCGAATCCGCCATTCACCCTCTCATCGTCGAAGAGATTCGAAAGCTGTTTTCGATCGCCGAAAAGAAAGGGACGGCCGTGGCCGTCGCCGAAGCGTCCCAAATCTTCGAGGGCGGATACGAGAACGAGTTCGATCGCGTCGCCCTCGTCGTCTCTCCCGAGATCATCCGGATGAAGCGTTGGCGCGAAAAGGGCCTCGACCCGGAAGAGCTCGCCCGCCGGATGGCCGCGCAGGTCGTCGAAAACGAGGCTCGGCGCAAGGCCGACGATGTCATCGTCAACGCCGGAACGGTCGAAGAATTGCGACTCGCGGTCGAGCGCCTCTACGCGGGCTGGATCGCTCCGGACCGCAAGGTCTAGACCAACCTTTTCCGAAGATCCTCCCAGGCGATACGGCGGTGAGAGATCGCGTTTTTTCCCGCGGCGGTCATTTCCGCGAACGTGCGGTCGCCGCCGTTGGGAACGAAGATCGAGTCCCACCCGAAACCGCCGGCTCCGCGGGGGTCGCGGGCGATCGATCCTTCTACGCGGCCGATTGCCGTGACCTGGTCGGTTTCGGACCGAACTGCGAGAACGCAGATCGCCGAGGCGCTCCGGTCGGAGAACCCGTCAAGGGACCGGCACAGCGCGTTGAGGCCGGCTC
>JBOGJO010000179.1:0-1734 GCA_050747885.1 Thermoanaerobaculia bacterium
GAGTTCGTGAAGCTTCCGTCCTTCTCCGCGAAGTTCGAGGCGGGAAGCATGTAGACTTCCGTCTCGATCTTCGAGGCGTCGGGAGTCCCGTATTCCTTCGGGGCCCTCCAGAACGTCGCGGTTTCGATCTCGTGGTTCTCGACGACGACGAGCCATTTCAGCTTCGCAAGAGCCGCGATCATCTTCGGTGAGTTCGGTCCGATCCCCACCGGGTTCATGCCGAACGTGAAGAAGCCCTCGGGGCCGGGCTCTTTCCCCCCCGCGCGCAGTGAGTTGCCGCGGTACATGTCGTCGAAGATGTACATCCAGGAGTAATTGCCGTCGACCTTCGGAAGCCACTCGTATCCGAAATCGTTCTCCCGGGTCGCGGCCTTTCCGTAAAGACCCTTCAGGGTGGAGACCATGAATTTCGAATAGTTCTGCCAGTAGTTCATCGACGGTCCAAGTGCCTTGGGAGTATTCGCTTCGTTGTACTCCTTGAGGTTGTGCCACTGCGCCTGCGGCGTCTTGATGTAGCCGGGAAGGATGTCGAAAACGCCGGCGGTGTCGGTGGCTCCCTGGATATTCGAGTGCCCGCGCAGCGCGTTGACCCCGCCTCCGGGGCGTCCCACGTTCCCCAGAAGGAGCTGGAGCATCGCGGCGGTGCGGATCATCTGAACGCCGATCGAGTGTTGCGTCCAGCCGAGCGCGTACATCATCGTGCCGACGCGCGCGGCGTTGCCGGTCGAGGTGACGATTTCCGCGACCTTCAGGAACGTGTCCTTCGGAGTGCCGCAGATCTTTTCGACCATTTCCGGCGTGTAACGGTCAACGTGTTTCTTCAGGAGCTGAAAGACACAGTTGGGATCCTGGAGGGTCGGATCCTTCTTCGCCTCGCCTTTCGCGTCGAGCTGGTAGGCCCACGAGTCCCGCTTGTACGAGCCGGAAGCTTCGTCGAACCCCGAGAAGAGCCCGTTGTCGAACTTGAAGTCCGGGCTGATCAGCAGGGGCGCGCTCGTGTGGATCTTGACGTAGTCCTCGTGGAAACGGTTGTTCGCGATCGCGTACCGGATGATGCCGAGAAGGTAGGCGATGTCGGTTCCGCTCCGGATCGGCGAGTAAACGTCGGCGACGGCCGAGGTCCGAGTGAACCGCGGGTCCACCGAAACGATCTTGGCGTTACGGGTCTTCTTCGCCTCGATCGCCCACTTGAATCCGCAGGGATGGTTTTCGGCGGGATTGCCGCCCATGCAAAGAACGACGTCCGCGTTCTTGATGTCGACCCATCCGTTGGTCATCGCCCCGCGACCGAACGTGGCGGCCAAACTGGCCACCGTGGGGCCGTGTCAAACCCGTGCCTGGGTATCCCTGTACGGGACTCCCCAGGCGGAAGCCGCCTTCCAGTAGAGATAGTTGAATTCCGTCGTGTCGGTGCAGCCGCCGATCATGCCGATTCCGGGATTGCGGTTGACGACCTCACCTTTCGCGTTCTTCGCGATGAAGCACTTATCCCTCGTCGTCTTGACATGTCGGGCGATCTGCGCGATCGCGTCGTCCCAGGAAATGTCTTCCCAGCGGTCGGACCCGGGCCGCCGGACTTTCGGCGTCATCAGACGGTCCTTGCTGTTGATGTCGTCCTTGACCGTGGCCCCCTTGGGGCAGAGCGTTCCGCGGTTGATGGGATGGTCCGGATCGCCCTCCACGTGGACGACCGCGGAGGTGGCGTTTTTTGCCCGGTCTCCCATCGTGTGGATG
>JBOGJO010000180.1:0-10253 GCA_050747885.1 Thermoanaerobaculia bacterium
GCCAAGCTTGCCCTCGGTGCCAACCTCGCGCGCCACGCGCGTCACTTCCGCGGCGAAGGACGACAGCTGGTCGACCATCGTGTTCACGGTCGTCGCGGTGCGAAGGAACTCTCCTTCGAGGGGCCGGCCCTCCTTCTCGAGGGCCATGCTCTGCGAAAGGTCGCCCTTCGCGACGGCGCCGATCACGCGGGCCGTCTCGCTCGTGGGATGCACGAGGTCGCCGATGAGGAGGTTCACGCAGTCGATCGACGCCTGCCAGCCTCCGCGCACGTCCCCGAGAGCGGCGCGCTGAAGGATCTTTCCCTCTTTTCCGACCACCCGGGAGATGCGCGTGAGCTCGGCGGCCATCCGCTCGTTGAGCTCCGCGATCTCGTTGAAAGACTCCGCGATTCTTCCCGCCTCGCCGGTCCAGCTCTCGGGAAGGCGGATCGAGAAATCGCCCTTTCGAAACCGGGTCAGAGCGGCGAGGAGGCGGCGTTGATCCACCCGGCGCTCGGCAGGCCGGTCCACTCCCGGGATTCCTCGTGCCGCCCCCGAGCGGCGCGCGGCCGCGGACCCTTCGCTGCGAGTTTGCATCGATCTCTCCTTCTCAAGAAATCACGATCCAGCTGTCTGAGAGCACTCCCCGCTTCGCATTCGAATTTCGGGAAGTTGAATGCAAATTCTGTACCTGGCGGCCCGGAAAGGAGGGGCCATGGCGACTCGCTAGGCGTCCGCTTCCCGGGGGGCTCCCAGGAAATACCCCTGTCCGAGCGGGATCCCGATCCGCCGGCATTCGTTGAGATCTTCTTCCGTTTCAATGCCTTCCGCGACACACGTCGCCTCGATCCTGCGCGAGACGTGCAGAAGCATCTCGACGATGTCGCGCTTGATCGGATCGTTGGCCAGGCCCGTGACGAGGGTGTTGGCCACCTTCAGGAAGTTCGGCCGGAGCTCCGCGATCGCCTGAAGCGAAGCGAATCCTGAGCCGGCGTCGTCGAGAGCGATTCGAAATCCCTCCCGCCGGAGCCGGTCGAGACACGACCGAAAGCCCGGGATGTCGCGGATGGCCGTGCGCTCCGTCACCTCGAGGACGATTCGCCCCTTCCGGGACTGCAAAGGCAAAAGGATCTCGCCGTCGCCCTCCCCCAGGGACGAAAGGACGTCGGCTTCGATGTTGACGAACAGCAAACCCGGCCCCATCGCCTCGAAGCGGCGCGAGGACGATTCCGCGCAGAGCCTTTCCAGCTCCCAGACGGCGCCGTGGCGGATCGCGTACTCGAACAGGAGATCCGCGCTTTCGAAGGCGGTGCCCTTCGGGCCGCGAGACAGCGCCTCGTGCCCGAAGATCTCGAGCGTGGAGAGGTGGAAAATGGGCTGGAGGACGGTGCGAATCGCGCGGTCGTCGAGGATCTCGCGGAACGTCTGGCGCAGCTCGTTCGCGCGCTGCTCCTCGCGGGACGTGGCGACCCGGGCCGCCTCCCGGAGCGCCCGGTACACGACGCGCTCGACGCGCATCTGAGGCGTGGGCACGATCACCGCGTGCCCGACGAAAACGCCGATCGGCTTGTGGATCCGATCGCGAAACCGGTCATCGAGCGCTTCGCGCAGCGTGTCCTCCGTCTGACGGGCTTTCCGCGCCAGACGGAACTCGGAATCTTGCCCGGGCTCGATTTGAGTGAAGACGGAAAACTCGGACCCCGCGGGGCGGCTGATCGCGACGACGTCCTCGGCGGAAAAGACGGTCCCGACGAGGCGTTTCAGCGTCCTCGCGGTCTCGAGGACAAGGGCGTCGAAGACCTCCCAGCCGTACGTCTCTTCGATGTGGCTGTATTTCTCCACGTCGATCGAAAGCACCCCCATTTCCCGGCGGCCCAGCATGCGGTCCCGGAGGGCGTCGACGACCACCGCGAAGGCGGGAAGCTGCGTGACGGAATCGTAGAGGAGCTTCTTGTTTCGAAAGTGCTCTTCCGCGGACGGCAGGATCGGGGCGGCCGCCGAGCCCTCCCGGTCGAGCAGCCGCTCGATCGTCCCGATGAGCTTCCGGCCGGAGAACGGCTTCGTGACGTGATCGTCCGCGCCCGCCTGCATCGACGTGATCATGTCGCGGATCTCGTTCTTGACGGACAGCATGACGATCGGAATGCCCTGCGTCTCGGCCGAGTTCTTGAGCATCGAGCAGACTTCCCAACCGGAGATCTCCGGCATCATCACGTCGAGCAGGATCAGGTCCGGCCGCTCCCGGGCCGCGATTGCGATCGCGGCGCTCCCCGTTTCGGCCGTCGAAACGCGATACCGCGCGCCGGTCAGAATCGTTTGGACGAGCTGAAGAACGTCGACCTCGTCGTCGACGACGAGGATCCGAGCGCCCGGCCCCTCCGAAGAATCCTCCGGACCGGCGCTAGAGGCGAACGACACTTTCGATCCTCTCGAGGGCGAGCCGCTCGCGGCCGTTCAAGGCCGTCAACTCGAGAAAGAACCCGATGCCCGCAAGGTCGCCTCCGCAGACGCGAACCAGGTCCGCCGCGGCCCGCGCGGTGCCGCCCGTCGCCAGCACGTCGTCGATCAAGAGAACGCGCTCTCCGGCCGCGAGGGCATCGACGTGAATTTCCAGCGCGTCGCTTCCATATTCCAGGGCGTAGTCGACGCGGTGGCGCTCCCTCGGAAGTTTTCCCGGCTTGCGCGCCGGGACGAAGCCCGCCGAAAGCGCGCGAGCGACGGCGGCTCCGAAGATGAACCCCCGGGCCTCGATCCCGACGACCTTGTCGATCACCTCGCCCCGAAAAGGCGCCGCGAGCGCGTCGATCGCCCGTCCGAACGCTTCGGCATCCGACCACAGGGGCGTGAGGTCGCGGAAGAGAATCCCGACCGAGGGAAAATCCGGCACGTCCCGAATCCACGGTCCCCAGCCGTTCCCACCCGAGTCCCGTCCGCCGCTCACGGGCGAACCTCGAAGGAATCGGACTTCGGCGCTGACGGATTCGACTCGAGAGCCGCGGTGGTCGACACGTCCCGGACGGCGGCGAGCGGCGGCCCGGACCGGAGCGCCGATTCGAAGAGAGCGAGCACGTCCTCCTCGGCCGTCGCTTCGGCCTCCACCCGGCCGTCGGGCAGGTTGCGCACCCAGCCGGCCACGTTCATCCTTCTCCCCTGGGTCCGCACGAAATGGCGGAAGCCCACCCCCTGCACGCGCCCGGAGATCACGTATCGGCGGGTCGAACGGGGCATCACGGCTCCTCTCGCCCGAATTTCCCGATCAGGGGCACGAACGTGACCTCGTCTTTCTCGTCCTGGCCGAAGTGGTCTCGCCGCTTCTTGACGACCCGCAGGCGCTGAGCCCTGTCGTCGCCGATCGGAACGATCATCCGTCCGCCGACCGCGAGCTGGTCGAGCAGCGGCTTGGGAATCTCTCGCGCGCCGGCCGCCACCAGGATGCGGTCGTAGGGCGCGTTCGCGGCGAGCCCGTATGTGCCGTCGAGAGCCTTGACCGAGACGTTGTCGTAGCCGAGCAACCGAAGGAGCGCGGAGGCCCGGCGGGCGAGCTCGTCGATCCGTTCCAGGGTGAAGACCGTCCGGGCGAGGCGTCCGAGGATCGCCGCCTGGTATCCCGAGCCGCAGCCGACTTCCAGCACGCGATGGTGCGGCTCGACCGCCAGGAGCTGGGTCATGCGGCCGACGACGTACGGCTGGGAGATCGTCTGTCCGAATCCGATCGGGAGCGAATGGTCTCCGTACGCGCCTCCCGCCACGCTGTCCGGAACGAAACGGTGCCGCGGCACCTCCCGCATCGCCTCGAGAATTTTTTCGTCGTCGACTCCGCGCGGGGCCACGAACCGCTCGACCATCGACCTCCGAGCCTCCTCGGACGGATCCGGGGCCGAGATTTTCTTCGGAGTCGAGAGGGCCACTTCGGAAAGTATAACAGCGGCGCCATCAAGACGCGGACGAAAAGCGCCCGACCAGGGCCCCGAGAGACGCGAGGGCGCCGTAGTCCGTCAGGTCGAGGTGGAGAGGCGTGACCGAGATGTACTTCTCGGAGATCGCCCAGAGATCCGTGCCCTCTTCCGGCACGCCCGAGGGCGGCTCCGCGCCGATCCAGTAGTACTTCTTCCCGCGCGGGTCGAGCTTCTCGAGGATGCCCTCCTGGTAGGTTCGGCGCCCCATCTTCACCGCGCGCACGCCGGCGACTTTTCCGGCGGGAACGTTCACGTTCAGGAGCGTGCCCGCCCGAATTGGATGCTCCAGGATCTCGAGCGCCAGCACGCGCGCAAAGGCGGCCGCGCCGTCGAACGTGAAACCCGATTCGATCTCCTGAGAAAACGCGATCGCGGGGATGCCCAGGATCGCGCCCTCAAACGCCGCGGAGACCGTTCCCGAATACGTCACGTCGTCGCCGAGGTTCAGGCCGAAATTGATCCCCGACAGGATCGCGTCGGGCCGCCTCCCCCGGAGGAGATGCTGGGTGCCCCAGTTGACGCAGTCGGTCGGAGTGCCGTCGATGACGTACCGGCCCGGCGAAAGCTCGGTCGCGCGCAGGGGATGGTGGAGCGTGAGGGAATGCCCGGCCGCGCTTCGCTCGCGGTCGGGGGCGACGACGACGACCTCGCCGATCTCGGAGATCGATTCCGCGAGCGCGTGGATTCCGTCGGCCGAAACCCCGTCGTCGTTGGTGACGAGAAACAGGGGACGGTCACCCTTCATAGATCACGGCGTTCTTGTCGGTCTCCTGCAGGGTGATTCGCTTGAGCGACCCGTGCGGGATCTTGCCCGCGAGCCGCCCCCAGATCGCGACCGCGATGTTTTCGGCCGTGGGGTTGATCCCGCGAAGGAAGTCCACGTCGAAGTTCAGGTGCCGCCGCTCGACCTTTTGAAGAACCTCGTCCTCGACGATCTTCTTGAGCTCTTTGAAATCGATGACGTAGCCTGTCTCGGGATCGATCGCCCCCTCGACCGTCACGTCGAGGCCGTACGTGTGCCCGTGCCCGTGCTCGTTGTTGCACTTCTCGAAGACCGCCCGGTTCCAGTCCGCGTCCCGCCGCTCGTTGTGGAGCCGGTGAGCGGCCGAGAAATGATGGGACGAGGTCAGCGCGATCTTCACGAACTCATTCTATCCGGCTCTCCGGGACTCGCTCGGCCCGGATCGCCGCCAATCAGCCCCTTCGGCCGCGGGGCTCGGCACTCGTCCGCTGGCACGGCGCGGTCGATCGCGATGGAGGATTCGCTCGGACTGGATCGCGGCTGACCTTCAGCGCACCAGCGGCAGATCACTCGCTCGGGAATCGCAACTCGCGGCATCGCTTTGCCCCTCTCGCCCAGGTTCCCGGAGTTCTCTCTTTCCGGTCGAGTCGGCGAACTCCAGCTCAGACAGGGGCCGATTCCCTCCTCGCGACAGCCGCCGTCGCGCCGACGGAGGCCCGGCCGCTTCCGGACCTCGCTCGTGGGATTGGGACCCACACCCTGAGCGAAGACGAGGGCGCGAGGGGCTTTGGGCGGGCCTTCGGCGCACTCCCGTTTCCCGAGTGCGAAGGCCGGGTGTCGTGAGCGAGGGAATCGGTTGTTTGAGGCGCCGTCTCGTGCGCCGACCCAAGGTGAACCCTCACTGCATGATCACCGGGACAGTTGAGGGAGAACTGCTTCCACACCGCAGCGGTCGGCGCAAGGCGACGAGTTCCGATTCCCGAGCGAGCGAGTACCCGGCCGATGCACTTCGCGAGGGAGACGCCGAAGACCCGCTCCCGGGCTCCTGCGCCCGAGGGCGAGCGAAGCCCCTCCGCCGGTTGACGCGGGATTTGTGCACGCTTTTTGCATTTCCGACGCCCGACGAGACCCGGTATCAGTGTGGAAAGGAGAGACGATGCGAATTCAGCCGATCAGATCCACCCTGCAAGAGGCCTCCGAAATCCCGGAACTCGCAATTGCCACCCCGACCCCCGTCCGGAAGGCCCTGTTTCCCCGGATCGTGGAAACGGCGGGTGAGGTCCTGTGGGCCGTCCTTCTCGTTCTGGTGATTGGGTTTCTGATCTCAAAAGCTCCCGCCATCAACGCGGTCTTCGACGACGCGGCAACCGCCTTCCACCGGAGCGGAGAGCCCGTCGCCCGGGCGGACGAGGCGGAGATCCAGGATCTGGAGCTTCGCATGGGGAACGGCGAGCGCAAACTCTCGGACCTCGAGCGGGGCTACGCCCAGCTCAAGCAACGCCATGCGGACCTGCTGCGAGCTTACGCGGAGCTCCTCGAGACCCGCCAGGCCGAAATGGGCGGCGGGACCCTCCGGGCCGCAAAGTAGTAACCGGGGCTCGCCATGAGCCTGGGCGAGGGTGGAGGTCGCCCGTCGGCGGCCTCCCGGTCCGCGGATCACTTGACTCGAAAACGATCTCGAAGTTAGAATTCCCCCCCACGGAACAAAAAAAGTTTTCAAGGGTAGCCGGATAGAGTCCTTGGTTTCGTTCCTCTCGAAAGGGGATGCCATGAAGCGGTTCGGATTTTCTCTGGCCTTCGTTCTCGCTGTCCTGGTCGCCGCGCCACCTGCGCACGCGGGTTTCGCTTCGAGCGACGTTTACCTCACGACGATCGGGCGCGTCGAAGGAAGCGGAGGCTCCCACTTCTATACGACAGTGTGGGTCACGAACCTCTCCTCGAACCAGGCTGCCACCTTCAGCTTCTCTTTCCTCGTCTCCGGACAGGCCAACCCGAATCCGACGTCGTTTAACGACACGCTCGCTCCGGGTGAAACGAAAATGTACGAAGACATCATGCTGAACAAATTCTCCATCGCGTCCGGAATTGGAGCCGGCCACATCGTGGCTTCCAGCGACATTTTCGTCTCGTCGCGAATCTTCAATCTCGCCCGGGGGCAGGATCTCGGAACGAGCACCGGGCTCTTCTTTGCCGGCGTTCCTTCCCTCTTCGCCCTCCAACCGGGAGAGTCCTCCACGATCCAGGGCATCAATCAGGGCGGAAGCGAGGATTTCCGCTATAACTTCGCGATGGTCGAGACGACCGGCAATCCCGCCACTTTCCACGTCGACGTGCTCGACGCGCTCGGCAATGTGGTCGGAAGCAAGGACTACGCACTCCTCGGGTTCGAGCATCTTCAGACGAACGTCTCCGACATCGTGGCGAATATCGCGACGACCAACGCGCGGCTCGTCGGCACGGTCGTCGCGGGCTCCGCTTCAACCCTCGCGAGCGCTTCGAGCGGCAACGTGATCTTCGCCGGCGCGCAGATCGCCAACGGCAGCCAGGATTCGTCCGGCTTCGAAATGTTGTTTCCGGACACGGCGCTGCTCGGCGGCACCGGCCCGACCGGTCCCACGGGGCCGACAGGTCCCGCCGGACCGAAAGGATCGGCCGGACCGAAGGGCGAGCAGGGGCCTCAGGGACAGCCGGGACTCCTCGGCCCGACGGGCCCCACGGGACCCACGGGACCCGTGGGATTGAACTGGCAGGGCGCCTGGTCGGCCGGGACATATAACTACCGCGACGGCGTCGAATACCAGGGCTCCAGCTACTTCTGCAACAACGTCGCCGGCTGCACGGGGACGCCGGGCACGGATTCCGACTGGAACCTGATCGCCGCGATCGGTGGAACGGGACCGACGGGCGCGACCGGACCGACCGGACCCACCGGACCCACAGGCGTCACGGGACCGACCGGACCCACGGGCCCCACGGGACCGACCGGACCGTCGGGACCCACCGGACCCACAGGCGTCACGGGACCGACCGGACCGACGGGACCCACCGGACCCACAGGCGTCGAGGGCCGAACCGGACCCACAGGACCCACAGGACCCACAGGACCCACGGGACCCACAGGCGTCACGGGACCAACGGGTGCTACGGGACCAACGGGACCCTCGGGCTTGACGGGGCCGACAGGGCCCACCGGACCAACCGGACCGACCGGGGCGGATGGCCGTACAGGACCCACGGGACCCACAGGCGTCACCGGACCGACGGGGCCGACGGGACCAACCGGCGCAGACGGCCGAACCGGACCCACCGGGCCCACCGGGCCCACGGGTCCCATAGGTCCAACCGGTCCGACCGGACCCACCGGCGCCGACGGCCGAACGGGACCCACAGGACCGACCGGGGTCACGGGCCCCACGGGACCGACCGGGCCCACCGGGCCCACCGGACCGACCGGGGTCACGGGAGTCACCGGACCCACGGGACCGGCAGGAGCGACAGGTGCGACCGGCGCCACCGGAGTTCAAGGACCGACGGGACCGCAGGGCGACCCGGGTACTCCGGGCGGCCCGACGGGACCGACCGGACCGTCGGGGGCGAATATCACGCCGTTCTCGGGACGGCTGAAGGTTCTCAGCACCAGTAAGAGCAACACCTATTACCAATATGGAGTGCCGGTTGGCGTGGCGACTCTCACCGCGGGTAACAGTACAACCCAGGGCGGAAACGAAGCGCTCGGGAGTTCGTTGATGCCAAACATGTCCGGACCGTGCACGGCGATGAACCTTTCCGTCGTACAGTCCGCCAACAACGCCACGGGGGTCTCCACGGTCTACACGATCCGCGCCAGTGGCGCGGATCTTTCGCCGAGCGTCACCTGCTCAATCGCGACAGGCTCCGGGAGCTGCCAGTCGTCCACGAGCGGGTCGATCGCCGCCAACGCGCAGGTTTCGATTCAGGTGACGACGACCTCCGGAACGACAGCCCAGGCCAACAACACGGACGCCCTCTTCGGCTGGGAGTGCCAGAAGTAAGCCATGAAGCGCCTCCCGTCTCTCTTTGCATCAGTCGTCGCGCTGTCGATCACGGCCGCGCTTCTCGCCCAAACCGGCCCCACCGGACCCGCCGGCTCTCAAGGCCCGAAGGGTCCCAGGGGCAATCAAGGCGCGCAAGGCAACATCGGAATTCTCGGCGCAAACGGAGCGACCGGTCCCACGGGGCCCACGGGGCCCTACGGACCCGTCGGGATCAACTGGCGCGGGACCTACGCTCCGCTCGACTACGCATATGGCGACGCCGTCGAATTCAACGGCTCGAACTACATTTGCAAGTCCGTCTCAGGCTGCCCGGCTGTCAACGGCGACCCGGCCACCGATAACGGGGACTGGGATCTCGTCGCCGTCATCGGACCCACGGGACCAACCGGACCCACCGGACCGACGGGACTCACCGGACCGACCGGACCCACCGGTCCCACGGGAATTACCGGACCGACGGGACCGACCGGACCCACGGGACCCAGCCTGCCCGGCCCGACCGGAGTGGCGGGTCGAACCGGGCCGACCGGACCGACCGGACCCACAGGACCCACAGGCCCCACGGGGCTCGCCGGCGCCACTGGCCGAACGGGACCAACCGGACCGACCGGGCCCACGGTCGTCGGGCCGACGGGATCCACCGGACCCACCGGCGTCGCCGGCCGAACGGGACCAACCGGCCCCACAGGTCCAACGGGACCGACCGGGCCTCAGGGTTCCACCGGACCGACAGGGGTCACCGGCCGCACGGGGCCGACGGGCCCCACGGGACCCACGATCACAGGCCCCACGGGCGCTACGGGCGTGACCGGCCGAACGGGACCAACCGGACCGACGGGACCGACAGGCCCCACGGGACCCCAGGGTTCAACCGGACCGACCGGTGTCGTAGCCGGCAGAACGGGACCAACGGGACCCACAGGGCCGACGGGCCCCACGGTCACCGGCCCGACCGGTCCTGACGGATCCGCAGGCCCGAACGGACCAACCGGGCCCACGGGACCGCAGGGCCTGCCGGGCACGCCGGCCTCGCCGGGCGGGCCGACGGGTGGGACGGGTCCGACGGGTCCGAACACGACGATCCTCACGGGCCGGCTCGACAATGTCAGCACGAGCAAGAGCAGCACGTACTACCAGTACGGAATCATTGTGGCGGAATCGACGTTGAGCGCCGGCAACAACACCACCCAGGGGACCAACGAAGCGTCCAACAGCTCGTTGATGCCGAACTCGACGCAGCCCTGCACCGCGATGAACCTCTCCGTGGCTCAGACCGCCGCGAATCCCGCCGGTGTCACGACGGTTTACACGATTCGCGCGAACGCGCTCGACCTTTCGCCGAGCGTCAACTGCTCGATCGCGCCCGCGGCCTCGAGCTGCAGCTCCTCGGCAGGCGGCTCGATCGCGGCGAACGCAAAGGTTTCGATCCAGGTGACGACGACCTCCGGAACCACCGCACAGGCCAACAACACGGATGCGCTCTTCGGCTGGGAGTGTCTCAGGTAAGAGCATCCCCGATCGAGATGAATCTCAAGCGGCGGG
>JBOGJO010000181.1:0-22431 GCA_050747885.1 Thermoanaerobaculia bacterium
GCTCAAACAGATGGTGGAAATGGGGGCCTCGGACCTCCACCTGACCACGAATTCCCCTCCGATGGTCCGTCTCGACGGCCGTCTTGTCCCGCTGCCCTATCCGCCGCTGTCGGTGCCCGACACGAAGCAGGTCGCCTATTCGGTGCTGACCGACGCCCAGAAACATCGTCTGGAAGAAACTCTCGAGCTCGACTTTTCGTTCGGGGTGAAAGGGGTCGCCCGGTTCCGCGCGAACAACTTCTTTCAGAGGGGAGCGGTCGCGGGGGTGTACCGGCAGATTCCGTACGAGATCCTCACGTTTCAGCAGCTCAGCCTTCCGCCGATCGTCGAAACTCTCTGCGACAAACCGAGGGGCCTCATCCTCGTCACAGGCCCCACCGGATCGGGCAAGACGACGACGCAGGCCGCGATGCTCGACAAGATCAACCGTGAGAAGCCCGTCCACATCGTCACGATCGAGGACCCGATCGAGTTCCTGCATTCGCACAAGAAGGCGGTCGTCAACCAGCGGGAGCTTCACGCGGACACCCACTCGTTTCCCAACGCCCTTCGCGCCGTTCTTCGCGAGGACCCCGACGTCGTTCTGATCGGCGAAATGCGCGACCTCGACACGATGGAGGCGGCGCTTCGAATCGCGGAGACGGGGCACCTGACCCTCGCGACGCTCCACACGAACTCGGCGGTCCAGTCTCTCAACCGGATCATCGATTCGTTTCCGGCCCATCAGCAGGCTCAGATCCGGACGCAGATGTCTTTCGTTCTCGAAGGAATCCTGTGTCAGGCCCTGCTCGAAAAGTCCGGCGGAAAGGGGCGCGTGATGGCCATGGAGATCCTGATTCCCAATCCCGCCATCCGGAACCTGATTCGCGAGGACAAGATCCATCAGATCTACTCCATGATGCAGACCGGGCAGATCAAGCACGGAATGCAGACGTTCAATCAATCGCTGGCAACGCTGTACCACAAGCGAATGATCAGCCTCGAGGCCGCCATGAACCGTTCGTCCCATGTCGAGGAGCTCCAGGACCTCATCAACCGGGGATCGGGCGTGAATGCCGCGGCGGCGGTCACCGGGCGCGAGCGCCGGGCGTAGCGGGAGGCGGGAATGGCGAGCTTCGTCTGGAAAGGCCGGGATCGCGGCGGCGTGATGCAGGAAGGCGTCCTCGTCGCCGACTCGAAAGACCTCGCGTTCGCGTCGCTTTCCCGCCAGGGCATCGTCGTCAGCGGGCTCCGGGAAAGAGGGAAGGAAGCGGCGCTTCCCCGCGCGGGGAGGAAGGTCCCCGCCAAGAAGGTCGCGATCTTCACGAGGCAATTCTCCGTCATGATCGACGCGGGGCTGCCCCTGGTCCAATGCCTGGAGATCCTCGCCGTGCAGCAGGACCAGAAGAGTTTTCAGCGAATCCTCTACCAGGTCCGGCAGGACGTCGAGGCGGGATCGTCACTCGCCGACGCCATGCGAAAGCACCCCCGGGCTTTCGACTCGCTTTACGTCAACATGGTTGCCGCGGGCGAGTCGGGCGGTATCCTCGACACGATTCTTCAGCGGCTCTCGACCTATATCGAAAAATCCGTGAAGCTGAAGGCCCAGGTCAAATCGGCGATGATTTACCCGATCGCGGTCCTCACGATCGCGGCGGGCGTCGTCGCCGTCATTCTCCTCAAGGTGATTCCGACTTTCGCCGCGCTCTTCGCGGGCCTGGGCGCTCAGCTGCCCCTGCCCACGCGTGTCGTCATCGCGGCCTCGAATTTTCTCGCCCGCTACTTCATCTTTGTTTTGATTTTCATCGGCGCCGTCGTCTATGCCGTTCGCGCGTATTACAGGACCGACAGGGGGCGCCACGTGATCGACCGAATTCTCCTCTCCGTGCCGATTTTCGGTGAAATTCTCCGGAAGATCTCGGTTGCCCGATTCTGCCGCACGCTGGCGACTCTCACCGCGTCGGGAGTTCCGATCCTCGATTCACTCGAGATCACGGCCAAAACCGCCGGAAACGCGATCATCGAAGACGCGATCCTGGCGACCCGCAAGAGCGTGGAGCAGGGCAAAACGATCGCGGAGCCGCTCCGCGACTCGAAGGTGTTCCCGAACATGGTCGTTCAGATGATCGCCGTCGGTGAACAGACGGGCGCAATCGACACCATGCTCAACAAGATCGCGGAATTCTTCGAGGACGAGGTGGACGCGGCGGTCGCGGGCCTGATCAAGCTCATGGAGCCGATCATGATCGCGATCCTGGGCGTGGTGATCGGCGGGATCGTGATCGCGATGTACCTGCCGATGTTCACGCTGATTTCAAAGATCGGTTAGCCGGTCCGTGGAGTCCCTGCGCCGGTCGCTCCGGGTCCTGACGGCGATTCGCCTGATCGTCGTAGGGGCGATCGTGCTCTCTGCGATCCTTCTTCAGGCGACGGCGGGCGCCGTGTTTCCCCTTGCTTACCTCTTCGGGCTGGCGGGACTCGCCGCGCTGCTGTCGATGGCTTACGTCCTCCTGCGGCGCGTGTTGCAGCCCACCGGCGAAGCGTATGTTCAGCTTTGCGGCGACCTCGTCATCGTCACGCTCCTGGTCTATTTTTCGGGAGGGGCGGAGTCGATCTTCTCGTTCCTGTACCTCGTGGTGATCGCGGCCACTTCCTTTCTTCTCCTGCGGTCCGGCTCTCTCCTGGTGGCTTCTCTCGCGTCGATCCTGTACGGCCTGATGGTCGAGTTGACCGCGTACGATGTGATTCCTCCTTCGCCATTGTCGTCCCGTCCCGAGTGGGTCGGGCCGACGGCCCTGTTCAACATGTGTTTCAACATCGCGGCGTTCTACGGCGTGGCCCTCCTGACGTCGCTGATGGCGGAGAAGCTTCACCTCGCGCGAAAGGAGATCACGGCCCGGCGTCTCGAATTCGAGCGGATCCAGGCTCTCCACGGCGACGTGATCGAATCCATGTCGTCGGGGGTCGCCACGATCGACCGCGAGGGCCGGTTCACGTTCTTGAACCGGGCCGGGGCGGAAATTCTGAGGACGGGAACCCTCGAGTCCCGGGGCACCCCGGTCTGGAATCTCGGGCTGTTCGATCCGGCGCAATGGCGGGGAATGCTCGAGGGCCTCGAGACGGACGAAAGCGGGCGCGGGGAGATGGTGGTGGGTTCGCCAGAGAAGCGCACCCTCGGCTATTCGCTTCGCAAGCTTCGCGGAACCGAGGGGCTGCTCCTGCTCTTCCAGGATCTGACCGAGCTGAAAAAGCTCGAAGAGGAAGCCCGGTCGCGCGAAAAGCTGGCGGCCGTTGGACAACTTGCGGCCGGCATCGCGCACGAAATTCGGAATCCGCTCGCCTCGATTTCCGGCTCCGCCCAGCTCCTCGGCAACGAGATGCGCAGCGGCTCTTCGGAGCGGCGCCTGATGGAGATCATCGTTTCGGAGTCGCGCCGGCTGTCCGCGATCCTCGAGGACTTCCTCCGTTACGCCCGCCCGCGCCCCAAGCGGGCCGAACCCTTCGACATCGCGGCGTCGCTGACCGACGCGATGCACCTCTTTTCCAACAGCCACGAGATCACCGAAAAACACCGGCTCTGTCTTCAGATCGAGCCGGGGAATTCCCGCGTCTGCGGGGACCCCGATCACATCCGGCAGATTTTCTGGAACGTCGCCAAGAACGCCGTTTGCGCGATGCCCGCCGGCGGAACCCTCGATGTGACGGGCCGCGACGAGGGGACGTGGTACGCGATTCGATTTCGCGACTCCGGCCGCGGGATGACTCCCGAGAGGAAGGAAATGCTGTTTCAGCCGTTTGCCGCGTCTTTCGAGGGCGGGACGGGCCTGGGGATGGCGATCGTCCGACGTCTCGTTGACGAGCACGGCGGCCAGATTTTCGTCGAAACGGAAGTCGGAGCCGGGACCCAGATTGAAATTCGGCTGCCCCGGGGCGGAGCCGAGGTCGGGTCGTCGGCCGCGTGACCGTGCAGAAGCTCAAGATCCTGATCGTCGACGACGAAGCGAGTCTTCGCGAGATGTTGACGATTTTTTTCGGGAAATTGGGGCACCGCACGACGGTGGCGGGCTCTTTCGCCGACGCGTCGGCCGTGGTGGGCCGCGACGAGTTCGACGCGATCCTTTGCGACATCAAGATGCCGGACGGCTCGGGGATCGATTTGCTTCCAAGGTTTCGGGAGACGCAGCCGAAGGCTCCCGTTCTGATGATCACGGCCCACGCCTCGCACGAGGACGCGGTGGAAGCCATGCGCCGCGGAGCGGCCGACTACATTGGCAAGCCGTTCGATCTCGGAGAGCTTGCCCTCAAGCTCGAAAAGGCCGTGGCGCGCCGCGACCTCGAGGCGGAGAACCTCTACCTCAAGCAGGAGCTCGCCGATCGGTATTCGTTCGCGAACGTCATCGGAAAATGCTCCCGGATGCGGGAGATCTTCCAGTCGATCGCCCGAATCGAGAAGATCTCCTCGACGGTCCTGATCACCGGCGAAAGCGGCACCGGCAAGGAGCTCATCGCTCGCGGGATTCATTTTTCCTCGGTTCGAAAAAATCAGAAGTTCATTTCCGTCAACTGTGGCGCCCTCCCGGAGATGTTGCTCGAGTCGGAGCTTTTCGGCCATGAGCGCGGCTCTTTCACCGGCGCGATCCGCGACAAGAAGGGTCTTTTTGCCGAAGCCGACGGCGGAACGCTGTTTCTGGACGAGATCTCCGAAACTTCCCCCGCGATGCAGGTCAAGCTCCTTCGCGCCCTTCAGGAGAAGGCGATTCGCAAGGTCGGCGGCAACGAAGAGCACTCCGTGGACGCCCGGATCATCGTCGCCACGAACCGGGACCTGTCGGCGGCCGTCGCCGAGGGAAAGTTCCGGGAGGACCTGTTCTACCGCATCAACGTGATCCCGGTCGCTCTGCCGCCCCTGCGTTCGAGGGTCGAGGACATTCCGCTTCTCGCGGAACACTTCATTCGCAAGATCTGCCGTGAGCAGCGGATTCCCGAAAAGAACATTTCGGCCGAGGCGATGCGCCTCCTCGAAGGTTATCCGTGGCCGGGCAACGTCCGGGAGCTCGAGAACACGCTCGAACGGACGGTGGCGCTCGAGGCGGGATCGGTCATCACGTCGCGCAGCCTGCCCATCTCGATGACCTCGGGCTTTTCCGGGGCGCTGCCCGATTTCGGCTCGCTTCCCGCCGAGGGGCTGGACCTCGAGAATTATCTCGAGACCGTCGGCAAGCGGCTGATGCAGGAAGCGCTCGAACGGACCGGCGGCGTTCAGACCCAGGCGGCGGAGCTGCTGCGGATGTCGTTCCGGTCCTTTCGCTACTACGCGAAGAAGTACGGACTGATCAAGCGGGAAGAGGTCCTGGCCGACGTCGGCGAGGGAGGATAGGGTGGCGACCCCTCCTCGGCCTTCGGCCACCCCGCCCCAACTTGGGGAGGGGTTCGGCGAAGTCGGGCCGGAGGTGAGGTTGCCCGCGACTTTTATGTCGTTCATTCCATCCCCGCACCATGAGTGACCTTTCATCAGGGTGTCATTCACGGACCGTTCGGGTCATTCCCGCGAAAGCGGGAATCGCTCTGGTCGTTTTCTCCGTTTCTCTCGCGTGTTCTCCCGCCCGCGGCCGGGAGAGCAAAGCGCCAGAGACCGGGCCTTCGGTCGTTCTTCCCTCCGGCGCGCGCTACGCGGTCGAAATCGCCGCGACTCCCGAATTTCGCGCCCAGGGGCTCATGTTCCGGGAAAGCCTCGCGGCGGACCGGGGAATGCTGTTTTTGTTTCCTTCGCCGACGGTCGAGGATTTCTGGATGAAGAACTGCAACTTTCCCATCGACATCGTGTGGATGGGCCCGGACCGCCGCGTCATCTACGTCTCGGCGCACACCCCGCCGTGCAAAGAGGACCCCTGCCCGAAGTATGGCCCCAGGAAGGAGGCCCTGTACGTCCTCGAGATCCCGGACGGCGCCGCCGCGAAGGAGAAGATCGTGCCCGGGGCGATCTTGAAGTTCGAGAACGTGCCGGGACCGCCGAAAACATAGGCCGTTGGCCGCCCCATCGATCTGATCGACGTCGCTCGGCTCGAAGAAAACCTGACTAGTCTTACGGCAAGTCGGCCCGTCACCTAATCTCAGATTGCGCCCGGCGAGGCGCGAGCGAGACGGGATTGCGGGCCGGATGAGACGTCCCGAGGCGTAGCCAGCGGCTACGTCGCAGGGCGGCGCGGACGGCACGCGCCCGTAGTCGCTCGATGAATCGCCCGGGCGCCTACGGCAGCGCGAGCAGGTAGCTCGCGATGTCCTGAAGGTCGCGTTCCGGCAGGTCGTCGTAGGGCGGCATCTTCGAGTGGGGAACGAGCTCCTGCGGATCGCGGAAGTGCGCGATCAGCCAGTCGCGCGTGCGTCGCTCCGAGACGTGCTTGAGCTCGATTCCGCGGCCGTTGCCGTCTCCGTTGATGAAGTGGCATTCGAGGCACTTCTTCGTCGCGATCAGCTTTCCGCCGCGCAGGATCGTCGGCGAAAAGGCCGACGGGTCGTAGTTTTGCAAATCGGGTGAGATGAATGCGAGCGGGGGCGGCGGGGGCTCCGCCGTGGCCAGCCGCGCGGAGACGGGTTCGTCGAGAACGGCCACGGCCGTCAGGAGGGCGGCCCCCGCGAAGATCGCCGCGCCGGCGCCGATCCAGATCCGCCGCTTTCGAGGATCGCGGGCCGGAGCCCGATCCAGGAGCGGAAGAGCAAAAAGAAAAATCGCCACCGCCGCCGGAATCAGCACCGTTGCGACGACGGCGGCGCGCCCGTGAAAATAGTGAAGGAGCTGGAAGAGAGACAGGAAATACCAGTCGGGCCGGGGAACGTATCCCGAGTCGGAGGGGTCCGCGGTGGCCTCCAGGGGCGCCGGCAGGAAGCGCGCCAGCGATACGGCGAGGGCGAACACGACCGCGATCCCGACGGCGTCCCGGAAAACCTGGTTCGGGAAAAACGGCTCGCGGGGAGACTCGTCGCCGGGAAGGCCCGCGTGCCCGTGCCGCCTCAGGAGCGCGAGGTGCCCGATCACGAGCGCCGCCGCGGCCGCGGGGAGCACGAGGAAGTGGACGGCCGCGAATCGCGCGAGGGCCGACGCTCCCACGCGTCCTCCGCCGGAGAGAAGCGCGGCAATCCCGTGGCCGATCCACGGTACGGTCGCGGCGATCCGCACGCCGACAACCGTCGCCCAGTAGCCTTTCTGGTCCCAGGGAAGAAGGTAGCCGGTGAACGCAAACCCGAGCAGAACCGCCAGGAGCGCCAGCCCTATCCACCAGTTCTCGCGGCGGGGATCCTTGTAAGAACCGTGGTACAGGACGCGGAAGAGATGCGCCGCCGCGACGACGAGGAGCAGGGAGGCGCCCCAGGAGTGAAGGCCCCGGACGAGCGAGCCGGCCGGCATCTTCTTCTCGATGAACCAAACGCTGGCCCGCGCGTGGTCGGGAGTCGGCGCGTAGGCCAGGGCGAGCAGAACGCCGGTTCCAAACTGGACCAGGATCAGAAACAGGGCGACCGATCCGAGTATGAAGAGCCACCCCCCCCGAGACGGCGTCGGCTTTCGAAAGAAATCGCGAAAGGCGGAGATCGCCCCCGTCCTCTGGTCGAAGCGCTCGAGAGATCTTTTCATCCGAGGGCTTCGGGCCGGACGAAGATTTCGCCTCCGCGAATCTCGATCGGAAGGCGCTGCAGGGGGCGGGAGGGCGGACCGGAGACGACGCTCCCATCGGGGGAGTAAACCCCGCCGTGGCACGGGCACCGAAACGTTTTCGAGCCGGAATCCCACGAAACCGCGCAGCCGAGGTGCGTGCAGGTGGCGGAGAGAACGACCGGCCGGTCCCCGTCCCGGATCAGAAAGACTCGCTCGCGGCGAGCCCGGCGGTCGTAGCCGTCGCGTTCCGTGAAGGACAGGGTTCCGGCGACGGGGTCCGGTCCGCAGGTTGCGCCCGGGGGGATTCCGAGAGGAACGGCGGTGGGCCCTTCGAGGCCCTGCAGGGACGCGCTGCCGGCGAGATACCGCCCAAAAATCGCCGTGACGGCAGACGCGATTCCGGCCGCCAGGGCCCCGATGGAGAAACCCAGGAGCTTGCGTCGGTCGATTTGAGCGTCGAAGGGCACGGCCCCATTATCGCCGGGCCCGCCCGTTTTTGGAGCAAGTCCGGTGGAGCTTAAGGGTCCGACTTGACACGGCGCAAACTCTTGGTAAGATTACCCGCTTTTGTTTTTGGGAGGAGCGCCATGTACGCCATCGTGTCCACGGGAGGGAAACAGGTGAAAGTCAGTCCGGGCGACGTCGTTCGGATCGAGAAGGTCGCCAATGAGCAGGTCTCCAAGGGCGACGTCATCACTTTCACGGAGGTGGCGTTTGTCGCCGACGGCGACAACTTTCGCTCGGGCGTTCCGAATTTGAGCGGGGTGTCGGTTCGCGCGACGGTGCTCGCGTCTCTCAAAAGCCGAAAGGTGCTGATCTTCAAGAAAAAGCGGACCAAGCAGTACCGGCGGACGAAAGGCCACCGCCAGCAGCTCGTCGAGGTCCGAATCGACGGAATCGAGGGATAACCCATGGCACACAAAAAAGGGCAGGGCTCTTCCCGCAACGGCCGCGACTCGAATTCCCAGCGGCTGGGAGTCAAGGCCTTTGGGGGCGAGACGGTCACCGGAGGATCGATCCTGGTTCGCCAGCGCGGGACGAAATTCCAGCCGGGAGAAAACGTCGGACGCGGCAAGGACGACACCCTGTTTGCCAAGATTTCGGGCGTCGTGAGGTTCCGCGACCGAGGCCGCCGCGGGCGGTCTATCTCGATCGAAGCGCTCGGTCAGTAGGGACTCGCTCGGCCCGGATCGCCGCTTGGCCTGCGGCGCTCCAGCGGCAGATCGCTCGCTCGGGAATCGCAACTCGCGGCATAGCTCTGCCCCTCACACCGGTCTTCCCGGAGTTCTCTCTTTCCGGTCGAGTTGAAGAACTCCAGCTCAGACAGGGGCCGATTCCCTCCTCGCGGCAGCCGCCGTCGCGCTCCTCGGGTCCCCGACGGCTCCCAGGGCCTCGCTCGCCGGTTGGGGCCCCAGTCCATGAGCGAAGCCGTCCCGGGTCCGCGAGGCTGAGGCGCCCCGCGCCTTCATGCGAAGGCCGGGGCGGGTGGCGCGGGGCGAGACTCCCTTTTGCCGATCGCGACGCGGGCGTAGCAAAGTCCTCAGGCTTGCGGCGAGCGGAAAAGCGGAGCGAGTCCCGCGACAGGACCCGCCCCGGCCAGGGTGTCAAACCGAGCGGAGTTCCGGGGCTTGGACCGCAGGACGGCGAGCGAATCACCGAGCGCCCCATTTGATAAGGTCACGGCGTGTTCATCGATGAAGCGAACATTGCGGTCTCCTCCGGCGACGGAGGAAACGGCTGCATCGCGTTCCGTCGTGAGAAGTTCGTCCCGCGCGGGGGACCTTCCGGAGGCGACGGAGGCGACGGAGGCGACGTTTATGTTCGATCGAATCCCTCCCTCAACACGCTCTATCCGCTGAGACATCAGACCCATTACCGGGCGGGCCGGGGCGAGCACGGCCTCGGATCGAACTGCCACGGCAAACGCGGCGAGGACCTCGAGATTCAGCTGCCCGTGGGGTCTATCGTTCGCGATGAAGATTCGGGCGAGATCCTCGCCGACCTCACGCAGCCGGGGGAGCGCGTCCTCGTCGCAAAAGGGGGCAACGGCGGTTGGGGCAATCAGCACTTCGCGACCTCGACGCGGCAGGCGCCCCGTTTCGCGAAGCCGGGGCTCCCCGGACAGGCCCGCAAGCTCGCGATCGAGCTCAAGCTCCTGGCCGAGGTCGCGATCATCGGCTTGCCCAACGCGGGCAAATCGACGCTCATCTCGGTCATCTCGGCGGCAAAACCGAAGATCGCGGACTATCCGTTCACGACTCTGGTTCCCAACCTGGGGGTCGTCCGACGCGAGAACGACACTCTCGTCGTCGCCGACATTCCCGGCCTGATCCGTGGCGCTCACGAAGGGGCGGGGCTGGGAATTCGATTCCTCAAGCACGTCGAACGCTGCCGCGCTCTGTGCCACCTCGTCGACGCTTCGATCGGCGGCGATGCCGAGTCCGACGTCGCGGCCGTCGAAGCGGAGCTTGCGGCCTTCTCGCCCGAGATCGCGGCCCGGCCGCAGATTCTCGTCGCGAGCAAGGTCGACGCCGCGGACGAGGCGCGTCTGGCGTCGATCGAGGCGGCGGCGCGCCGGCGCCACGTGGCCTTCCTTGCGGTGTCCGCGGCGACCGGAGCCGGGCTGAAGGAGCTCGTCCACGCCCTGTTCGAGATCGGCAAAGCGAAGCCGTGAAAATCGGGATCTTCGGAGGAACGTTCGATCCCGTTCACGAGGGGCACCTGCGCCCGATCGACGCCGTCGCGGATTCGATCGGCCTGGACCGCGTCGAGTACGTCGTCAACCGGCGATCGCCGTGGAAGGCGGCCGGCGAGGCCGCCGACTCGCGCCACCGCGTTGCGATGCTCGCGCTGGCCCTGGCCGGGCGGCCCCGGAGCGTCCTCTCGTTCTGCGAGCTCGACCGGCCCGAGCCTTCGTACACGGTCGACACGCTGCGGGAGTTTTCGCGGGCCTTTCCCGGCGACGACCGCTTTTTCCTCCTCGGCAGCGATGCGTGGGCGTCGTTTCCGCGCTGGCGCGATCCGGAGGAGATCCTTCGCCTGGCGCGGCTTGCGGTTTTCGTGCGCGAGCCCTTCGAGCCCGGGCCGATTCTGGAGGACCCGTTCTGGAAGGGGAGGGAGAATTCGATCTTGATTTTCGGATCGGTCCGCGTGACAATTTCTTCGACCGACCTGAGGGCCGCGATCTCCCGAGGCGAGTCGATCTCGGGGCTCACTCCCGGGCCGGTGGAGGAGTACATCTTCAAACAACGCCTCTATTCCAACACCTCCGGAGTCGGGCCCCGTTGAACGGCTCCGGACTCGCGCAACCCGTCGTTCGGGAGGGCGTTTCGGCGGCTCTGGAAAAGAAAGCGGAAAATCTGCTCGTTTTGAATCTCTCGGAGATTTCTTCGTTCGCGGACTATTTCGTAATCTGTTCGGCGACGTCCGAACGGCAATCGCAGGCGATCGCGGACGCGGTGGACTTGAAAATGAAAGCGATTCACCGGAGCCCGGTTTCGGTCGAGGGAAGGGGCGCGGGGCGCTGGATTCTTCTCGACTACGGAGAGGTGGTCTTTCACATCTTCCTCGACGAAGCGCGGCGGTTCTACGCCCTCGAGCGATTGTGGGGCGACGCCGGAGACGAGACGGTCCGCTTCGCATCGGCCGTCTAGTCGACGGGGCCGGCGCCCGATTTTGCTCGCCTTTCGCTTCATCTGGGTCGGGAAGTCGGAAGAGGGAGAATACGCGCGCGGAATCGAGAGATATCGGGCGCGCCTTTCGCGATGGGCGTCGGTCGAGGAGGTCGTCATTCGCCCCGAGAGGGACCGGGACGACGCGGCGGCCAGGCGCGAGGGCGCGCGAATCCTCGACGCTCTGCGAGGGCGCGTCGTCGTGCTCGACGAACGGGGCCGCATGAAGAGCTCCGAGGAGTTCGCGAAAATGCTGGCCAACCACCGTGAGCGCGACCCCCGCCCCCTCTCGTTCGTCGTGGGGGGGGCCTCCGGCGTCTCCCCCGAGGTGGTTTCACGGGCCGACGAGGTGCTCTCGCTCTCGAGGCTGACGTTTCCGCATCAAGTGGCACGCCTGCTGCTTGTCGAACAGGTGTATCGGGCATTGTCCATTCAGGCCGGGTTGAGCTATCATCGGCCGCTTTCAGTAAAGGAGTGAATCGGAATGCCGACTTCTGCCAAGACCAGCGTTCGAGTTTCGAAGAAGGATATGGAAAAGTACCGTCGCGCTCTTGTCGCGAAGAAGGAAGAGATTTCGCACGAGCTCGTGAAGAACAAGGACGCAGGTCAGGAGAGCTCGGAGGAGTCGACACAGGACATCGCGGACAAGGCGACGTCCTCGTACACGAAGGAATTCCTGTTTTCCCTGAGCGACACCGAGCGGACGCTTGTCCAGCGGATCGAGCAGGCTCTCGCGCGGATCGACGACGGGTCTTACGGAACCTGCACCCATTGCGCGAACCCCTTGATCGAGAAGCGCCTCGAGGCGGTTCCCTGGACGCCCTACTGCCTCGACTGCATGGAATTGTCCGAAAAGGGGCTCCTGGACTGAGAGGGTCGCCCTCGCGTTTCCTGCGCCTCGGGCTCCCGCGGCGCGAGCCTGCCGCGCGCCGGGACGCGGCGGGGGTTCCTCGCGATGCGAGACGCCGGAGCGATTCATGAACAAGGCGATTCTCGTGACCGGAAGCCACGAATTCTTCGTCGAGGAAGCCGCCGAAGAGCTCCGTGCGTCGCTTGCCACTCCCGAGACCGACGTCGAGAGGATTTCCGATGAGGACCTCGCCGAAAGGCTTCCGATCGCCCTCACCCACGGATCTCTCTTCGCACAGAACCGGCTCGTCGACGCCGATTTGTCGGGGCTGTTCGGCCGGGAGTCGCCCGCGTCGCTTGTCGACGAAGCGGTCGAGGCGTGGAACAAGGGCACGCCGGCGGGGCGGCGAGAAGCATTCAAGAAGGTCCGCGCCCTCCTTTCCGCCCTGAGGATCCAGGGCTCGCCGGAGGAAGCCGGGCCGTCCGCCGCCCGGAAAGCTCGGCGCGCCGACGCCGCCGAAACCCTCACGGAGATTCTGCGGGAGCTTCCGGGCCGCCTCGAAGACGCGGCGCCGGCCCTGTCCGCCGTCCTGGCCTATCTCGAGCGGGGGCTCGAGGGGACGATTCTGGTGGCGCGCGCCGTCGATCCGCCGAAAACTTCGGCGCTGTATCAGGCGTTCAAAAAACTCGGCTCCATCCAGGATGTGGCTTCCCGGCCCGAGGAATTCGGGCGTTACCTCGCGTCGCGCGCAAAGAAGCTCGCCGCGGAGAAGGATGTCGCGATGGAGCCGGCCGCGGTCGAGACGCTCCTCCGACTCACCGAATCCGATCCGCGGCGCTTCGACTCGGAGCTCGAGAAAGTCCTCGGCTGGGCGGAGTCGGGCGGAAAAGTTCGTTCTCGCGACGTGGAGGCCCTCGTCGCCGACGGCCGATCGGAGGATCTGTACGCGTTTTTCGACGCTCTCGGAGCGCGCGACCGCGTCGCGACGTTCCAGAGGCTGGATCGAATCCTTTCGGGGCGGGCTCTCCGGGCCGGCGACAAGGAGGTCAAGGGGGATGATCCTCTGCGCGCCTTTCTCGGGATGCTCGTCGCGGAAGTCCGGCGCCTGCTCGTCGTGCGAGCCCGCTGCGAAGAGACCCGGACGAAAATCGAGCCGGCGATCTCCTTTGCGACGTATCAGACTCGCGTCCATCCCCGCCTTTGCGAGCCTGCCGAGCCGTTTTCATTTTCACTCCTGGAGAGCAGCCCGTACCTCTGGTACAAGTGCTATCAGCGTGCGGCAAAATTCTCGTCCGCGGAGCTGGAGGCGAAATTGATCGCCTGCGCGGAAGCCGACGAGGCGACGAAGGACTCCGCGCCGCTGGCCGAATCCCTTGCCGTTCTCGTTGGAACGCTGGTGTAAGCACAGCCGTGGGACCGGAGATCACCGTCGCCATCCCGACCTACAACCGCGAGGCGGTGTTGATCGACACGATTCGCGACGTCCTCTCGCAGGGACACCGAAACCTCGAGCTGCTCGTCCTCGATCAAACGAAGACTCACCGGCCGGAAACGCGGGCCTCTCTGGATCTCATCCGGGACGATCGGCTTCGGTACTTCCGGATCTCTCCTCCCTCCGTGTCGGCCGCTCGGAACTTCGCGCTGCGGCGGGCACGGGCGGCTTTCGTCGTGTTCGTCGACGACGACGTTCGGATGAGCCCGGAGCTCGTCGGCGTGCATCTGCAGGCCATTCGGGGCAGGCCGGAGCTTGGAGCCGTTGCGGGGAGGGTGCTCCAGGACGGGTTTCCCATCGGTCGCGACGTGTTGAGGTTCGATCGGTTCGCCATGACGCACGGGATGTTTACGGCGACCGAGCCGGGCTTCACGAACGCGTTTCCGGGAGGCAATTTCTGCGTTCGGGTCGCGGACGCCTTGAGCCTGGGAGGATTCGACACGCGTTACCGGGGCAACTCCTTTCGGGAGGAAAACGACCTCTCCGTCCGGATGGCGGAGGCCGGCCGGCTCATTTATTTCGAGCCGAGGGCGGTCCTCACGCACCTGGCGGCGTCCGAGGGCGGCTGCCGGGGGCGGACACCCCTCTACGAGGACTCTGGATTCTACGGGAACGAGCTCTTCTTCACTCTTCGGCTTGCGCGTGGGAGAGATCGGCTCGAAGCTCTGCAAAGGAAATACCGGGCGTACTGCTTTCCGGGAAGGAACCTCGCGGCCTGGCGGAGACGCGGGATCTTCTTCCGCGGGCTCGCCGCGGCGGCGTGGCGCGTGTGCTTCGGAAGACAAATCTCCGCGCGCGAAGTGGCTCCGCGCGAAGAGGTTCGATGAGCAGCGAGCTCGGCGCGGCGGCTGGAGGAATCCGGTGGTGGCGCAGGGAAAACGTCGCGGCGGTCCTCCTGTTTCTGCTTCTCGCCGCGATTGCAGTGTTCTGGCGCGGGCAGCCGATCCCGTTCATTTACCAGGCGTTTTGAGGATCTCCATGAGCAACGAAAACCTCCTGGTGATCCTCGGCTCCCCGGCGGCCGCGCTCGTCGCGGCCGCGATGGTCGCGTTGTCGTACGGGCGAGCGCTCAAAGCGCAAGCGCGCCGCGCGATTCTGCTGTCCGGAACGATCCTGCTGGGCGTTTTGCTCTCCCTCGAACACCTTCCGGCGCGTCGGCTGTCGGCGCTCCTCTTTCTGATTTCGATCGGTCTCGTTTTCGCGGTGTTCCGCATCGCGAGCTCGAGGAATCGGGAGCGAAACTGCCGGCTCGGCGTTGCCGCGCTTCTCGTTCTCTTTCTCGGGCTCAAGTGGCCCTGGCTTCAGCGGACGGTGTACGGGGCCCTGCACATTCCCGGGAAGTACCTTCTGTCGCTGGGCGCATGGCTCGGCGCGTCCTACGTGCTCTTTCGGCTGATTCACGTTCTGCTGGAGTCTCGCCGCGCCGGCCTCCCCGGAACCCGGTTTTCCGATCTCCTGCTCTACGTCCTTTTTCCCTCCACGCTCATCGCGGGGCCGATCGACCGCTTCCCGGATTTTCGGCGCAACGAGGAATACCGAAGGGCGTCGTTCGAGGAGGTCGCGGAGGGTTCGAGGCGAATCGTCGTGGGGATTTTCAAGAAATTCGCGGTCGCCGATTTCCTGGGCTCCCTTCCCCTCGATCTGCCGCACGCCGCGCTTTCGACGCCCCGCATGTGGGCGTCACTCTATGTTTTCGGCTTTCAGATCTTCTTCGATTTCGCCGGCTATTCCGACATCGCGATCGGGGCGGCAAGGCTCGTCGGCTTCTCAATCCCGGAAAACTTCGATTTCCCGTATTTGCGGCAAAACATCACGCGATTCTGGCAAAGCTGGCACATGACCTTGTCCGGCTGGATGCGCGACTATGTGTTCTTTCCGCTCGGCAGGCTCGTGCGACGCCGCGCTCCGGGGCTTCCTTCGGGGGCCGCCGTTTTCGGGTGCCAGGCCGTGACGATGGTGGCGATCGGCCTGTGGCACGGGTTGGACGCCGCGTTCGCGGCATGGGGGCTCTGGCACGGTCTCGGGCTCTTCGCGCACTGGAAATGGACGCGAGTCCGGCGAGGCTCGAGAACCGGCCCTCCGCGGGCCGCCGCCACGGCCGCGTCGGTCTTCGTTACGTTTCAATTCGTGATGCTGGGCTGGGTGTTTTTCTACGGAACGTCGCTGCGGGAGAGCGGAGCGATCCTCGCGAAACTGTTCGGCCGTTAGACCGGCCCCGGGCCGCTCCTAGGCCGCTTCCGGAAGCCCGGCCAGCATTGCCACCGCGCCGCGCCATTCGGCGCGCGCGTGCCGCAGCCGCGCCTGGCATTTTCGACGCGTTTCGCGCCAGCTCTTCGAGGCTCCCGAAGCTCGCTCTTCCGTGTGCTGCTTCCAGAGAGCGACCGCATGCTCAACCGATTCCTTCGCGCGCATGATTCTTGCACGAATCTCGTCTCCGAGGTTTGTGGGAATCCTTGCGAGTCGATGTTCGAGATCGCTCACGGCCGCGTGCATCCTCGCCTGTTCGACGACGGGCGCCGAGGTGCTTCGGAGCCGTGTCGCCAGGCCGAGGGAGCGCAGGGCCCAGATGAGCCACTTCGCCGGGTCCCAGTCGTACCAGCGGACACCGTTCCGGAAATCCGCGGGAAATTTGTGGTGGAAGCTGTGGTAGCCCTCGCCAAACGTCGCGAGAGCGAGCACCCAGTTGTCCCGCGCCGAAACCTCGGAAGCGAACGTGGGCTTGCCGACACTGTGGGCCATGGAGTTGACGAGGAAGGTCGAGTGGTGCGTCAGGGTGATTCTCAGGAATCCGCCCCAGAGCAGCCCCGCGACCGGCCGGCCAAAAAAGATTCCCACAGCGAGCGGAATGCCGAAAACGCCCAGCAACACCAGGAACTTGTTCCAGCGGTATTGCCACATGACGATCGGGTTCTTTTTGAGGTCGGCGACGTTCTCGCGCGTCCTTCCGTCGGGCGCCTTGTAGAAAATCCAGAAGAAGTGGGCCCACCAGAATCCGCGCCGGATGTTGTACGGGTCCCAGTCGCGGTCGACGTAGTGATGGTGAACGCGGTGATCCGACGCCCAGCAGAGAATCGAGTTCTGCGCCGCCATCGCACCGAAGAACGCGTAAAGCGCCTGAACCGCCCGGTTGCATTCGTAGCTCTTGTGCGAGAAGAAGCGGTGGTATCCCGCGCACACCGACAGACCCACGACCACGAACATGCCGATGCAGAGAATCGGCATCCACAGCTCGAAGCCGTATCTCCAGGTGTAGAGGGCCGTCCCGGCAATTCCGAGGATCGGCGTGAGCGTCAGAAACGAAATGTTGACCCAGTCCTTTTTTCGGGGGGCCGGGATCGGGTCCGCGGTCGCCATGGAGCCTCCTCTTGAAACGCGGGACAAGATGCTTATCTTATACTTTCGACGGCCGAAAAGGAAAACGTTGATGATGCTGAGGAAATTTCACGTCACGGGTCTCACCGTTCTGGCAGCGACGGTTCTGGCGCTCCCGCCGGCCGCGTCGGCCGCGACGGACTTCGGGCCTCAGCCCGGGGACAACGCGGTCTTGAAGTGGAACCAGGCCCTTCTGCAAGCGATTCGGGAGACGAAACCCGGCCCCACGATCGTCGCCCGGTCGATCGCCGTGCTCCACACGGCGATTTTCGACGCGTGGGCGGCGTACGACGATCACGCGGTCCCGACCCGCCCGCACCGGGACTGGCGGCGCCCCGAGGCCGAACGGACGGATGCCAACCGCGCGGTGGCCCTGAGCTTTGCGGCCTATCGGACGCTGACGGACCTTTTCCCCGCGCAGTCGACCGAGTTCGACGCCCTGATGGATTCGCTCGGCGACGATCGGACGGATGTGTCGCTCGATCCGGGAACTCCCGCCGGCGTCGGCAACTCGGCGGCCGACGCGGTGCTCCGGTTCCGCCACGAGGACGGGTCCAACCAGCTGGGAGATCTCCATCCGGGAGCCTATTCGGACTACACCGGATACGCGCCGGTGAATCCTCCGGAGCCCGCGGAGGTCGTCGATCCGAATCGATGGCAGCCGCTCGAAGTCTCGGACGGCAACGGGGGATCCGTGATTCAGAAGTGCACGACGCCGCAATGGGCCCGCGTGATCCCGTTCGCATTGAACCGCGCGGATCAGTTCCGCCCGCCCGCGCCGGCGCAGTTCGGGTCCTCCGAATATGTTTCCCAGGCCCAGGAGCTCATCACCCTGTCGGCGGGACTGACCGACGTCCAGAAGGCGACGGCGGAGTATTTCGCCGACGGGCCTTCCTCGGAATTCCCCCCGGGCCATTGGTGCCTCTTCGCCGAATTCGTTTCTCGACGGGACGCGCATTCCCTGGGCGACGACGTGAAGCTATTCTTCGCGCTCGGCAACGCCCTGTTCGATTCGAGCATCAGCGCCTGGGACGCGAAAATGACGTATGACTCGGTGCGCCCTGTGACCGCGATTCACTACCTGTTTTCCGTCGGCGTGCTCGGGACCATCGAAGCGTGGGGCGGCCCCTGCGAGGGGACCCGGACCATTCCCGCCTCGCAGTGGCGGCCGTACCAGCTCGCGACGGTCGTGACGCCGCCGTTCCCCGAATACTTTTCGGGTCACAGCATCTTCTCGGCGGCGGGAGCGGAAATCCTGCATTCCTTCACGGGGAGCGATGCGCTGGGCGCGTCCGCCACGATCAAGGCGGGCACGTTTCGGGGAGAGCCGGGCTGCGGTCCCGCGAGCGACGTGACCCTGTCGTGGGCGACGTTTTCCGACGCGGCGAACGCGGCGGGGATGTCGCGCCGGTGGGGCGGCATCCACTTTCAGCAGGCCGACCTCGAGGGCCGCGCGATCGGCCGGGAGGTCGGGGCCCTCGTCTGGCAGAAGGCTCAGGGCTATTTCGACGGAACGGCATCGAGCCTCGACGTCTCGGCGGTTTCTTCGCCGGCGCCCGTCGCCGTCCCGCCGCGGCGCTGAATGGACGAGGCGCTCTCGCGGCTCAAGTCCTTCATCGCCGAAACGTACTTCCGGGACGCGTCCCGGCGGGTCGAGGACGACGAGCCGCTCGTTTCCTCGGGCATCGTCGACTCCTTCGGTCTCGTGGATCTCTCGCTCTTTGCCGAGAACGAATTCGGCGCGAGAATCGACGCCTCGGACCTCGGAGCGGGCCGCGCGGACACCGTCCGGGAGATCCTCGACCTCATCGTGTCTCGCACGCGATGACGAGCCTTCTCGGCCGCGTCCTGGAGCTCTCCGAAGCCCGGCCCGGGCGTCCCTTCGCCAACATCTGGAAGCCCGGAGGCGAGGTCTCGACGGTCACGTACGGCGAGCTGGTCCTCGCGGCTTCCGGGTTCGCCGGCGCCCTGGCGGGGGCCGGGGTGCGACGGGGCGATGTCGTGGTCGTGATCGTGCGGCCGGGCGAGGCCCTTCTGTCCGCATGGCTCGCGCCCCTCCTGCTGGGGGCGATTCCCTCGATCTTCCCGTGGCCCACCGAAAAACTCTCTCGCGAGTACTACGAAAAGAGTGTGGCTTCGTTGCTGTCGATCTGCGGCGCCCGGACGATCCTCGTCAACTCGGACCTGGAAGAAACTCTGCGCAAGCTCGCCGAAGACCTCGCGATTCCTCCCGTCACGATCGACGTCGAAGGCTGCCGGCCGGCGGCGGCCCCGCTCCCGGTGGCACGCGACCTTCGCGAGGACGCCGAGGCGATCGCCGTTCTTCAGCACTCGTCCGGATCGACGGGCCTCCAGAAAGGGATCGCTCTTTCTTCGCGCGCGGTCTTCAACCAGATCGAGAGCTACGGCCGGGCGCTGGCGGTGACTGACGCCGATTCCGTGGCGAACTGGATGCCGCTTTACCACGACGGCGGCCTGGTCGCCGGCTTTCTTCAACCGCTCCTGCGGGGGCTGCGCCTCTCGATTCTCTCTCCGCTCGACTGGGTGCACGATCCCGCTCTTCTCTTTCAGGCGATCACGCGCGATCGCTGCACGCTGTGCTGGCTTCCGAATTTCGCGTACAACTTCCTCGCCCGGAAGATCCCCGATCGTCAGCTCGAAGGGATCGACCTCTCGTCGATGCGCGCGTTCGTCAACACGGCCGAGCCCGTGCGGGCCTCGAGCCACGAGATGTTTCTTTCGAGATTCCGCCGCCTCGGCCTGGCTCCTACGTCGCTGACGACCTCGTACGGGACCGCGGAAAACACGCTGGCGATCACGCAGAGCGATCCGTCCCGGCCTCTTCGCCTCGAGGAAGTCGATCGGTCGAAGCTCTTCCGCGACGGCGTTGCGGCGGAGCCGGCCGCCGGTTCCGCGTCGGTCACGCTCGTGTCGTGCGGCCCGCCGATTCCGAACACGCGGGTCGCCGTCCTGGGTCCCCGTTTCGATCCCCTTCCGGAGCGCCGCGTCGGCGAGCTGGCGATTCGCAGCGACTGCATGCTGACGGAGTACTTTCGCCGCCCGGACCTGACCGCCCGGGCGTTTCACGACGGCTGGTACCTCACCGGGGACAACGGCTATCTCTCCGGCGGGGAAGTCTTCGTCACGGGGCGCAAGAAAGACCTGATCATCGTGGGCGGCGCCAACGTCTATCCCCAGGATCTGGAGGCCGTCACCGACGGAGTCGAAGGCGTTCATCCCGGCCGAACGGTCGCCTTCGGAGTCGAGAACGAAGGGACGGGCACCGAAGACGTCGTCGTGCTGTTCGAGGCCGAGGGTTCCCGGGATTCGCGGAAGGTCGAAGACGACGTTCGGCGGGCAATTGCCCGCCAGAGCGACTGCGTGGCGCGCACCGTCGCGGCCGTTCCCGCGGCCTGGCTCGTGAAGACCTCCAGCGGCAAGATCTCCCGCACCCGCTGCAAGGAAAAATTCCTGAAAGAGAAGACGTGAGCGGGGATCGAATCTCGAACGACGAATCGGGACCGGCGACCGTCGGACCGGGGCTCTCGACCCGGGGCTACGCGTTGCGCGTCGTCGCGAAGGCCCTCGTTCTGCTGGTTGCGGTGGATCTCCTTCAGGCCTCGTGTCACCTCGAGCGCAAGGTCGAAAACGTGTCGATCTACCGCTACCTCGTGCCGCCGCTGTCCCGGATCGACATCCTTCGGGATTATCCGAGCCGCGTGATGTGGCCGCTCGAACCGCTCCTGGACGCCCACGAGATCGGGAGAAAAAAGGGCCCCGACGAGTATCGCGTCGCGGTGCTCGGGGACTCCGGGTCGTTTGACCTCTTTTCTCCGTCCCGCGATGCGATTCCGGGTCAGATCGGAAGACTCGGCGCGACGGTCGCGGGTCGAAGAGTCGTCGCCTACAACCTGAGTTATCAGACGCCGAACACCCTGAAGGACCTCGTCATCGAGCGCCACGCCCTCCGCCGGCACCCCGACGCCGTCGTCTGGTTCGTGACACTCTACGATCTGGCGCAGGATTCGCCTCCGCCGTTTCGCCCTTCCGTCCACCTCCTCCTGCGGACCAACGACGACGACGTCTGCGAGCTCGCCGCGAAATACGGGCTCTCGACGTGGGAGACCCGCCGGATGCGTTGCGGTTCCCGGGCGTGGTGGCGCGACTCGCTCTGGCTCGACGGAGGCGCCCGCTACCGCGACCTCGCGACTCTTCTCGCGCGGGGGGTGCTCGACGCGCTCGTCCCGGGGGACCCGAGCAATTCGTACATGCCCCGCCGACCGTGGATCGGCTCCTCTCCGCTGCCCGAAGCGCCCCTCTTTGCCGACCACGGCCCGGACGAGCCCCCGATGCCGAATCCGCGTTGGGCCACGCTCGAAGCCGGCGAGCGCATGGCCCGGGCGCGCGGCGTCCCGCTCCTCGTGGTCAACGACCCGATCTTCATCGCGTCTGGACCCTCTTCGGGACGCGAGTACAATTCGTTCTATGCGCGGGGAATCTACGACCGCTATCGCATCGCGTTGCAGAGCTACTGCGGGCGGCGGGGGATCGCCCTTCTGGACCTCTGGAACGCGCTTGCCCCGCATGAGTTCGACAACACCCCCCAGCACTATCTTCCCGAAGGCAGCGCCCGGATCGCGCGGCTCGTGGTCGCGCGCCTGCAGGAAATGAAGCCATGACGCAGTCGGTCTTCACGATCGAGCTCTCCGGGCGGAAGGCCCTCGTCACGGGCGGCAGCCGCGGGATCGGGCTGTCGGCCGCGAAGTTTCTCGCGCGAGCCGGGTGTCAGGTCGCCATCGTCTACCGGCGGCGCCACCGCGAGGCCAAGCGCGCTGCGGCCGAAATCGAGGCGATGGGGGGCCGGGGCCTCCTGCTGAGGGCGGACATTTCCGACGAGCACGAGGCGCGCCGGGCGGTCGCGCAGGCGGTCACGCGCCTCGGCGGCCTGCACATCCTCATCAACAACGCGGGCATCTGGCCCGGGGGAAAGATCGAGGAGATCTCTCCGGCATACTGGGAAGAGGTGTTCGCCATCAACGCCCGGGGAACGTTCCTCATGACGAAATTCGCCGTCCCGGTTTTCAAAAAGCAGCGCTTCGGTCGGATCGTCAACGTCTCCTCGACGGCGGGGCAGAGGGGAGAGGCGTTCCATTCGCACTATGCGGCGACGAAAGGCGCGGTCATCTCCTTCACGAAGTCTCTGGCGGCCGAGCTGGGGCCCGACGGCATCACCGTCAATGCCGTCGCGCCGGGATGGGTGGACACCGAGATGTCGAAGGCCGAGCTCGGCAACCGGCGAAAAAGGAAGATCATCGAGCAGGCGATTCCCACGCGGCGCGTGGCGACCGCCGACGACATCGGCGGAATGATCGCGTTTCTCTGCTCGGACTACTCCCGGCAGATCAACGGGGAAATCGTC
>JBOGJO010000182.1:0-3187 GCA_050747885.1 Thermoanaerobaculia bacterium
CCCCTCCTCTTCGTGATTCGGACCGAGGAAGACGTCGGCCGACGCGAGCAGGGCCGGAATTCGCCGGGGGGAAAGCGCCCGGTGATACTCGTCGACGACGTTTCCCTTTCGTTCCGCGTCCGAGAGCGCCTCCGTCGATGCCCGCACGAGATGGAATCGCTCCCCGTTTTCGCGAAGCCGGCCGAGCGCCTCCAGGCCCTCGGCGACCCCCTTGATGTCGATCTCGTAGGTTCCCATCAACAGCACCCGCGGGGGGTCCCTCGTGAAGGTCCGTCCCTCCACGCGAAACTCCGCGGCGTCGAAGGTTTCACCCACGTCCAACACGTCGCGAAACCCGAGGGCTTCCAGCGCCGCGCGGACATGGCCGGAGATCACGATTTTCCCGGGGATTCTCCGATACGCCGCTTCGATCTCCCCTCTCCTGTCGGCGTAGAACGCGCTGTCGCTCTCCAGTCCCTGACAGAGGTGGAAAAGAGCGCCCGAAGCCGTTTTCACCGCGGGCTCGATCGTGGTCCAGAACGTCGCCACCGCGACGTCGGCATCGCGAAGAAACGTCGAGGCCTCGAAATCCGACCGCTCGAAGCGGGCATGGCGAAGCGGGAGCCACTCCGGCGGGGGCTCCGGGCACACGACCGTCACCCTGTGCCCCCGCCGGCCGAGCTCGTCGGCCTGCTGGAGAATGACCTTGCCGCCTCCCGAGATCACGCTCGATGAGAGCAGGTACGCGATCTTCATTCGCCAACGGCCGCGCGCGCGACGATCAGGAATTCGGTCGCGGCGAGATCCTGAAGCCCTCCGGAAAGCGCGGAAAAGCGGTCCTGCCACACCCGGACGCGCGGAGTCGGGGGGGCCTCGATCGCGGAGATCTCCTCCGGAACGAAGCCGCACGATTCGAAAAGGTCGGCGAGGGACCGTCGGGTGAAGAACCGCACGTGCGTGCCGGACAGGATCGAGTACGGGATGTAGTCGAATCGGCCCTCGAGGAGGTCCGCGAGGACGGCCGCGTTTCCGATGTTGGGCACCGACGCCACCACTCTTCCGCGCGCGGAAAGCCAGGGCCGGACCTGTTCCAGCGCGAGGCCCGGGTCCTCCAGGTGCTCGAGGACGTCGCCGAAGAGGATCGCGTCGAATCGCCCCGCCCACCCCTCGTCCGCGACGGCGTCGAGGCGGCTGCAGACGATCCGGTCGTAGCGCGACCCCGCGGCGCGGGCGTCCTCGGCGTCGGGCTCGATCCCGACGATCTCGACGACGCCGCGCTGCCGCAGGAGACGCGCGGGCGCTCCCCGCGCGCAGCCGACGTCGAGAACGGACCGCGCCCCTCCGGGAACGCGCTCCACGAGGTCGGGCCGCTCCGAGGCGCTCAAGTCGCCGTAGCGGTGGACGTAGGCGCCCCGATCGACCGCGATCCTCGCGTTCTGCGACGACCGCACGATCGCCGAAAGGGGCATTTCCGCCGCCTGCCGGCCGAGAATCGAGCGTCGGATCGCAAAGACCGGCGAATCCGCCCGGTCGATCCGCGAGGGGCCGGCGCCGCTCGCGGCCGCCATCTCCGCGATTTCGAGGAGACCGGAAGGCGTGAGGTATCCGATCCCGGGCGCCGCTCTCAGCCCGGGATCGTCCGACTCGTTGAACACGGGGACGACGATGTCGAAATCACCGTCCCGGACCGCCGCGACGAGGCGCCTCTGGCTGACCTCCGGAACGAGCGCCTCCGGATCCGCGCAGACGAAGACGACCTCCGCGTTGCCCCGCGCGGCCTCCACCGCCGGGACCCGGCCGAAGACGACGGTCTCCCGGAGCGCCGGGACCCGCCGAAGAAGCCGCAGGGCAAGGCGTTTCGACCACTGCTCTTCCTGACGGAACCTCGGGACGCCCCCGTAAACGCGGTCGAGGTCCACTCGCGTTACCGCCGCCCGGCAGCGGATTCCTTCGCCTCGCTCTCCGCCGCGCTCGATTCCTCGAGGGACCAGGCGCTCGGCGTGCTCAGAATGCCCACCACGTAGCGAGAGGCATGGATCGAAAAACCCGGCGCCACCCTCCGAAAGTCGTGGGGGTAGAGCGCCTTTTCGTCCGCGACGAAGGCGGACACGTTGAAATTGCCGTGCGAGATCGGCAGGTTCGGGATCGTCAGGCGGATCCGAAACCGATCGCTGCCGGACAGCGGCGCCCGCTCCCAGCCGGACGTGTCGCAGCCGAAGATCTGAACGCCGTCCTCCCGGTCGATCCCGACCCGAACGTGGAACGAAAGCGAGGGCTCGGTCGTCGTGAACGCCACGTCCACTGCCACGGTTTCCCCCTCGGCGAACTCCGAGCGCGGGAAACCCGAGCCGTCGTGCACCAGGACTTCGGTGATGCGCGCGGGAACGCGGCCCGACGTCGCCGGAGAGTCCGCCACCGGGGAGGCCGCCCGGCGCTCCTTCTGCTCCAGGAACGATTCGTATTTCGCGATCACGGGCACCGCCGGCCCGAGCTCCCGGGGCCGGCCGTGGTCGAGCCACATCGCCTCGTCGCAGATCATCGCGATGTAGTACATCGCGTGGGAGCAGAAGAGGAGCGTGCCGCCGCGTTTCTTGAACTCCAGGATCCGGTCGATCGACTTCTTCTGGAAATAGCCGTCGCCCACCGCCAGCGCCTCGTCGATGATCAGGACCTCCGCGTCCACGTGAGTCGCGACCGAAAAAGCCAGCCGCAGCGCCATGCCCGACGAGTACGTTTTGACCGGTCGGCCGAAAAAGTCGCCGAGCTCCGAGAATTCGCGGATCGCGGGAAGCCGGCGCTTGATCTCCGCCGACGAAAGGCCAAGGAGGGCGGCGTTGATCCGGGCGTTCTCCTCGCCGGAAAATTCCGGGTGAAACCCCATCCCCAGCTCCAAAATCGAGGCGACGGTGCCGGAAGTCGCGATCGTTCCGTCCGTCGGAGTGGTCGTTCCCGCCACGATCTTGAGCAGCGTGGACTTCCCGGCGCCGTTCTCGCCGATCAATCCCAGGCTGGCGCCCCGCGGCAGGTCGAACGAGACGCCGGCGAGCGACGGAAAATCCCGGTGACGGGCCTTCCGCGTGACGGCCTCGATCAGCCGGTCGGCCGGCCGGTCGTAGATCTTGTACGTCTTGCCGAGGTTTCGCGCCGTGACTGCAACGTCCATTTTCGGGGCCATTCTACCGGTTGTACGGATCGCGAGGGGCAATCC
>JBOGJO010000183.1:0-15164 GCA_050747885.1 Thermoanaerobaculia bacterium
AGCCGCGTGTTCATCTCGAGAAAATAGAAGCTCGAATCGGGAGCCAGAAGGAATTCCACGGTCCCGCAGGAAGAGTAATTCACCGCTCTGGCCGCGGCGAGCGCGGCTTCCGACATCTTCGAGCGGAGCTCCGGGCCGACGACGGGGGAAGGGCACTCTTCCACCACTTTCTGGTGCCGCCGCTGAATGGAGCACTCCCGCTCCCCGACCGCGGCCTCGCCCTTCGACGCGTCGAAAACGACCTGAACCTCGACGTGGCGGGCTCCTTCGATGAGCTTCTCCGCGTAGACGTCCGAGTCCTGGAAGAACGACTCCGCCTCGGCCGACGCCCTCTCGAAGGACGGCGCGAGCTCCGTCTCGGAGCGGACGATCCTCATGCCTTTTCCGCCGCCCCCGGCCGCGGCCTTGATCAAAATCGGATAGCCGTGCTCTCGGACAAAGGCGCGAAGCTCGGACATTCCGGCCGCGCTCGACATCCCCGGCACGACCGGCACACCCGCCTCGATCATCCGGCGCCGGGCCCGGGTCTTGCTGCCCATCGCATCGATCGCGTCTGCGGGAGGTCCCACGAATGTCACGCCTGCTTTCCCGCAGGCCCGCGCAAAGCCCGCGTTCTCCCCGAGGAAGCCGTACCCCGGATGCACCAGGTCCGCGCGCGCGCGAACGGCGGCGGCCAGGATTCGGTCGATCGAAAGGTACGATTCGCGCGCCGGCGCCGGGCCCAGCCGGAACGCTTCGTCGGCGTACGCCACGTGCATCGCGCCCCGGTCCGCGTCGGAGTACACGGCGACCGAGCGGATCCCCATCTCGCGGCAGGCTCGAAAGATCCGGACCGCGATCTCGCCCCGGTTCGCGACGAGGAGCTTCTTCACAAGCGCCGCCTCACAGGGGAATGTTGCCGTGTTTCTTCGGGGGAAGGGAGTCGCGCTTGGTGGCCGCAAAGGCGAAAGCCTGGATCAGCTTTCGTCGGGTCTCCGAGGGCTCGATGATCTCGTCGACGTAGCCGCGGCGGGCCGCGACGTAGGGGTTGGCGAACTTGTCGATGTATTCCGCGACCTTCTCCCGTTTCTTTTCCCCGCTCGCGTCCCCGGCCAGCTCCCTCCGGTACAGGATCGCCACCGCGCCCTCCGGCCCCATCACGGCGATTTCGGCCGTTGGATATGCGAAGTTGAAATCCGTGCGGAGGTGCTTGGACGCCATCACGCAGTACGCGCCGCCGTATGCCTTTCGCGTGACGACCGTGACCTTCGGCACCGTCGCCTCGGCGAAAGCGAAGAGCAGTTTCGCGCCGTGGCGGATGATTCCGCCGAACTCCTGTTTCGTGCCCGGGAGGAACCCCGGCACGTCCTCGAAAACAAGCAGTGGAATGTTGAAAGCGTCGCAGAAGCGGACGAAGCGGGCGCCCTTGACGGAAGCGTCGATATCGAGAACTCCCGCGAGGTAGGCCGGCTGGTTCGCGACGACGCCCGTGGGCCGCCCGGCGAGCCGGATGAACCCGACGAGGATGTTCCGCGCGAAATTCGCATGAACCTCGAAGAACCGGTGCTCGTCGGCGATCGCCTCGACGAGCCTCTTCATGTCGTACGGTTTGTTCGGTTCCTCGGGAATGAACGCGTTGAGCTCCGGGTCCTCCCGGTCGGGGGGATCGGAGGTCTCCCGGCGGGGCGGGTCGTCCACGTTGTTGCCGGGGAGAAAGGAGAGCAGCTCGCGGATGGACGCCAGAACCGCCGCGTCATCGGGACGGGAGAAATGCGCGACGCCCGACACCGAAGAATGCGTGCGGGCCCCCCCCAGTTCTTCCTTCGTCACCGTCTCGTGGGTCACGGTCGCAATCACGTCCGGCCCGGTGACGAACATGTAGGAAGCGTTCTCCGACATGAACACGAAATCGGTGATCGCCGGCGAATACACCGCGCCGCCCGCGCAGGGACCCAGGATCGCGGAGATCTGCGGAACGACTCCGGACGCGAGCGTGTTCCTCAGGAAGATGTCGGCGTACCCCGCCAGCGAAACGACACCTTCCTGGATGCGCGCCCCTCCCGAGTCGTTCAGCCCGACCAGGGGAGCGCCGTTCTTGACGGCGAGGTCCATCACCTTGCAGATTTTCTGGGCGTTCGTCTCCGACAGTGAGCCGCCGAAGACGGTGAAGTCCTGAGCAAAGACGTAGACGGGGCGCCCCTCGATGAGACCGCCGCCGCAAACGACGCCGTCGCCAGGAATGTCCACTTTTTCGGCGCCGAAATCCCGGCAGCGGTGCGAGACGAGCCGGTCGACTTCGAAAAACGATCCCGGGTCCAGCAGAAGGTCCAAACGCTCGCGCGCGGTCAGCTTTCCTTCCGCATGCTGCTTCGCGACGCGATCCGGGCCGCCGCCTTCCGCCGACCGCGCACGGATTTCCTCGACCTGAGCCATCCGGCTCTCGAGGGTCATAGAACGATGCCCTTCTGCTCGGCGAGCTTCCTGCGGATCTTCCGAAACAACTCGTTGGAATCGATTCCCTGCGACGAAATCTCCGCCCGCGAGGCGTCCACGATTCGGCGCGCCTCCTCGTCGACCGCCTTTTCCTTGCGCGCCTCCTCGGCAAAAACCGCGCGGATCGCCTCCGCGAGGGCACCGACCGATTTTTCCTGGAACAGGCCCCGGCGGGCGATTCCCCGGGCGATTCGGACGGCGAGAAATTCGGTCCTGCGCTCGGCGAGGCTCATGTGAAACGATGCTAGCACGGTTTATTCGACCTCTCTCCAGTACAATGCGCGCCGGTGACCGAACGACAGGACATCCCCGCGCTGGACTTCTCTCTGCTCGCCCGATGGATCGAGCCCCTTTCCCGCGAGGGCTTCGCGGACCTCTTTTTCGAGTGGAAAAGAGAGTTTCGCGTGTCCTGGAACGACGGCAAGCTCCTTGGCCCGATCTTTCTCGCGGAAAACGGAGTCTCGGCGCGCGCCCGGCGCGGCGACCGCCTGGTGCTGGCGGCGTCCCCGCGAGCCGACGAATCCGGAGCGCGCGAAGTCGTGCGCCGCCTCGCGAGCCGGCTCTCCTCCTCCTCCTACCCGAAGAGCGCCGACGCGGAGCCCGAAGCCGCCTCCGACGACTTCCCCGATTCCGCGGCCTGGATCCGGAAGCTCGGCTCGGTTTTCTCGCGAGCCTTCGCGTCCGAGCGACACCGCGTGGAGGTGCGCCGGCTCCGGACTTCCCGGGCCATCCTGAACGCCGCGGGCGGCCCCCACCAATTCTCTCGAACCCGAATCTCGGTGAACGGAACCGCACTCACCGACACACGCAGCGGGCCCCGCTGGCGCGCCTTCAACTTCCACATCCCCGAGGCGGACGACGGCGCGTTCGAAGAGCTGCGCCTGCGCCTGAGGGCCCTCTCCTCGCCGGGCGGAAGCGGGGTTGCGGCGGTCGAAGGCCCCTCGGACGTTCTCTTCGACAGCGGAACGGCCGCGTTTTTCTTCCACGAGGTCCTCTCGCATCCCCTCGAGGCCGATGCTCCCGCGTCCCGGCTGGCGAGCCTTCTCAAGGCCCGCGTGTGCCCCCGGGAAATCGAGGTTTCCGACGAGCCGTCCCGACTCGACCTTTTCGGCGGCTACCCTGTGGACGATGAGGGCGTTCCCGCCCGCCGCACGCACCTCGTCAATGCCGGCCACCTCGCGTCTCTCCTGCGGGACCGGGCGCGCTCCGACGCGCTTCATCCCTCGACCGGGAACGGCCGGCGTCCGGGCCCTTTCGACCACGCCGCGCCCCGCGGCTCCAACATCGTCGTGGGATCCGGGGGGGCCAGCGAAGGAGAGATGCTCCACCGTCTCTCCAACGGGATCCGAATCGAGGAGCTTGCCGGCGGAAGCGTGGATCCGGCTTCGGGAGAGTTTCGCCTGCGATTCGCCTCCGCTCAGTCGATTCAACGGGGCCGTCCGGGCCAGAACCTCGGCGCGGGGATCCTCCACGGCGACATCCTGGACGCCCTCGACCGCATCGACCCCCTCCTCGGGGTTCGCGCCAGGGCCTGCCGCCAGCTCGCCTGGTGCGCACGGGAAGGGAAAGTCCTGCCCATCGGCGGCGAAGCCCCCGCGATGATCGTGCGCAGGCTCCACGTGACCTCCCAGTGAGCGGCTCCGGCGGCTTCGCTCTCGACCGCCTTCGCGAGGAGCTCTCCGCACAATCGGGGGACCGATGGGAGATCTTCGCCAAGCGCACGGTTTCCCGCGAGGTGCGCGCCACGCCGAAACTGCGGGAGGAGTCCGACCGGATCGAAGAAGGGTACGCGGCCCGGTGGGAGGCCGGAGGCCGCTCGCTTTTCGCGTCGGCATCCTCCGCCGCCCTTCTGCGGGCCGGAATCTCCGAGGCGACGCGGATCCCGGCGGGGACTCACGATCCCCTCCCCCCGCTTCCCGCCGGTCGTTTCGACGGGCACGCGGAACCCGGCGCGATCGCGGACCTGGACCAGTTTGACGCGCTCGCGCAGCTCCTCGCGTCCGAATCCAAAGGCCACGCGAGGCTCACGTCGCTCACCGCCGCGGCGGGATTTCTCCTCGAGCGCCTCGAAAACGGGGCGGGGTTCGAAGGAACTCGCAGCCGGCCGTTCGGCTACGGAAACGCCCGCGCGGTCGGTGTGCGGGAGGACCGGCGGATGAGCGCCGACGTCGTTTTTCCTCTCGAGGCGGGCCCGGTCTTCGACCTGAGCCGGACGGCACAGTCTCTGGCGGACCGCTGCCTCATTCCGCTGCGCGGGTCGGCCTCGCCGTTTCCGCGCGGTGAGCTGCTGCTCGACCCGTCCGTCTCCGCGCTGATGCTCTCCGCGACGCTGCCGCTCTTTTGCGGCGACGAGCACCGGCTCCTCCTGTCGAGAAAATACCTCGACCGCTCCGGCAGGTTCGGCGCCGGCGGCGTCTCGATTCTCGACGACGCCACCGCGGAAAGCCCGTTCGACGGCGAGGGGGTTCCGGTGCGCCGAACCGCGGTCCTCGACGAAGGGGTCTTCCGCCGGCGCCTTCACGATCTCGGCTCGGCGGCACGGGCGGGGGAAGAACCGACCGGCAACGCCATCCGGGGCTCTTTTCGCTTTCCCCCGCGCCCGGGAAGCGCGCGGATCCTTCTTCACAGCCCGACGGCGGATTCCCCGGCCGAGTTGCTCGGCCGCGTGACCCGCGGGATCTACGCGACCGCAACTTGCGCGCCGATCCGGGTCGACCTCGAAAACGACCGATACTCGCTGGAAGTGGAGGGATGGGCACTCCAGGCCGGCCGGGCCAAAGCTCCGGTCCGGTCCGCGTCGATTCGCGGACGACTCTCGGAATTCTGGAAGAACCTGTCCGGCGTCGGCGACGACGTGCGGTGGTTCCCGCTTCAGTCCATGACCGGAGCGCCGACGCTGCTGCTCCCGCGGGTCGCTTTCGGCTGATCTCGCCGCGGCCCCGCGACTCGGGACACTAGCGGGACGGCGGAGGCGGCGGTTCCTCTTCCGGAGGCGGAGGGTTCTCGGGATTCTCCGCCGGCGGCACCTCGGCGGCGGGCGGAGGGGGCGCCTGAACCGGCGCCGGGGCCGTTTGGGGCGGGAATTGCGTCCGGGGCCTCGGATACATCCTCGTTCGACCGAAGATCCCCGGGCGGTTGCCGCCTCTGCCCGCGGGCGGGGCCGCGGCCGCCGGAGCCGGAGCCGACTGGGGAACGGTCACCGTGACGGGAGCGGGGGCCTGGGGCTCCTCTTCCTCCCGGGGCTCCACGTCCTCGGAATCGAGGAACCGTTCCGGGGAAAGCCTCGCGAGGACCGTCGGATCGGCGAACTCGCCGTCCGCGACGAGAACCGCCGCCGCGAGGTCCCTCGAGTAGTTCGCGACCGACGCCCGATGAAGCAGGTTCGTCTGCACCGCCAGGGGATTCCGGGAAGGGAGCCTCAGCGAGTTGTCGATCCGAAGGGCCTTCGCGAGCTCGGAAACAGCGGACGTCTCATGGCCTTCCTTCTCTTCGAGAACGCCGAGGTGAAAATGCGAAAAAGGGAAGCCGGGCTTTCTTCGGATCGAGCGGCGAAACGCCGACATCGCGCTCGAGGGCTTTCCTTCCTTTTCCCACAGGAGGCCCTCGTTGTAGGAGGGAAGGTACGACGCCTTGTCCAGGTGTTCCGCGAGGCGATACTGTTGCGCCGCCTCCTTCGCGAAACCGCGGCGGGCGAGAAGGTTTCCCAGGTCGTTGTGGATGCCGGGGTCGTCGGGCTTCTCCGCGGCCTTCGCCGTTAGGTCACGAATCGCGCGGTCTCCCGGATCGTCGTCGGACAGGTACTTGTCGTAGAAAGCAACGGGCGGCCGGGTCTCGGACTTTCCCTCTGCCGTCCCCTTGTCGGCAGGCCCGGCTGCCAGAGCGAGCGAGGCCCACAGCGGAATGATCACCGGTGTCCAGAATCGTTTCATGCGCCCTTCCCTTTGCGGTTGCGAACCGCGAGCCTGACTTTCTCGGCGTCCGCAGCCACGTCGAATTCCCAATCACCATGCCCCATTCGTTGCTTCAGCCGTTCCCGCTCCCGGTCCAGTTGTTCCCGAAACTTCTCGAAGCTCAATTTCCCGACGTCTTCGCCGCGCCCCCTCTTGGCGCTGACGAACCGCTCGAAGAGCCTCCGGTCGGCCGAATCCTCCGACCCTCCTTGTACGGAAGGCGAAGGCGAAGCGTTTGGCGCGGCCGCCGAAGAAACCGACGCCGGCGCGGCGACGCGGGAACCGGGCGCCGAGACGCCGCGAGCAAATCTCCCGCGCCCCTCTTCCTTCTCCCGGACGGCGCGGTCCCACCGCTCGACTTCTGCATTGTAACGCCCGATCAAGGAGTTGAAGCGGTATCGGTCGCTCGCCGAGTCGAGCTTCTGCGCCGACAACGCCCTCGCCTTTCCCTCCAACTGGCGCCGGGATTCGACGGGAAGCCGTCCCCGCGAGCCGTACAGGAAAACCTCGTATTCGCGGGAAAGCCGGGTGACCGCAGCCTCGAAGTCGGAAAAATCCTTCTCGATCGACATCTGCTAACCTCTTATTGTAATGCGCCATCCCCCCTCCATGGAGCGGCTTCTGTCCGACCCGCGGGCCGAGGGTCTGGCGGCCCTCTACGGCCGGGCCGCGCTCAAGAAAGCGGCCACGGAAGTGATCCGCGAGACGGCCCTGTTCGACGCGGCCGGCATTCTCGAGGCCTGCGGGGTTTTTCTCGCCGGCCGATTCGATCCCGACCCGATACGCGTCGTCAACGCGACGGGAGTCCTCATCCACACGAACCTCGGCCGGGCGCCCCTCTCGCCCCGCGCCCAGGAGGCGGTCGCCGGCGTCGCGTCGGGATACCAATCCGTGGAGATCGATCTTGACTCGGGCCGCCGGGGCTCCCGCGGCAAAAGGCTCCGCGCGCTCCTGTCGTCGTTTCTCGGTTCCGAAGATACTCTCGTCGTCAACAACAACGCCGCCGCGGTTTTGCTCTCGCTGTCGGCGACCTCGTCCGGGCGCGAAGTCCTCGTGTCCCGCGGCGAGCTCGTCGCGATCGGGGGCTCGTTCAAGATTCCCGAGATTCTCGAGACCTCGACCGCCCGGCTCCGCGAGGTGGGAACCACGAACCGAACGAAAATCGAAGACTTCGCGCGCGCGTTCTCTCGCGACGTCGCCTGCGTGCTGACGGTTCATCCTTCGAACTATGAAATCCGCGGCTACACGAAGCGCCCGAGCTTCGCGGAAATCGGCGAATTTGCGAGGAAGAAGAAGCTCCCGTGGATCCACGACCACGGCGCGGGCAATCCGATCCGCCTGGACGGCTACGGCATCGCCGGAGAAGAAAGGATCGGCGACGCGCTCACCGCCGGTGCGGCGCTCGTCGCATTTTCCGGCGACAAGCTCTTCGGCGGTCCCCAGGCCGGCATCCTCGCGGGCAGACGCAAGTGGATCGAGGCCTGCCGCTCCCATCCTCTCGCCCGGGCGCTTCGCGCGGACAAGCTCACGCTCGCCGCCCTCTTCGCGACGGTGTCCGACTGGATCACGCATGGCCCGGAGGCCCTGCCGATCCACGCGCTCGCGTCCCGCACGGTCGCGGAGTTGCGCGGCCGCGCCGAGGCCGTGAGGGAGTCGCTTCCGAGTGATGTCCTCGCGGAAGTCATCGAGACGCGGTCGCTCTTCGGCGGCGGGACGACGCCCGAGAGAAGCGTCCCGTCGGCGGGATTGGCGATCTCGGGAGGATCGCTCCCGGCGGAAGAAATCGCCCGCCGGCTCCGAAAGTCCAGGCCGCCGATCGTCGGCCGCGTCGAGCGCAACCGCCTCATCCTGGACTTTCGGGCGATCTTTCCCCAGGAGGACGGCGAGATCCGCGCCGCCCTGTCGCGGATCGGCGAGGATCTCAGTCGAGCTTCACCTCTTCCTCTCCGCGTCCGCCGAGCGCGGTAACGGCTCGCCGCCGACGCGATCGCAACGCTGGACCTGCGCCACTTCAACCCGGTGAAGCTCAGGAGACCGGTGAATCTGTATCCGAGGGATTTGTAAGGAGAACCTAGGCCGTCGCGATTCCGTCGTCGATGTCGCCCGACGGCGCCTTGAGCACGGGAAGCGACGCGATCTTTTTCGCTTTCGGCACGGGGAGCGGACCCGTGCAACACGGGTCTTTGCAGGCGTCGTAGAGGGTCCGGCGCTGGACCGGCGTGAAGCCGGCGTCCGAGATGAGCCGTTCCATCCCGTCCTGGTCCATGTGGTTTCGCGCGCCGGCGGCCGCAACGACGTTCTCCTCGATCATGATGGAGCCAAGGTCGTCGGCGCCGAAAGCGAGGCTCGTCTGGCCGATCTTGGAGCCCTGCGTCACCCACGACCCCTGGACGTGGCGGATGTTGTCGAAGAACAGTCGCGAGACCGCCAGGGTTTTCAGGTACTCGTGCCCGCCGGCGAGACGGACTTTCCCGTCGAGGGCCGTGTTCTCTTCCTGGAACGTCCAGGGAATCCACGCCGTGAAGCCGCCCGTGCGGTCCTGGAGGTCGCGGACCACCTGCAGGTGCAAAACGCGCTGCTCCAGAGTCTCGCCGACGCCGAACATCATGGTCGCGGTCGTGCGCATTCCGAGGCCGTGCGCCGATTCGTGGACGTCGACCCACTTCTCGACCGGGGCCTTCGTCAGCGACCAGATTTCCTTGCGAACCGAGTCCTCGAGGATCTCCGCTCCCCCGCCCGGGATCGACTGCATTCCGGCGTCCCGAAGCCGCGCGATCACGTCGCGCATGGGCTGCTTCGTGAGCTTCTGGAGAAAATAGACTTCCGGCGCGGAGAGCGCGTGCAGGTGGATCGTGGGAAAGTTCTTGCGGATGAACCGGAACATCTCCTCATAGAAAGTGAACGGAAGCTTCGCGTGAACGCCGCCCTGGAGCAGCACGCCCGTTCCCCCGAGATCGACGGTCTCCTGCAACTTTTCGCCGATCTGATCCCACGTGAGAACGTACGCGTCGTCCGCCCCGTCGGGCCGGTAGAACGCGCAGAACTTGCAGCGGTAGATGCAGACGTTCGTGTAATTTATGTTCCGGTCGATGATGTACGAAGCCCGGTCCGGAGGATTCATCCGGTTGCGGATCTCGTTGGCCGCGGCGCCGATCTCCAGGAGATTTCCTTCCCGCAAAAGGGAGACGGCCTCCGACGAGGACAGCCGCGCGCCGGCCAGGACGGAGTCGAGGATTTCGGGCGCGTCCCTCATCCTCAGGATTTTATCCGGTCCCGCCTCACCGTGGAAATCCTACGTTCGATAGTCCGCGTTCAGCGACACGTAGTCGTGGCCGAGGTCGCACGTCATGAGCGAGGCCTTGCCCGGTCCGGAGCCGAGGACGATTTCGATCGGCACCGTCTCGCGTGAAAAGATCTTCGCCGCATCGCGCTCGCGGTAGGCCGCGGGAGAGCCGCGCAGAACGAGCGCGAGCCCCGCCGCGCGAAGACAAACGCGCTTCGGAGAGAACCGCGCGCCGCTGCGGCCGACGGCGGCGAGAATGCGCCCCCAGTTCGGGTCGCCGCCGGCGAGCGCCGTTTTCACGAGCGGAGACGTCGCGACCGCGTGCGCGGCGAGCTTCGCCTCCCGGTCGGACCGCGCGCCGCGGATCTCGATCGACATCACGCGGCTGGCGCCCTCGCCGTCGCGAACGATCATTTCTGCGAGCTTGCGGCAAACGGCCGAAAGAGCCTCGCGGAAGCCCGCGCCCTGGCCGGGCCGCGAGAGCACGGGCCCGCCGAGCTCGCCCGACGCGAGAAGCAGCACGCTGTCGTTGGTCGAAGTGTCTCCGTCCACCGAGATCGCGTGGAAACTCGACGCGGCGGCTTCCTGCAGAGCGGCCCGCAGAAACTTCGGCGACGCGGCGACGTCGGTCGCGAGGAACGCGAGCATCGTCGCCATGTCGGGATGGATCATCCCCGCGCCCTTCGCGAATCCGACGATCCGACCCCTTCGCCCGGCGTGACGAAACGTCGCGGTCGCGACTTTCGGTCCCGCATCCGTCGTGAGGATCGCGCGCGATGCCGCGTCGAGGCCGGTCGCCGAGAGCCTGGCAATCGCCGAAGGAAGCGCCTCCCGGATCTTCCCGTCCGGAAGGGCCACCCCGATGACGCCCGTCGATGCGAGAAAGACCTCCTCGGGAGGACAGCGGAGAAGTCGAGCCGTTCGATCGCGGACCCGCCGGGCCGCGCGCGTCCCCTCCTCTCCCGTCAGGGCGTTCGCGCATCCGGAATTGACGACGGCCGCCCGCACTCTTCCCCCGCTTCGCGAAAGCGCCGCTCGGGAAAGGATCACGGGAGCCGCGGCAAAGCGATTCTTCGTGAAGATCGCGGCCGCCGTCGCTCCGGCGGGGGCAAGGAGGATCGCGAGATCCGGGCGTCTTTTTCGAACGCCGGAAAGGACCCCCGAAGCCAGAAATCCCTTCGGGAGCTTCACGGCCGCCCCCGCTCGAGCCGGATCCTGCGGCGGGCTTCCCGCGCCGCCTCCGCGACGCGCTTTGGAGAGGTCCCGCCGAGCGCGGCGCGTCTCGCCAGCGCGCGGCCGACGTCGAGAGAAGCGAGGTCCGCCCGGGTCACGTCCCGGGTCGCCGGAAGCGATCGAATCGATCGACCCCGACGGAGGGCCTCGGCGACGCGCTGCCCCACGAGCTCGTGCGCCCTGCGAAAGGGTATTCCCCGGCGAGCCATTGCATCGGCCAACTCGGTCGCGAGCAAGGCATCGGCCGAGGCCGCCTCTTTCATCTTCACGCGATCGAGCTTGAGCCCGGACAGCAGCGCGTTCATCGCGGGGAGCCCCGCGGCCAGGACCGCCCGCATTCGGAACACGGGCTCCTTGTCGAGCTGCAGGTCCTTGTTGTACGCGAGCGGCAGCCCCTTGAGCAGCGCGAGGAGGCCCGCGAGCTCGCCGACCGACCGGCCGGCGTGGCCGCGCACGAGCTCGAGCACGTCCGGGTTCTTCTTATGCGGCATGCGCGACGAGCCCGTCGAAAGCCGGTCCGGGATCTCGACGAACGCAAGCTCGTCGGAGGAGAACGAAATCACGTCCGCGGCGAGCCGTGAAAGGTGCGACAGCAGCATCGAGCCGGCGTAGAGGTAGTCCGCCGCGGCGTCGCGGTCCGAGACCGCGTCCAGCGAATTCGCGCTCGGCCGTCGGAACCCGAGGGAGCGCGCGAGCGCGGCGCGGTCCACCCGGAGCGGCGAACCGGAGAGCGCCCCGCTCCCCAGGGGACACTCGTCGGCGCGGGCGTTCGCCTGCGCGAGCCTTTCGGCGTCGCGGAGAATCATCTCGACGTGGGCCAGGCACCAGTGCCCGAACGTCACCGGCTCGGCGCGCTTGCCGTGCGTGTAGGCGGGCATCGGCGTCGAGGCCTCCCGCTCCGCTCGGCGGACGAGAGTTTCCGCGAGACGAAGCGCGTTCTCGCGCGCCTCGGAGAAGCATCGTCGAAGGTACAGCCGCAGGCCGGTGGCCACCTGGTCGTTGCGCGACCGGCCCGTGTGGAGCTTTCCGGCGACCGGGCCGGCGAATTTCCGAGCTTGCGCTTCGACGAAGGAGTGAACGTCCTCGAAATCACCCGAGCCGGCCGGAGGTCCTGCCGCCAGGATTTTCCGGAGCGCCTTTCCCAGGCGAGTCGCTTCCGAGGGAGACAGGACTCTTGCCCGGCGCAGCGCCCCCACCCACGCGATCGATCCTTCCACGTCCTCGGCGAACATCTCCCGGTCGAACGCGAACGAATCGTTGAAACGCCGGAGCGCCGGCGCGGGCGCGGCCGAAAAACGCCCGCCCCAGAGGTCTTTCCGGGAGGAAGCGCTCAAGGCTTCTCCGACGCGGCCGACGTCGACGGCACTCCCATCGGGGAAAGCCGCCGCCGCCCCCGTGTCGGCAGCCCGAACAGGCGGATGAAGCCTCCCGCATCCTCCGGCGTGTAACCCGTCATGTCGAACGACGCGAGCGCCGCGTTGTAGAGGGACGTGCCGGATGTCCTCCCCGTCACCGACACCGAGCCCTTGTACAGCTTCAGCCGGACGTTCCCGTGGACGTTTTCCGCCATCGATTGAAAGAACGCGTCGAGAGATTCCCTCAAGGGGGAAAACCACTGTCCGAAATACACGAGCTCCGCGTAGCGCAGCGCGAGCCGCTCCTTCTCGTGAACGCTGTCGCGGTCGAGTGTGATCGACTCGAGCGCCTTCAATGCCGCCACGAGGATCGTTCCTCCGGGAGTCTCGTAAATTCCCCGCGACTTGATGCCGACCAGGCGATTCTCGACGATGTCCGCGCGCCCCACACCATGCCGTCCCCCGATTTCGTTCAGGGTCGCGATCAGCTCCGCCGGAGCGAGCTTCCTTCCGTCGACCGCGACGGGAAAGCCCGCCTCGAACTCGACCGAAACCGATTCCGGCTCGTCGGGGGCATCCTCGGGCGCAGTCGTCAGCCGGTAGATCGAGGGGTCCGGTTCCCAGCCGGGGTCCTCGAGATGCCCTCCCTCGTGGGAAATGTGCCAGAGGTTGCGGTCGCGCGAGTACGGGTCGCTCCGGGTCACCGGAACCGGGATGCCCCGTTTCCCGGCGTAATCGATCGCGTCCTCGCGGGAAACAATGTCCCACTCGCGCCACGGCGCGACGACCGCGAGCTCGGGCGCGAGCGCCTGATAGGCGAGCTCGAACCGGACCTGGTCGTTGCCCTTTCCGGTGCAGCCGTGCGCGAGAGCGTCGCATCCGGTCGAAAGCGCCGTCTCGACCTGCTTGCGGGCGATCAGGGGACGGGCGGCCGCGGTCCCCAGAAGGTAGTCGCGCTCGTAGACCGCGCCGGAACGCAGCAGCGGAAAGAGGAAGTCCTGCGCGAATTCCTCGCGCGCGTCGAGAAGGTGAAACTCGGCCGCGCCGGTTCGCCGGGCCTTCGCGGCCAGGCCGCGCGTTTCAGCCGCCAGGCCCTTCGTTTCTTCGCTCTGCCCGACGTCCACCGCGACCGCGACGACTTCGCAGCCGTAGTTCTCCTTCAACCAGGGGATGATGATCGACGTGTCGAGCCCTCCCGAATAGGCGAGCGCGACTCTGCGGATTCTTTTCTTCATGGGCCTGTTTTCTCCTTCAAGGTCGCCTCGAGCGCCTCGACGAACCGCTCGAGCGCGGTTTTCGGAACGATGTACGGCGGAAGCAGGCGCACAACGGACTTGCGCGCCGTCCCGACGACGAACCCCTTTTCCAGCAGGCGGCGGGCGACCGGGCCGGCGTCCCGGTCGAGGTCGATTCCCCACATGAGGCCCCGGCCTCGCACCCCGAGAATTTCGGGCCGGCGTTTCGAGAGTCTCACCAACTCGATTTCGAGCCACTTCCCCAGCCGTTCGACCCTGGCAAGGAGCTTGGCTTCCTCGATTTCGGCCAGAACCTCGAGGCCGAGCCGGCACGCGAGGGGATTGCCGCCGAAGGTGGTCCCGTGCTGGCCCGGCCGCACGACACCGGCAAGTCTCGGCCCGGCGAGGACGGCGCCGAGGGGCAACCCGCCCCCGAGCGCCTTCGCGAGCGTGACGATGTCGGGAACGACGCCCGAGCGCTCGAACGCGAACAGCGTCCCGGTCCTTCCAAGGCCGCACTGGATCTCGTCGAAGATCAGGACCGCGCCGCTCCGGTCGGCGAGCCGCCTCGCCGCGCGAAGAAACGAGTCCGAAAGAGGGACGACGCCCGCCTCTCCCATGACCGGCTCGAGCAGGATCGCGGAAGTTTTTTCAGAGACTGAGGCTTCGAGCGCCGCCTCGTCGTTGGGAGCAACGAAGCCGACGCCGGGAAGAAGCGGGAGAAAAGGCGTCCGGTATTCCGCGTGCCCCGTGACCGAGAGAGCGCCCATCGTGCGGCCGTGGAAGCTCTCCTCGACGGCAACGATCCCGGTCCGCCCCGGGCCCGCGAGCCGAGCGAGCTTGAGCGCCGCCTCGATTGCCTCCGTTCCGCTGTTGCAGAAGAAGACCTTCGACAATCCCGAGCCCATCGAGCCCTTCGAACCTTTCGAACCTTTCGAACCTTTCGCAGCGCGGCTTGCGGCCGCAACGAGCTTCTCCGCGAGGAGCCCCTGGGCCGGGTGGTAGAAGAGATTCGAGACGTGCCACAGGTTCTTCGACTCCTCCCGAAGAGCCCGGACCAGACGCGGGTGGCGGATTCCCAGAGCATTGACGGCGATTCCGCCGAGGAGATCCCAGTAGGACTTTCCCTCCGAGTCGATCAGCTTCGCGCCCCGGCCCGACCGGGGATGGAACGGAGTGCGGGCGTAGGTTGGGAGGAGATAAGCTTTTTCCCGCTCCTCGACCGGCGCCGGGCCAGCGTGCTCGACCGGTCGGGTCCTGTCGCGGGACTCGCCCCGCTTTTCCGCTCGCTGCGAGTTCAGGACTTTGCCACGACTTCGCGCTGCGACCGGCAAAAGGGGGTCTCGCGGCGTGGTCGCGCGAGTTTCAGGCCGCGACAAGGCTGGTTCCCCCTTCCCCGCTTCGGAGCACGTCGGGATGGCGCCCCGGGCCGGCGATCACGACTTCGCCGACACCCGCCCGAAGGGCGTCCAGACAGGCCCGCAGCTTCGGCCTCATCCCTCCCTCGATCGCCGGGCCGGACAGGAGAGACTCCGCGTCACAGATCGAGAGCCTCGAGAGAATCCTGCCCGTCTCGTCCCGCACCCCCTCGACGTCGGTGAAGAACACGAGCCGGCGCGCGGAGAGCGCCGCCGCC
>JBOGJO010000184.1:0-2644 GCA_050747885.1 Thermoanaerobaculia bacterium
ATGGGCTCCTCGACGGAGAACTCGGCTTTTCAGAGAACTCGGAATCCGTGGGACCCGGACCGGGTCCCGGGCGGGTCCTCCGGGGGCAGCGCGGCCGCCGTCGCCGCAAGGGAGGTCCCGGTCGCCCTCGGCTCGGACACTGGCGGTTCGGTTCGTCAGCCCGCCGCGCTCTGCGGGGTCGTCGGCTACAAACCGACCTACGGCAGGGTGTCGAGGTTCGGTCTGATCGCGTTCGCGTCTTCGCTCGACCAGATCGGGCCCCTCGCGACGTCGGTCGAAGACGCGGCGAGGGTCTATTCGGTGATGGCGGGCGCGGATCCTCGTGATTCGACGACCCTGCGGGAACCCGTTGGCGATCCTGTCGCCGCGGTCCGCGCAGGCCTCCGCGGGATGAAGGTCGGGGTCCTGAAGGAAGCTGTCGAGGGAAATCTCGAGCCCGAAGTGGAAAGAAATTTTTCCCGCGCGGTGGACGTCTTTCGCGGGCTCGGCGCGGCGATTCACGAAGTCTCCGTTCCCCGGGCGCCGCACGCCATCCCGATCTATTACGTCGTCGCGAATGCCGAGGCCTCTTCGAACCTCGCGCGCTACGACGGCATCCGCTACGGCCCCCGATTGGAAATGCCGACGGTCGAGGAGTTCTACACTGAACAGCGGACCCGAGGGTTCGGCGAAGAGGTGAAACGGAGGATTCTGCTCGGAACGTTCGTTCTCTCCGCCGGATACGCCGACGAGTACTACCGAAGGGCGGAGCGCGCCCGCGCGCTGCTCTGTTCCGATTTCCGAAAAGCGTTCGACCGCGTGGACGTCATCCTTTCTCCGACAGTTCCGTCCTCTGCATTTCGATTCGGGGAGAAGGCCGACGATCCCGTGTCGATGTACCTGTCCGATATCTTCACGACTCCCGCGTCGCTTGCCGGTCTGCCCGCCATCTCGGTCCCGTCCGGCCCCGATGCCGCGGGCTTGCCGCTGGGGCTTCAGATCCTTTCCGGCCGCGGACGCGACGAGTCGGTGTTTGCCGCCGCGGGAGCGTTCGAGCGGGAGACCCGATTCACCGATGCGGTGCCTCCGGTCGCGGCTTAGTCTCGTCCTGGCCTTCTGCGCCCTCGCGGTGGCGAGCGGCGCGGCGGACGAGCCCGAGTTTTCCAAGACGGTCGTCATTTCGGGCGAGTTGAAGGTCGGCATCGCCCGCGGCGATCTGGTCTTCCTTTTCGCGAAGCCGCTGCCCGGAGAGGGGATCAACGCCTTCGCCCGCCGGTTCAGCGACGACCCGGCCACGAAGGCGCGGATTCTTTCCCTGAACCGAAAGAGCAGCGTGCTTCGCCAGTCGGTGTTCCTGCGCGTTCCCTACGAGCTCCTGTCGGGAAACTACCGGAAAATCGCGATGCAGGCCCTCTTCTCGGCCGACAGCGGTTCCCCCCGGGGCTGGACGCACACGGTCGCCGCTCTCGCGGGGGAGCCGGAAAGCCTCTGGCGAGTCGCGGAGTGGTTTACGGGGGACGGCGCGAACTACGACCGAATCCGACGCGCGAGCGGCGCGGCGTCCCTCCAAACCGAAAAGGGCCAGAAGCTGAAAATTCCGATCGATCTTCTTCTTCCCGTGTTTCGCGCGGAAGCGCTCGCGCGGGAGGCGACCGGGAATCCGCCCCTCGCGTTCCTGCGAGACACCGCCGGCCCGTACGCCGCGTACCGTCTTCAGAAAGGCGAAGCCCTGTATTCCGCCGTCGTGGTTCGCTTCACCGGGCTCGTTTATGCGGATGAAGTCAACTCCGAGGCCGCCAAGATCGCCGCCCGAAGCGGCGTGACGAACGTTCACTCGATTCCGGTCGGATACGAAATCAAGATTCCGGTCGAAGACCTTCTTCCCGACTACCGGCCGGCGGACGACCCGAAAAGAGTGGAGTACGAGCGCTCCCGGCTCGAGGCGTCTCAATTCGAAAATCATCTTCGGGCGGCCGGCCTCAAAGGGGTGACCGTCATTCTCGATCCCGGCCATGGCGGTCGCGACACCGGGGCGCTCGTTTCAGGAGTCGCCGAGGCTCGCTATGTCTACGACATCACCATGCGAACCGCCGAGCTCCTGCGAACGCGAACGCGCGCCCGGGTCGTGGTGACCGTCGAGGACCGGTCCATTGGCGGAGCGACGGACCGGGACCGGCTGACGGCGTCTTCCGGGGGGCGCGTGATGACGAGCCCGCCTTACCCGATCGACGACGCGGTCGCGGGTGTTCACCTGCGCTGGTACCTCTCGAATTCCCTGCTCCGATCCGTCGTCTCGCGTGGAGGGGACGCGTCGCACGTCGTGTTTCTCTCCTTCCACGCGGACTCGCTCCATCCTTCGGTGCGCGGCGCCATGGTGTACATCCCCGGAGAGCAGTTCCTCAAGGCGTCGTTCGGGAAATCGGGCGCGATTTACGAAGCCCGGCGCGAATACCGGCAGGCGCCGAGGGTGTCGTTTTCCCGCCGCGAAAGGCTCGAAGCCGAGGGCGTCTCCCGGGGGCTTGCCGAGAAGATCGTCGAAGCGTTCCGCCAGGACGGTCTTCCGGTCCACACCTTTCAGCCGATCCGCGAAAGCGTGATCCGGTCGGGCCGTCAATGGGTTCCCGCCGTGATCCGGTACAACGAGGTTCCCGCCCGGGCACTCGTT
>JBOGJO010000185.1:0-13817 GCA_050747885.1 Thermoanaerobaculia bacterium
GGCGAGGTCAAGGCGCGGCGAGGGGACAGATGCCGTAGCGATCAGACCCGAGCCGCAACGCCGAGATCGCCCGCAATGTGCTGCCGCCCGGAGGGTTCGGGCGGCGCGGGACAATCGGCTGCGTTGCCGCTCCGAGGTCCCCGCGAATGCGGGGATGCTTCGGCATCGCCTGCGTCGCGTCGCCTTGCATCTTGCCCGGCGGCGCTCCGAACGACGTTACAGCTATTTCCGGGACGGGACACTAGTGTCCCGTCCCGCGAAAGGACACCTCCGTGGGGCGGCCGAAGGCCACGGGTGAGGTCCGCCCCTCACCAGCGCAGGAGCGCGGCGCCCCAGGTGAGACCGGCCCCGAAGGCCGTCAGGAGAACGAGGTCGCCCGTCTTGACGAGCTTCTTCTGGACGCATTCGTCGAGCGCGATCGGAATGGAGGCCGCCGACGTGTTGCCGTAATGCTCGATGTTCTTGTAGACCTTCGCGCGGTCGATCTTGAGCTGCTTGCCGACGGCGTCAATAATCCGCTCGTTGGCCTGGTGCGGGATGAAGAGCTGGATGTCCTCGTGCGTGAAGCCCTGCTCTTCGAGGACTTCTTCGGAAACTTCCGCCATCGCGCGGACCGCGATCTTGAACGTCTCGTTCCCCCTCATCTTGATGAAGGGTAGCCGCTCCTCGATCGAGGCAGGGTCGTTGGCGGGACGCGACGAGCCCCCGCCGGGCATGCAGATGAAATCCCCGAATTCGCCGTTGGATTTCATCGACGTCCCGAGGATTCCATGGTCGCCTCGCGTGGCCTGGAGGACGACCGCGCCGGCGCCGTCGCCGAACAGCACGCACGTGCCGCGGTCCGTCCAGTCGACGTAGCGCGAAAGGATCTCGCCTCCGACGAGGAGAACGTTTTCGGCCTTTCCGGATTGGATCAGGCCGTCGGCAAGGTGCATGCCGTACAGAAACCCGGTGCACGCCGCGGAGAGATCGGAAGCCGCCGCCCGGCCCGCTCCGAGATTCTGCTGGACCAGGCACGCGGTGGAGGGAAACAGCATGTCGGAGGAGACCGTTCCCACGAGCACCATGTCGAGGTCGGACGCCGACAGCCCGGAGCTCGCGAGCGCCCTCTCCGAGGCCCGCGTCGCGAGGTCCGAGAACTTCTCTCCCGGAGAGACGATGTGGCGCTCTTTGATCCCGGTCCGCGTGGTGATCCAATCGTCGGAGGTTTCGACGATCTTCTCGAGATCCGCGTTCGTGAGGAGCTTTTCGGGAACGCACGACCCCGTGCCGATGATTTTCGCTCGCAGCATGGTTCCTCCGGTGTCTCTGTTCTTCCGGCCGGCGCGTCAACGCGAGAGCATCGACCTTTCCTTGACGTGCAATTCCGCGATCGATTCCTGGATCCGTTCCGAGAGCCTCTTACGGGAAAACTCGCCGGCCATCCGGATCGCGTTCTTGATCGCCTTCGACGAAGAACGCCCGTGGCCGATGATGCAGCATTTTTTCAGGCCCAGCAGGGGCGCTCCTCCGTATTCGGAGTAATCGATCCTCGCCTTGAAAGCCCGGAACGCGGACTTCGCGAGCAGAAAACCCACCGAAGCCTTCACGGACTTCGTGATTTCCTCCCGGAGCGATTTCTCGATCATCTCCCCCAGAGATTCGGAGGACTTGAGCAGGACGTTGCCGGTGAAGCCGTCGGTCACGATGACGTCGCAGCGTCCGTTGAAGACGTCGCTTCCCTCGACGTTGCCGATGAAGTTGAGCCCCGTTTCCTTCAGGACCTTGAAGGCTTCCTTCGTCTCGGCGGTTCCCTTCGTGTCCTCCTCGCCGATCGACATCAATCCGATTCGGGGGCTCTCGATCCCGAAGAGGAGCTGCGTGTAGAGGTGCCCCATGACCGCGAATTCGCGGAAGTGCTCGTTCTTGCATTCGAGGTTCGCGCCGACGTCCAGGAGCATGCAGAACCCGGAAACGCTCGGAACGATGGCGGCGAGGGCCGGCCGGTCCACCCCTTCGATGGTCCCGATCACCATCTTGGCCGAGACCATCGCCGCGCCGGTGTGCCCGGCGGAGACGAGCCCGTCCGCGCGGCCTTCGCGCACGAGATTGGCCGCGACGCGGATGGAGGAATTCCTTTTCTGCCGGATCGGCGAGGTGGCCGCCTCGCTCATCTCGATGACGTCGGGCGCCTCGACAATCTCGATTTCGGGCGGAACGAAGCGGTTTCTCTTCTTGAGCAGCGCCTCGATCGGCGCCGATTTGCCGACGAGAATGGTCGAAAGGCCGAACTCGCGCAGGGCCGCGAGGGCGCCGTCGACCGTCACTTCGGGAGCGTGGTCCCCTCCCATGGCATCCACTGCTATCTTCATGAGATCCCCGGATTCACCGGGACGGGTCATTATACGTGCTTGACGTCGATGACTTCCTTGCCCTTGTAGTGCCCGCAGCGGGGACAGACCCGGTGAGGCATCTTGGGCTCGTGGCAGTTCGGGCATTCCGACAATGACGGAGCCGTCAGGAAATCGTGGGCTCGTCTCTTGTCGCGGCGCGCCTTGCTGTGGCGGTGTTTCGGATTCGGCATCGTGGACCTCTCTCTTTGTGGTTACTTGAAATTCTTCAGGACTTCGAGCCTGGGGTCGACCGCCTTCTCGGAGCAAGCGCACGTTCCCACGTTCAAATCCGTCCCGCAGTTCGGACACAGTCCCCGGCAATCTTCGCGGCAAAGCGGCTTCATCGGAATCGCGATCAGAATCTGTTCTCTCGCAACGTCCTCGAAAGGGAGCACGGGCTCGTCGAAGAACACGACGTCGAGATCATCGCCCGACAGCTCGACCTCCTCTTCCGGAGGGGCGGTCGGGCGGCCGGGGCGGACCGGCTTCGGAGCCGGAGGGGCCGCGGGGCGCTCGCGCAGCCTCAGCTGGACGGCCTGCCGTTGTTCGAACGGGTAGGCGGCCAGGCATCGCCCGCACTCGAGCTCTCCGGAGTAGGAAAGCGTCGCGTCGAGCAGATACTCGTCGTCCATGGCCGTGACTTCGCCCGACATCGAGATCGGAGAGAGGGACAGCAGGGGCTCACCGAACGTCTCGACCGGCAGGGCCAGGACCTCGTCGGAGAACTGAAAGGGCCTCTCTTTCGCGCCCTCGAGTTGAATACGCGGACCGCTCATTGGAACTGCTGAAGATAAGAAAACCCGGCCGGAGTGTCAAATCGACGGCGTTCGCGGCAACCGGACTAAAATGCCCCGATGTTTGCCCAAAGCGGCGCCGGATCCTAGTGTCCCGAGTCGGAGGCGGGGGCCCATGAGGGTCGGAATCGATGCGCGGGCCCTGCTCACCCAGCGAACGGGCATCGGAGTCTACACCGAGAACATCGCCCGGGCTCTCGGCGAGCGCGAGAGGATGGAAATCGACCTGTTCACGCCCCGCGAAGTCAGCCCCAGGCCCGAATTTCCGCCCAGCGTCCGCTTCGTTCCGGACGCCCACAAGTTCGGAACCGTCTGGATCCAGACGCACCTCCCACGCCGGCTCGACCAGGCGGGATCCGAGGTGCTCCTCTCGGCGCTCACGATCTCCCCGACCCGGATTTCCATCCCGTCGGTTTCCGTCGTGCACGACCTGACTCCCCTTTCGCACCCGGAGTGGCACCGCCGCAAGGTCGTCGTGGCGTTCCTGCCGTGGATCGAGAAAACTCTCGACCGCGCGGCCAGGGTCATCGCCGTGTCCGAGACGACCGCCCGCGACCTGAAGGAGCGCTTTCCGGAGGTGTCCGCCCGGGTCACCGTCGTGCCGCACGGAGTGCAGGCGCGGTTCCGCCCTCCGGCCGACGCGGCGGAGGCCGAATCGACGCGCGCCGAGTACACCCGGTCGCGGCGCTACGTCCTTTATCTGGGGACGCTCGAGCCCCGAAAAAACCTCGTGCGGCTTCTGTCGGCATGCGAGCGGCTCTGGCGCGAAAAACGCTCGCGGCCCGACCTCCTGCTGGCGGGCGGCGCCGGCTGGCGATCCGCCCCCCTGCTGGAACGAATCGCCCGCTCGCCCTTTCGCGACAAGATTCACCGCGTCGGCTACGTCGATCCCGAAGATGCTCCCCGACTGTACGGCGCGGCGGACGTGTTCTGCTACCCCTCGCACGAGGAGGGATTCGGGCTGCCCGTGCTCGAAGCCATGGCGTGCGGAGCGCCGGCCGTCATCTCGACGACCCCGGCTTTGATGGAAACCGCCGGGGGCGCCGCCCTTTCCGCGCCGGCGGGAGACGACGCGGCTCTCGCCGAAGCGATCGCCCGGGTCCTCGAAGAGCCGAATCTCCGCGATACCCTCGTCTCCCGGGGCCTCGCGCGGGCCGCTGGATTCCGCTGGGAGGAGAGCGCGCGCCGCACGGCCGACGTGCTGCGACTCGCGCGCGAGGAACGTTGAGCGGGCCTGCGCCGGAAATCGGCCTCGACGCGCGAAAAGCCAGAGACTTCGGGATCGGCACCTACACGCGCGAGCTCGCTTTTGCGATCGCGAAGAGCCCCCGGGCCGGCGATCTCCGCTTCGTTCTTTTCGTCCGGGACGGCGACCGGGAGATCTTTTCCGGGTTGCCGGAGAATTTTTCGCTCGAACCGGCCGACTCTCCCGGCTACTCCCTCGCCGAGCTGACGGTCTTCGCCCGGCGGGTGCGTCGCCGCCGGCTCTCGCTCTTCCATGCCGCGCACTATGTCCTTCCGCCTTTTCTCGCGACCCGAGCCGTCGTGACGGTCCATGACCTGATCCATCTTCATCCGGAGCTTTCCGGCAAGCCGTGGGTCTACCCGTATGCGCGGCTCGCGCTCTCGAGCTCTCTCTCGCGGGCGAGAGCCGTGATTACCGGATCCCACGCTTCGCGGCTCGAGATCGAGAAACGGTTCCCGCACGCGTCGGGAAAGATCGAAGTGATTCCGCACGGCATCGGAGAGGAGTTTCGCCGCCGGCCGGATGCCGGAGCGATCGAGGCGCTCTCGAAGAAGTACGGCCTCCCGACCCGGTACGCGCTCTTTCTGGGCGGCGGGCGGACGCACAAGAACCTCGCCCGGGTCCTCGAAGCTTTCAGGGGCGCGCCGGCGGACAAAGGGGTCGGTCTCGTCCTCGCGGGGCCGCCCGCGAGGGGGGAGCGGCTTCGGCGCCTTCTCTCTCTGCCGGACCTGGCGGGCCGCGTTCGCGTCCTCGGCGTCGTGCCGGGGGAAGACCTTCCCGCTCTCTACGCGGGCGCCCTCCTGTTTCTCTCGCCGACGCTCGAAGAGGGCTTCGGACTTCCGGCCCTCGAGGCAATGGCTTCCGGGACCCCGGTCATCGCGTCCGCGATTCCGGTCTGGCGCGAAACGTGCGGGGATGCGGCGGTTTTCGTGGACCCGCGCGACCCCCGCTCCATCGGCTCGGCCGTCGCGCGGCTGGCGAGCTCCCCGGAAGAGCGAGGACGTCTGCGGGAGCTCGGTTGGCGGCGGGTGACGCAATTTTCATGGGAAGAATCGGCGAGAAGGACTCTCGAGGTCTATCGGGCGGCGCTGGGCGAAACTCGGCCGCTCGAGGGAGCGCAGTCGTTTCGCGGGGGGACGCCATGAGAACGGCGGTCGTGCACGACTGGCTGACCGGAATGCGCGGCGGCGAGCTCGTGCTGGAAGAGATCCTCTCTCTCGTTCCGAATCCCACTCTCTTCACTCTCTTTCATTTCCCCGGGACCGTCTCGGCGCGGATCGAGTCCTTTCCGATCGCGACGTCGTTCCTCCAGAGGCTGCCGCTGACTCGTTCGAACTATCGGAGTTTCCTGCCGCTGTTTCCCCGCGCCGTCGAATCGTTCGACCTCTCGGGATTCGATCTCGTCGTCTCGTCTTCGCATTGCGTGGCCAAGGGCGCTCGGGCGAAGGCGCCCCACCTCTGCTACTGCCACACGCCCGTGCGCTACGCGTACGACCAGTTCGACTTCTACTTTCAAAAGGGAAAGACGCGCTTTTTCCGGCTCAAGAAATTCGCGATCGGAAACCTCCGGCGCTGGGACGTCCGGACGGCGACCCGGGTGGACCGGTTTCTGGCGAACTCGTCGAGGGTCTCTCGAAGGATCGAGGACGCTTACGGGCGCCCCTCCGGGGTCGTCTTCCCGCCGGTCGACGTCGAATTCTTCACGCCCGCGGACCGTTCCGGCGGAGAAAGCGCCCTTTGCGTCGGGGCCCTGGCGCCCTACAAACGATTCGACCGGGCGATCGAATGGTCCAACCGCACGGGGTCCCCCCTCCGGATCGTCGGAACGGGCCCCGAGGAAAAACGCCTCCGCGCCATGGCCTCGAGCTCCGTTTCATTCGAGAAGGGGCTCACGCGCGAAGGATTGCGAGAACGTTACCGAGGATGCGCATTTTTCCTCCAACCCGGGGAGGAAGACTTCGGGATCGCCTCCGTCGAGGCGCAGGCGTGCGGCCGCCCGGTCGTCGCCCTGGCGCGAGGGGGCGTTCTGGACGTTCTGGCGGGCTCGCAGCTCGGAACGACGTTTCCCGAGGATTCCGTGGAACAGATCGCGCACGCAATTGACACCCTCGGCCGGGTGGGCTTTAATCCTTCGGGCGCCCGAAAGAATGCGGAGCGCTTTTCGAAAGAGCGGTTTCGCCGGGATTTCCGCCGGGAGCTTCAGGCGATGATTTCATGATCAAGCAAAACGCCCGAAAGCAGGCCTCTCTCCTCATTGCCGCGGACCTGTTTGCGACGTTTCTCGCGCTCGCGGCGGCCTGGTTCCTTCGCTTTCAGTTCCAGATCGTCCCGGTGACCAAAGGCGTGCCCGAATCGTCCGCCTACTGGCGGCTCCTCCCGATCCTCGCGGTCCTCTGGCCGGTCGTGTATTCCTTCCACGGCCTGTACCGGCCCCGCCGGGGGCGGTCGAGGTCCGAGGAAGCGTTCGTCATTTTCAGCGCGACGGCGCTCGCCATCGTGCTGCTCGCCGGAATCGCGACGTTCTACCGCGATTTCTCGTATTCGCGCCTCGTCCTGGTGATCTTTTTCCTCTGTGACGTTCCTTTCGTCATCGCCGCGCGGCTCATCGTGAGGGCCCGCTGGCAGTCCAACTGGCGCCGCGGAATCGGCGTGAAGCGGGCCGTCATCGCGGGAGCGGGTCGGCTGGGCCGGTCCGTCGTGGACCGCCTGGTCGATCGGCCCGAGGCCGGAATGATTGCGCTCGCCCTGCTCGACGACGACGGGGCGCTGCGGGACCATTCTTACAAGGGCGTCCCGATCGCGGGACCGACGTCCGACGCCGCTGCGTGGATCTCCGACGGCCGGGCGGACACGGTTTTCCTCGCGCTTCCCCTCGAGGCGCACCGAAAGACCCTCGATCTCGTCCGCGAGGCCGTCCGCGCCGGCGGAGAGGTGCGCGTCGTTCCGGATCTCCTTCAGCACATCACGTTCCGGGCCGGGCTGGAGGACTGGGACGGGCTTCCCGTCGTTCACCTGACCGAAACGCCGGTTTCCGGCTGGTCGGGCATGGTCAAGCGGGCGATCGACCTCGGGCTCGCGACCGCGGGCCTTCTGCTTCTGCTTCCGTTTTTCCTGCTGATCGCCGTCGCGATCAAGCTCTCCGGCCGGGGCCCGGTCCTCTATTCGCAGCACCGGATGGGCCTGGACGGGCGCTCGTTCCGCATGTGGAAATTCCGCTCGATGAAAGTCGACGCCGAGGACGAGACGGGAGCCGTGTGGGCCCGAGAAAACGACCCCCGGCGAACGGCTGTCGGAGCTTTCCTGCGCCGCTGGTCGATCGACGAGCTTCCGCAGCTGTGGAACGTGCTGAAGGGCGAGATGTCGCTCGTCGGTCCACGGCCCGAACGGCCCGAGTTCGTCGCGGAATTCAAGGAAAAATTCCCTCAATACATGTTGCGCCACCGGGTGCGGTCCGGCATGACCGGCTGGGCCCAGGTGCACGGGTGGAGGGGCAACACGAGTCTCGCGAAACGAATCGAATACGACCTGTTCTACATCGAGAACTGGAGCCTCGCCCTCGACGTTCGGATCCTCTGGATGACGCTCGTCCACGACCTGCGCGTCAACGCGCACTAGGGAGGTCCGTCGACGGGGGTGAGGTCGGGGTTACAATGGACCCAATCAAAGGGGGTGCCATGAAACGCTTTTTCTTTGCGACCGTCGCCGCGCTTGCCATGGCTTTGCCCGCCGCCGCGTCCGAGATCCGGATCGCGATCTCGAAGCCGCCGGCCTATTATGATCCCAGGAAGGCCAGCGACTCGATGACGTGGACGGTCCTTTCGCAGGTTTACGAGACGCCGCTTCTTTACACGACCGCTCGGCCCAACGGCGCGCCGAGTCTTTTCTCCGACGTCGCGCGCGTGGACAACAAAACGTACGTGGGAACGATCGTCTGGGGAATCGTCTATTCGGACGGCGAAGCGCTGACCGCCGCGCAGATGATCGCGTGGCTCTCAACGGTTCGCGACATCTCCTCCCGCGCGACGATGACGGCCGGAAAAAAAGGAACCCGGGAGACGATCACGTTCCACCTGAAGGAGCCCGACCAGTATTTCACTCAGATCCTGATGACGAACTATTGCCTCGTCGCGAAAGAAAAAGGAAAGGGCGTCTACCTGGGGACGGGCCCGTTCGTTCTCGGGCGGCACGACGACCGCGAGATCGTGCTCGAGCGCAATCCACATTTCCACGACGCCGGGGAGCCGAAGGTCGATCGCCTCGTCTTCAAGGTCTTTCCCGCCGCCGTGGACGGCACGAATCCCGCCTTGCTTGACGCGATCCGCCGCGACGAGGTCGATTTCACCCAGGCCGTGCCCCTCTCGTCGCTGCCGCAGCTCCAGGGTGTCCGGACGGCCAAGACACTGGTCCTCGAATCGAAGAACACGGGATGGATCACGTTCAACTTTCGCCGGCCGGGAATCAACGACCCGAAGGTGCGGCACGCGATCGCGGAGCTGCTCGATCCCGGCGACATCGTGAGACGCCTGTACCCCGTCGGAACGCGGGCGGCGACCTCGTTCCTGCCGCCGGCGCTCGCGGCGCAGGTTCGCGGGGTCGACTTCGACCTGCACCTGAAATCCGATCCCGCCGCGGCAAAGAGGGACCTCGCGGCCGCCGGTTTCGGGCCCGAGAAGAAGCTCAACCTCACGCTCTTGATCGCGTGGGCGTCGCGGCCCTATTGCAACAATCCCGTCCTGTTCGGCGAGCTCGTGAAGAAGCAGCTCGAGGAGTCGGGCGCGATCGCGGTCCGGGTCGAACAGCCCGCCAGCGGAGACGACTACTTTCGGGCGCTCCTGAAAGCGAGCTTCGACCTCGCCGGCAACGGCTGGATCGCCGACACGCCGAACCCCGCCGACTTCCTCGAGGCGAATTTCGCGTCCTCGAAGATCAACTGCCTCTCCAATTGCAACAACATGGCGGGGTGGGCCGACCCGAAGGTCGACCAGGCGATTCGGAATCTGCGCGCCACCGGGGCCGCCGCCGATTTTCAAACGGTGGTCGACGAGATCCGCCGTGAGCTGCCGGTCTTCCCCATCGTCCACGGGCCCGAGGTCATCGTCCTTTCGGACCGGGTGCACGGCATCGAGCCTTCGACGTTTTCGTACGTCTCGTTCCGAACGGCGTTTCTCGGAGCTCCCTGAAGAGCGTCCGCCGGGAAGCCGTATACTGGATCCGGACCCCACGGTCCGCTGGAAAGAAGGAGAGGCCGATGCGCAGATTGAGTCTGGGAGCCACAGTGTTCGCCGCCGCTTTCGCGTTTCTTTCGAATCCCGCTTCGGCACAGCCCTTCGGAGCCTGGGAAACGTTTTCCGGGCCCACGAGCGGCTATGTCGAGGTTCCCTCTGCCGCCGATCTGAATCCCTCGACCTCGATCACGATCGAGGCCTGGGTCGCCGTGACCGACGCGAACGGAGGGACCAGCTGCAGCAGCATCGTCGGAAAGGATTACATACAGTCGTACTGGGTCGGCCTGTGCGGGAACCAGCTGCGCTCGTATTTCCGCGGCTCCGCGTCGAGCTACACGGTCGGAACGCTCGACTCCGGATGGCACCACATCGCGGCCGTCTTCGACGGCGTCGCCCACGTCCACTGCCACTTCATCGACGGCGTGCTCGTCGGGGTGAATCCGGAAACCGGCGCCCCGACCGCGAGCAGCGCCGCTCTTCGGATCGGGAGCGACGTCTCCTGGCCCCACACGCCCTCCGGATCGATCGACGAGGTCCGGATCTGGAGCGTCGCGCGCACGACCGCCGAGATTCGCAGCACCATCAACGTGCCGATCCACGCGGCCCAACCGGGCCTCGTCGGCGTGTGGAGCTTCGACGGCGGCGTTGGCGACGTGGTCGGAGGCCACGGCGGGACGGTCGGCGGGTCGGGAGTGTTCCCGTTCACGTTTCCGGTCGTTCTCAGTTGCGGCGCCGGCTCGCCGACGGCTCCCTGCCTCGACGGCCGTTTCTCGGTATCGGTGACCTGGCGCACGGACGACGGCTCGACCGGCCAGGGGACCGCGGTCGAATGCGCGAGCGATGATTCCGCGATTTTCTGGTTCTTCGACCCGGCGAACTGGGAGTTGCTCGTCAAAGCGCACAACGCGTGCGTCGACCCTTTCAACCGCTGGTGGCTCTTCTCGGCGGCAACGACGAACGTGTTCTACCGGCTCGACGTCCTGGACGTGCGGGCGGGAGTCAACAAGATCTACTTCAACTACTCGGGACCGCCGGCGCCCGCGGTCACCGACACCGACGCGTTCGCGACCTGTCCGTAGAGCCGGGCATCGCGCCTACGGCAGGAAGGCCTTGCCGTCCTTGGGCTCTCCGGGCTGGACTCCGAAGAGCGCAAGGACGGAGGGCTCCACGTCGAGAATCGACGGAACGGCCGTCAGGTGCATCGGCAGGGAGGAGAAAAAGATCCCGCGCACGAGCTCCGGGTCGACGGAGCAGTGGTCTCCGCTCCAAACGTCGGTGTTGTCTTCGAACAGGTCCGGCGTGGGAACGCCGAGCGAGGACTGCCAGGAGACTCGGAAACCCGCGGTGTTGAGCACGAACAGGTCGGGAATGAGGTTCGGGTCGAACCGCTTGTACGCCTCCTCCCGGCGCACGACCCGGGAGACGGCCCGGGCTCCCGACTTCGCGTCGGTGAGAGTGGAGAGGCGCTGGATCAGCTCGGTGCGAAGGGCCTCGTACTCGGCGCCCGGATGCACGATTCCTTCCTTCTCGCGGCCCGCGACATTGATGTAGATCTCCCCCAGCCCCATGGCGTACGCGCGCGTCCGGCTCCAATCCACGCTGTCCCAGAAAGTGCCGTGCGAAAAGAGCTCGTCCAGATTCTTGCGCTGGGCCTCGCCTTTGAGCCCGAGATACCCGTTTTGCACGAGCCACGTGTCGTAGTTGACCGAACGCCTCCATGTCGCGAATCCGTGGTCGGAGAGAACGATCAGCACGTCGGAGGGAGAAAGTTTCTCCTGTGCCTGGCCCACGATCGAATCCATGGTGTCGTAGGACTTTTCGACCGCGTCGCCGTAGATTTTCGCGAGCCGGGCATCGTAGGCGGGATGCTGCGGGTCGCGGAACCGCCAGAAGATGTGGCTCACGCGGTCCGGAAACTCGAAATACTGGAGGGCGCAATCCACCGACTTGTCGGCAAGAACGGTGTCCAGGATCCGACGCTCGCTCGCGACGGTCTGGTCCACGTCCTCCAGAAACGTCTTCTCATCGATCGTGCCGGACTGGATCGACCACGTGTCAATCGCCCAGCCCATCGTCTTGAAGAGACCGGCCGAGGAGACGAGGTCCCGAGCGAACCCGGCCGGATTTGTGATCTCGAACCCGGGCGGGAGGGCCCGAGGGTCGAAGTTCACCGGTGAAAGGTACAAGCGGATCTCGGGAGAAGCCGAGAGGAGATGGAACTTCGCCATCCCGTGGAGCGTCACGAGCGCGTTGGCGGGAAACGAGAGGCGGACCCAATCGCTCCACTCGCCGGTCTTCAAGTGAATGCGCGAACCCGAGGTCTCGACGGTGAGCCCTGAATGATCCGCGTCGACCGTGAGCCGCAGGTCCGCGTCGAGCCACGCCTCCTTCTTGCCGAAGTACTTCGCCGGGGGGCCGGTGATCTTCGTGTTGACCACGCCCTCGTTGGAGTCGAGGCGGACCAGCTCGATCGAAAAATCGTTGCCCCCCTTCGGCGCGAAGAAAGGGTCCGACGTGTAGAACGAGGGCCGGCCGATCCGCCCGGAAAGATCGGGCACGCCGAGACCCGAGAGGAGCTCGCCATCGTCGAAGCGGTCCGGCGGAAACGTCACCGGCATTCGGATGACGACCGACTTCTTGCCCGCGGCCCCCAGCGCCTGCCAGAGGGTGCGACCCTGCCGGTTGTTGACCGCGAAGGGCTGTTTTTCCGGAATGTCCCGGCGAACGAGCACGTAGCCGCCCGCCGCAAGGGCGATCCCCAGAGCCAGGAACACGGCCCTGCCCGCCCGGCGGGCGAAGACCTGAGGGAGCAGCGCGACGACGAGAAAGATCACCGCGGCCGCGACGGCCCCGTTCGCGGCGCCGAAGAGAAACGGCTTTTCCGACTCGTCCTCGATCGCAAACGTGGGAGTGAGCGTCTTGGGGTCGCGTTTGAGGAAGTCGAAAATGCGGGTGCTCCCCGGGTCGAGCCCCGTCGAAAACGAGGACCAGGAAACGGGCGTCTGCGCCGGGATCGGCGGCAGAAGCGGCGTGAACCCCCCCTGGGCGCGCAGGGCGGCCAGGTGCGGCAGCTTGCCCGCCGCCATCTGCTTTTCCACGATCGACGCGTCCACTCCGTCGAACCCGAGGATGACGACCCGGCGCTTCTGCGCATGCGCGGCCGCCGCGAGCAAGGAAATCAGGACGAGACACGCCGTGATCCGGAATTTCATGGATGGAGATCCTACCGCGATTTTGCCCGAGCCTGTGATCCCGCGGCCTCTGTCATCCCCGACCCGATGGAACGCCGAGAAGGATTTTCGCTTGCCCGGGAACGACCGACCCCAGTGAACATCGTTTACCATTCCTCATATGGACGACGCCCTGGAAACCTTTTCGTCGAGCCTGCGCGGGTCGCTCGACCCGTCCCTCCGCGTCCTGTTTTCCCGGGAGTTCCTGATCTGCAGCGAGCACTTCGAGCGGTTCACGACCGAGACTGCGGGACGGGACCTCGATCGGCTCGGCCTGCTGAGGCTCTTCGAGGAGCCGACGACAGCCCGGGAGGCGCTCGAACGGGCCGGGCACGTTGCCCGGGCGGCGACCGCGCTCGAGTGGATGCTTTCAAAGCTTTCCGAGGAAGGATTCCTCTCGGTCGATCCGGCCTCGGCCCCTCCCCGGTACCGCCTCCGGGACCCGCATCCTCCGGCCGACAGCGGCGCGCGCGACAAGGCGATCGCGATCGCCCCGTCGAGCGCCCCGGCGTTTGCTGTCGTCGAGGAGCTGTCGAAGCACATCGTGGACTATTTCGAGGGCCGAAAAACCGGAGAGGAAATTCTCTTTTCGCCGGCGCGCCTGACGCTCTGGTTCGACTACTTCAACAACGACAACCTGCTTTATGCCGTCAACAATCGCCTCGGAGCCGAAGCGGTCTCCCGAGCGCTTTCGAGATCGCACACGTCGTCTCTTCTCGAGCTCGGCGGCGGCGCGGGATCGGCGGCGCTCGCGCTGTTGGAGCGGATCGAGCGCGACGGTCTTTTCGAAAGGATCGAGAAGTACACTTTCACCGAGCCCGTTCCGACGTTCCTGCGCCGGGGCGAGCGGTCGCTGCGGGCGAGATTTCCGGGAGTGGCCCTGGAAGCCCGCAAGCTCGACATGAACGTTTCGCTCGTGGAACAGGGAATTCCGGAAAACAGCCTCGACC
>JBOGJO010000186.1:0-5308 GCA_050747885.1 Thermoanaerobaculia bacterium
TTGCTGCGCCGCCGCCGGTCGGCGCCTCGGCCGAGGCTCGGCTCGCGGAAACCGATAAAGAGTGGGCGCGGGCCGAGAGCCTGGAAGCTTCGATTCTCCGCTCGCATCCGGACGACCTCGATGCCACCCTTCGGCTTGCCTCCGACCAGGTCGCCGGAGGGCGCGCTCAAGAGGCTCTTCGGAGCCTTTCCGTCCTCGATAAGCTCCGAGCGCCGGCCCGAGACGATCCCAGGATCGATCTCGCTCGGGCGGAGGCCTTTGCCGCCCTTTCGAAGTGGCGCGATGAGCTTGCCGCGAGCCGCGCGGCGGCCAAAAAGGCCCGCCGCAACGAGTCCACGCGGCTCCTCGCCGAAGCGCGACTTCATGAGGGCGGAGCGCTCCGGAGTCTCGGCGATTCGTCGAAGGGAAGATCGGCATACGAGGCCGCGGCGGATCTCTTTCGGCGCGACGGCGACAGCAGCGGAGAAGCCGAGGCCTTGATCGGAATCGCAAACGCCGTCGGGAACGTGGGCCGGGACGGCGATGCCGAGAAACTCTATCGCCAGGCGCAGGCGACGTTCGAGCGCATCGGGAATCGGAAAGGAGAGGCTCGCGTGCTGAGCGACCTCGCCGACGAGGACTGGTTACGCGGAGACGCCGATGCGGCGCTTTCCGAAGCGCGTCAGGTCCTCGCGATCAATCGGGACATCAACGACCCGAGGGGTATCGTCTGGGGGCTGACCGCGACGGGAAACATTCTTGCCGATCAGGGAGATTTTGGCCAGGCACTCGCCCTCCAGCAAGAAGGCGTGGGAATCAGCCGAAAACTCGGAGACGACGGATACCTCGCCTACGGACTCGGATCTCTCGCCGATACCTTTCTGGCGCAGGGTCGCCTCGCGGACGCGCAGCGAAACTACGAGTCCGCCCTGGCGCTGGCCACGAAGCTGGGCGATCGTGATGCGCAGGCGACGCACGAGAACGATCTGGGAACGGTGTTTTCCGAGGAAGGTGATCTTCCGGAGGCCGACAAACACTATGGCCGCGCGCTGGCGACCCGCCGGGCGCTGGGCGAGGAGGACGAGGCGGAGGAGTCGCAGATGTTGATCGCCACCGTCCGCAATGCCCAGGGGCGGTACCTGGAGGCGGATCGCCTCGCGAAGGAGGCGGCTCGTGTCTTTGCCGCCGACCGGCAGACCGGCAACGAAGCGATCGCGCTTGCCAATCAGGCCCGCGCGGAGCTCGGGTTGGAGAAGATCGCCGCGGCTCGGTCCCTCTGCCAGCGGGCGCGGCATCTGTTGAAGGAAAATCGCCAGAACGGCGCGAACCTTCCCGTCCTTGTCGAATCGGTGCGCATCGAGACCTCTACTTCGAATCCGGACGAGGCTCGGAAACTGCTCTCCGACCTCGAGGACCGAGCCGGCAAAGCGCGCTGGCCCCTCTACATTTTCGAATCCCGCCGGGCGGCGGCAGAGATCGAGTTTCTCGCCGGAGAGAGAGCGAAGAGCCTCCGAGAGTTTCGATCGCTTGCGGACGAGGCGAGAGGCGCGGGATTCAACCTCATCGCCGCGCAGGCTCAGACCTTCCTCGCCCGCGGAAAATCTGCTGCCCCTTGACCTCGGGGCCCTACCGGGTCGGCGAGTCGGGTCCCGCCGGAAAGAAATCCTTCAACCTTCGGCGATGGTCTTCCAGCCGCGCCTTCACATCTTCGATCCGGTCGCCTCCGGTCACTTCGAGAAGCGCGTCCGCGAGAACAAACGCGAGCATCGCCTCGCAGATCACCCCGCAGGCGGGCACGGCCGTCACGTCGCTGCGCTCGTAGGCGGACTTCGCTGGAGCGCCGGTCGAAAGGTCGATCGAGGAAAGGCCGCGCGCCAGAGTCGAGATCGGTTTCATGTAGGCGACGAGGATGACGTCCTCTCCGTTGGTCACGCCGCCCTCGAGCCCTCCGGCGCGATTGGTCCGGCGGCGGCCTCCGGGAAGGATCTCGTCGTGGGCTTCGGAGCCGAACCGGCGCGACGCGCCGATGGCGTCTCCGAATTCGACCGCTTTGACGGCCGGGACCGAAAGAATCGCCCGGGCGATCCGGCCGTCGAGCTTTCGGTCCCAGCTCACGTACGATCCGAGGCCGGCGGGAACGTTTTTCGCTCCAACGAGGATCGAGCCTCCGAGAGTCTCGCCCCGGGCTTTCGCCTCGTCGACGGCGCGAACCATGTCGCCTTCCACTCCCGGGTCCAGGGCCCGCAACGGCGAATTCTCGTCGACTTGCGCGAGCGACTGAAACGAGCGGTCGCTCCCGCCGGCCACGACTCCGAGAGACAGGACGCCGCTTCGCACCTCGATGCCGCACTCGCCGAGCAACATCTTGCAGAGGGCGCCCGCGGCGACTCGCGCGGCGCTCTCGCGCGCGGAGGCCCGCTCGAGCACGTCGCGAAGGTCTTCAAAACCGTATTTCTCACCGCCCGAGAGGTCGGCATGGCCCGGGCGGGGCCTTGTCACGCGCCGGGACTCGGCCGCGGAGGGGTCGACCTCCCAGGGGTCCATCGCGGTTTTCCAGTTTGCGAAATCGAGGTTCTCGATCCGAATCGAAACGGGCGAGCCGAGGGTTTTTCCTCCGCGAGCCCCTCCCGTGATTTCCACGTGGTCCGGCTCGATTTTCATCCGGCCGCCGCGCCCGTAGCCTTTCTGCCGCCGCAGCATCTCGGAGGCGAGCGCGCCCGCGTCGAGGCGAAGTCCCGCCGGAAGGCCCGAGAGAATCGCCGTCAGGCCGGGGCCGTGGGATTCACCCGCCGTCGCGAGATGAAGAGTCATCCGGGCGAGTCTGCCCGATCGAATCTCAAAACACAAAGCGGCCGGCATAGAATGTCCGCGAGGGGGAGGCCGTGAGCTCCAATGTCGCGAGGGGCAACCTTCTGTCCCGATTTTCCTCGGCCCGGGCGCGATCCGAGCAGTACTTCGGCTTCGTCAAGGGCGACGCGTTTTACGAGCGACCCCTTCCGCTGCGGCACCCGATCGTTTTCTATCGCGGCCACCTCGCCGCGTTTTCCGTGAATACTCTTCTGAAGAAGGCCCTCGGCCGTCCGGGCGTGCGCGAGGATTTCGAGGTCCTGTTCGAGCGGGGCATCGATCCCTCGGATCGCCATGCGGCGGAGAAGGTCTCGATCCTCCGATGGCCCTCCCGGGCCGAGATCGAAGACTACGTCCTCGAGGCGGACGAGCGATTGGAAGCCGCGTTCGAAGAAATCGAATCGGGGGACGTTCCGAACGAACAGACCGCCCGCGAAGCCGCCTTCATCTGTCTCGAGCACGAGGCGATGCATCAGGAGACTCTCCTCTACATTCTTCATCTGTTGGACCCTTCGGAGAAGACCCCGCCCGACCGGGCGCCGCGCCAGATGCACGGGATGGCGCCCCGGCGGGAAGTCGTGCGAGTTCCGGCGGGGCAAGCGACCCTCGGAGCCCTGCGCGGGGAAATTCCCTTCGGGTGGGACAACGAGTTTCCCCGGCGCACCCTGGACGTGTCGGCTTTCGAAATCGACCGTTTCGACGTGACGAACGGCGAATATCTGGAATTCGTGGAGGCGGGCGGGTATCGCGACGAATCGCTCTGGGCCCCGGAAGACTGGCGATGGAGGTCGGGCGATCGAATCGACCACCCGATCTATTGGAGACGCGACGGTCGGCGCTGGAACTGGCGGGCGATGTTCGAGGAGATCGAGCTTCCGATGTCCTGGCCGGTCTACGTGAGTCTGGCGGAGGCTTCGGCGTTCGCGCGGTGGCGCGGGAAGCGGCTTCCGACCGAAGCGGAGTTCCATCGCGCGGCTTACGGAGCTCCGCAGGGAGCCGAGCGCCTGTTTCCCTGGGGGGAAGAGCCTCCCGACGGGACCCGCGGCAACTTCGACCTGTTCCGATGCGATCCCGTGCCCGTCGGGTCGTTTCCCGCCGGGCGAAGCGCCTGGGGCGTCGACGATTTGATCGGCAACGGGTGGGAATGGACGAGCTCGGTGTTTTCCGGCTTCCCCGGCTTCTCGCCGAGCCCTCTCTATCCCGGATACTCGGCGGACTTCTTCGACGGCAGCCATTTCGTCATGAAGGGGGGTTCGCCCGCCACGTCGCCGGAGTTTCTCCGTCGAAGCTTCCGCAACTGGTTCCAGGCTCATTATCCCTATCCGTACGCGACGTTTCGGTGCGCGCGGGATGCGGAGTGAGCGGGCCCGCGAAGCCGGCCTCTCTCGCGGGCAGCACGTTCGGGCACGACGTGGCGCGCGACCTCGCGCTTTCGCCCAAGCAGCTGCAGTCGAAATACCTGTACGACGGGCTCGGTATCCGCCTGTTCGAATCCATCTGCCAGATGCCGTGGTATTCCATCACGCGCGCGGAGCTTTCCCTCCTGTCGCGGCACGCCCTCGAGATCTCGCAGGAGATGGCGGGCCCCCTGATCCTGACGGAGCTCGGTCCCGGCGACGGAGAGAAGACCGCGCTGCTCGCCGCGGCCTTCGTGCGCGGGCGGCGGCGGCTCGCCACGCACCTCATCGACATTTCGCAGACCGCGCTGGAACAAACGGAGCATCGGCTCGGCCAGTACGAGGGGATCTCGGTGGTGGGGCACCGGGCGACTTATGAGGAAGGTCTGCGGCGCGTGGCCGCCGCCCGCGACGGGAACGGCCGGCTGCTGGTGCAGTTCCTCGGGTCAAACCTCGGAAATTTCGACACGGAAGCCGCGCGGACGTTCCTTGCTTCGATTCGGGCGGCTCTTCGGCCGGAAGACGCGCTGCTGCTCGGCGCCGACCTCGTCAAGCCGGAGGCCGATCTGCTGCTCGCCTACGACGATCCGCTGGGAGTCACGGCGGCGTTCAACAAGAACCTTCTCGTCCGGATCAATCGGGAGCTGGGCGGAAATTTCGATCTCGCCGCGTTCGATCATCGCGCGCTCTTCAATCCCGAGGAGTCGCGAGTCGAGATGCACCTCGTGAGCCGGCGCCGGCAGGACGTCGCGATCCCGGGTGCGGAATGCGAAGTCCGCTTCGAGGAAGGCGAGACGATCTGGACCGAGAGCTCGTACAAATACTCCTCCGAGAAGCTCTGCGAGATGGTCGAAGAGGCCGGCTTCTCGCTGGAACGGCGTTACCTGGAGTCCCAGGCCCGGTTCACGCTCGATCTCTATTTCGCCTCCTGAGCGGCGGCTCCGCTATCATTCCGGCAAGATGCCTCTCCTGGCTGGCTCGCGGCTCGGTCCCTATGAAGTCCTCGGCCCGCTCGGCGCGGGCGGGATGGGGGAAGTGTACCGGGCGCGCGACACGCGGCTGGGGAGGGAGGTCGCGGTCAAGGT
>JBOGJO010000187.1:0-6706 GCA_050747885.1 Thermoanaerobaculia bacterium
GTCGTGGACGCGCGTCCACTCCAGCGGGCGGCCCGTCCGAAATGCGTCGCGCACGGGAGCCAGCAGCTCGGCGTTGGTCCAGATCTGCGAATGGCACGTCATGCAGGTCTTGACGGGAGGGATTCCGGCAAAAGCGCTCGTTTCGACCCCGCCATGGCAGTAGCGGCAATCGATGCCGAGCCCGCGCACGTGATGCTCATGCGAGAACGGCACGGGCTGGGGCTTTGGCGTGTCGACGCCGGTCGTCCAGGGCGACTGGTAAACCTCCCAGCCGGCCGCGGCGACACCCGCAACGATGAAGAGCGATCCGAAGATGCTCAGCTTCGAAAGAACATTCGTGCTGCGATGAAAAATTTGCGCCATGAGAACGCGTTCCGAAGTCTACCAAAACGACACGGAAAAACGTCGGAAAATTCGATCACCGCGGCGCCGCGGCGCGGTCCGACGTGAAGCGGCGCACGAAACCCGAAGCGACTTCCCTTCCGTCGGCGGAAACCACGACCTCGAACTGGAACGCGGGCCGTCTCCACGGGCCCTGGAATCGCAGGTCCGTCAGAACGAGCCGCGTTCCCCGGGCGCCTGCCGATTCGACGGCCGCGACCGGAAAGCGGGCGAACCGCAGCCAGGCAGCCACATCGGGGAAAGTCCGGGCGGCAAGAAAAGCGGGGGCGAGCCCGTTTCGCGCGAACCGCTGAACCGCCGCCGATCCGGGCGGCAAATAAGATTCCCGGAGCGTCTCGAGAATCCCGGCGAATCCCTCCCCCGGGACGGCGGGCAATCGCGTGGAGGGTCCCCTCGGCGCCCCGTCGAGGCGCACGTAGGCCACGTCGATCTCCTGCTCGCGATCCGCGAACAGGGCCCAACGGAAGGGCGAAAAGGGCTGGGGGAGAGCCGCGACCCGGGCGCCCGGAAAAAGGTTCCGCGCGGCCGCCATCGCCCTTCGGTGAACGAGGCCGCAGAACGCGATGTACCCGAAGAGCAACAGAGACCCGATTGCAGAGACCCTCCGGGAGCGGGAGCGCAGGAGTGCCGCCGCGATCAGAGCCGCGACGAGAATTCCGGAAAAGACGGGATCCAGGATGAAAGTCCAGTCGAGCGCGTATCGACGCCATGAGAGAGGGGCAAAGAACGTCGTGCCGTACGACGTGATCCAGTCGAACAGGATGTGGCTGACGATCCCGAAGAGCGCGGCGAGCCCGAGCGAAAGGGCTTTGGCCCGTCGTGCAAAGATTTTCGCGATTCCGGCAATCCCCGCCGCAAACAGCGGCGCCAGGACGAAGGAATGCGTGACGCCGCGGTGGTACTGAAGGTACCCGAGGGTGTCGTGCAGCGAGAACCATGAGCCGGGCAGGAAAAACGCGTCGCAGTCGGGAAACATCGCGGCAAACGTGCAGACAGCGGTGACCGGCCCCGCCGATTCTTTCGCGAAAGCCCTCCCGAGAAGCGCGCCGGCGAGACCATGGGTGACCGTGTCCACGAGCGGGAAACTAGCACGCTCCATGCCGCCGGACAGGGGCTTCGCTCGACAGCCAGCCTGCAATAGCCCTCGAGCGGGTGTTCGGCACCTCCCTCGAGGAGACGCAGCGCGCCTGTCCGTGGCATCGGTCCGCGCGCGCTCCTCGGGCGGATTTTTTCGCGACGCCCTCCTCATCATCTGACAAGCGAAGACCAGCGAAAAAATCTACGCTCCTCTCGGGATGGCCCCGAATCCCCGCTGTGAGCCCCCGCACCTCGGCTTCACTCAGGGGTTGCGGCCCCATCCCACAAGCGAGGCCCGGGACCCTCCGGGGCGGGCCTGGCCGCGGGGCGCATGGTGCTCGTCCGCAGGCCATGAGTGAGCCGCATGAGAAACATCGGTTCAGTCGAGATGAGAAATGTCGCGGCGAACGCTCGAGGTGCGGGGGACCGATTCCATCGCGATCGACCGCGCCGTGCCAGCGGACGAGTGCCGAGCCCCGCGGCCCCGGTGCTTGGCGGCGATCCGGGCCGAGCGTGTCTTGCGATTCCCGAGCGAGCGATCTGCCGCAGAAGCGCCGGAGCTCTCAACGCCACCCGGGCCGAGCGAGCCTTCCGGAGCTACACTCCCCTGCGTGACCACCTACAAACTCACGCTCGAGTACGACGGAACGCGTTACCGCGGCTGGCAGGCGCAAAAGAACACCGGCCGCACGGTCGCCGCCGCGCGCGAGCGCGCCGCCTCCGAGGTCTGCGAAGAACCGGTCAGGGTCCACGGCGCCGGCCGGACCGACGCCGGAGTCCATGCTCTCGCCCAGGTCGCGCATTTTCAGGCCCGCGCGGTCCTGTCTTCGCCCGAGGTGCAGTACGGCATCAACGACCGGCTTCCGCCGGACATCAACGTCCTCGCCGCCGAACACGTCCCGGATGGTTTTCATGCGCGGCACGATGCCGTTTCGCGAACCTACGTCTATCGGATCTCGAAGCGGCGGACCGCCTTCGAAAAACCGTTCGTCTGGTGGGTCAAGGACCGGCTCGACGTCGAACCGATGCGCGCCGCCGCGAGCCTCTTTGCGGGGAAGCACGATTTCTCCTCTTTTTGCGAGAACCCCGAAGGCCAGACCTCGACGCTGGTCGTCGTCGAATCGTGCGCGTTGACCGAAACAGAGGAGAAGATTCTCGTTCGCGTCCGCGCATCTCATTTTCTGTGGAAGATGATCCGGCGCCTGGTCGGGACCCTCGTCGAGGTCGGCCGCGGAAACCTCGCCGTCGAGGACGTTCGGAAATTCCTCGAGACGCGATCGAGCCGCCCGGCTCGCTGGACGGCGCCGCCCTCCGGACTGTTTCTCGAATCCGTCGAATACGCGCCGGCGCGGCCCGCTCCGAAATCCCGGCGCCCGGGGCCGTGATGCGCCTCTTCCTCGCGGGAGGGGCCTCCTCGTGACGCCGGGAGGTCAAGATCCCACGAAGCGCTTCTCCGACAGGGTCGAGAGTTACGCGCGTTCCCGCCCCGGCTATCCGCAAAGGGTCCTCGACGTCCTGAGAGTCGAAGCGAAACTTCACCCCTCCGACGTGGTTGCCGATGTCGGCTCGGGCACGGGAATCCTCTCGAAAATGTTTCTGCGGGCAGGAAATGTCGTCTTCGGAATTGAGCCGAATGCGCAGATGCGCGCCGCGGCGCAGCATCTGCTGGCCGGATTCCCCGGCTTCCGCAGCGTGTCCGGAAGCGCCGAAGCAACGACGCTCCCGGACCGGGGCGCCGACTTCGCAGCCGCCGGCCAGGCGTTCCACTGGTTCGACCGCCAGAAGGCGCGGGCGGAATTCCGCCGGATCCTGAGACCGCCGGCGCGGGTCGCGTTGCTCTGGAACGACCGGAGAACGACCGGGTCGCGATTCTCCGTTGGATACGAGCGAATCCTTCGCGAGTTCGGGACCGATTACGCGGAGGTCGACCACAAGAACCTGGGCCCCGAAGCTTTCGACGAGTTCTTCGGACCCGGCGCGTGGAGCTCCTTCTCCATCCCGAACGAGCAACGTCTGGACCTCGACGGCCTTCGCGCGCGCCTCCTTTCCTCTTCGTACGCGCCGGCACCCGGCCACGCCCGGCACGAAGAGATGATGGACGACCTCGAGCGGACCTTCGCGGCGACGAACGAGAACGGAATCGTTCGGATGGAGTACGACACGAGGATCTACCTCGGACGGCTCAGGATGGGATAGGGATCGATCGGGACGCCCTGCCACCAGTGTTTGTCCGGCCCGAGGCGCGAAATCGCGAAATGCAGGTGCGGCGTATTCGGGGGAGCGTTGCCGGTGGTGCCGACATATCCGATGAGATCGCCGCGCCGGAGGACCTGCCCCTCCGTCAGGCCCCGGGCGTAGCCGTCGAGGTGCGCATAATAGTAGCAGAGCGTTTCGTCCCGGTTGAATTCGTAAACCGTATGGCCGCCGGGCGCGCTTTCGAAAATCTTCCGGACGGTGCCGTCGTCGACGGCGAGAACGGGAGTACCGCGGGGCGCCAGGATGTCGATGGCTTCATGCCGATGGCCGCCCCGGCTCTCCGAAAAGCTGTCGCGAAGTTCGGAAGGCCGGAGCCCGGCGAGAGGAAGAGAGATCGCATCGGCTGAATTCTCTGCGGGAGCCGGCGCCGGTTCCGATGTCTGCGCCGCGGAGGCCCCCGCGGCCGGCTTGCGGCCTTTCGGCGTCAGAAAAACGAAGGCCGCAATCAGCGCCGCCAGAACCAGGTAGAACGTCAGGAGCACGCGAGAAGACCAGATGGCTTCACTCTCCGAAGCCCACGCCCCATCGGGCGCGTTTGCCTCGGCAATCGATGTGGACGAAAGGCCCGTGCGCCGAGGTCGCGCGGTAGATCGCGATTCCCCCGACGAGAACGGGGAAACGTTTCTCGACCTCCTCGGCGGCGCGAAAAACGATTTGCGCGTCCGCTTCGTCGACCTTCCCGTCATGATTCAAGTCGTCCATCTTTCCATCGTGGTCGTCGTCGGGGTAAACGTCGGCGGCGTCGCCATACATGTGTCGCGAAACCGCCGACCGGGATTTTGGCCCCAGGTCGAGCCCGTTGTAACGCGGCGTCCGGAAGCCGCTCATCACGAACAAATTCTTCACCGGGTACCCCATCGCATTCAGCTGGGAGATCGTGAGCTCGAGCTTGTCCAGCAATCGCGCGTCGAGGACGAGATACTTCGGCCAGACGGCGGGCTGGTCTTTCGTGAGGAACTCGCCGACTTTGAAGTGCTCCGAGACCGCGACGCCGTCGGAGGCCTTGTCGACCCGGATGAATCCCCGGGGAAGCGCGTAGGACGGATCTTTGGGGGCCCTGGAAGGGTCCGGCCAGGTGCCCATCTCGTAGCTCCCGATCCGGCCCCCGACCTCGGCGGAGAACGGCTCGAGAATGAAGACGCTGAGGCGGCCCGTGAGCCCGGCCGCGGGAACGAGCGAATAAATGCCGGGCTCCCCGGAAAGCGCGCCGGCGTCCTTCAATCGGGCGGCGTCCTCGGGAAAGAGAAAGATCGACCGAAGCTTGCCCGAGAAACCCACGAGGTTCGCGAATCCCGTCGATGGCGGCACGGGGGCGGGAGGGACGGAGTTCGGCGCCGAAGTTCCCACCACCACCGCCGAGAGCAGAGACAGAATCGCGTTCCGAATCATCGTCGAATCCTCACGGGTCGAGAATAGCGGGCGTCCCCGGCGAAACGCTGCGCGAGAGCTCCAGGGCGTCCCAATTCGTCAGACGGATGCAGCCGTGGGTCTGCCCCTTGCCGATCGACGCAGGCTCGGCCGTGCCGTGAAGGCCGTAGTGCGGCTTCGAGAGATCGATCCAGACGACGCCGACGGGGTTGTTCGGGCCGGCGGGCAGGGTCGTTTTTTGATCGGCGGCGTCGGCGTCCCAGAAGAGATCCGGGTTGTAGTGGAAAACGGGATTCTTCCCGATTCCATTGATCTTCCACTGGCCGATCGGAAGGGGGTCGTGCTCGCTGCCGACGGAAGCCGGGTAGCGCGCGAGGACCTTGCCGTCCGCATCGAGCGCCTCCACGGAATGATCGCCCGCGAGGACTCTGACCGAGGCGGCTTTCGGCAGCTCCGAACGCTTCGAAGCCGGGACCAGGATCGCCTCGCCGGCGCGCTGAAACGTCGAGCGCGGATTCATCCGCCGGAGGAGGTCGGGGCTCGCGTGAAACTTCTCGGCCAGCGCCTCGAGCGGCGAAGAGTAGGGAAGCGCGGACAATTTCGCCCTTTCCATCATGTCCTCGGGAATCGGAAAAAACGGGCCCGCCACGTCCTGAGAATCGATGGTGTACGACTCGACGACCGGTGAACGATCATGATCGAGATCGCTCCAGGTCTCGTTCGAGACGGACTCCTTTCGCGCGATCCCCCGAGACTCGTTGAACGCCGCGGCGGCGCGGCTGGAATTCTCGCCGAACGAAGCGTCGATCTCGCCCACGGAAAAATGCGCCCGGTCGAGGAGCACCTGAGCCCGCAACACGGCCACCCCCGAGCTTCCCCGGGAAAGCGCCGGGCGAAGTCCCGCATCGTTGGCAAGCTTGAAATCCACCGCTGCGGACCGGGACCTGCCGTGCCGGGCCGGGCGGCGGCGAAAGCCCCTCGGGGACGCCGCCGTTGCCCAACCCGGGCACAACGCGACCGCGAAAAGAGCGAGGACCCGAAGATTCATTCTGTGACCCCCACCCTCGTGGTATTCAAGTCCGGTGCCAGAAGCGAATCCGAGCGAAATCGCCGTTTCGCGGCTCGCTGCGACGAGCCGCCTCGTCTCGCTCACGCCGCGCGAGCTGCTCGACGCGCGAACCGGCGCCGCGCCGACGCTGAAGACCGCGCTGCGCCTCGGCTGGAGAGACGATCGCCTTCTCGTGAGATTCGATTGCCGATGCCGGGACGTCGTCGCCACGCTGCGCGAAGACAACGCCGACCTCTGGACCGAGGACGTCGTCGAGGCGTTTCTCTCCTTCGAGGATCCGCCGGCCCGCTATCTCGAGCTCGAGGTCAACCCTCTCGGCGCGAAATTCTCCGCCCGGGTGGAGTCCCCGAACCTCGCCCGCGAAGGAATGACCGTCGAGAGGATCGCCCTTCCCGGATTTCGGGCCGACGTCCGGGCCGGCGATCGCCGGTGGAGCGCAACGCTGTCGATACCGCTCGGCGACACGCTCGAGCGACTCTCGACGGCCGCTGGTCTTCGAGATCCCGAGGGAAAGCGAACTGCGGCCGAGGGTCG
>JBOGJO010000188.1:0-1198 GCA_050747885.1 Thermoanaerobaculia bacterium
CCACCACGACCGTTTCATGGCGGGGTTCTTCACGAACGCGGACCCGGCAGGACGGACCGGTCAGGGCGGCCGCGGCGATCAAGGCTCCCACGACGATGCGATGTCGAACGGTGTGCAAGAGTTCACCTTATCCTTCGTCAAGTTGTCCACAGCCCGTACGCGGGGCCGAACCCATCGTCCCCGATAATCTGCAAACCCCTAATTCTACTGTCTCGGTTTTCCAGTCAAGTTCTGTAAGAAACCCGCCGATATTCCCTTTGGAGTCACGAGAGAGGGGGTTTTGTGGGTTTATCCATTCCGTCCATTCCTCAGGAGCTCTTTCCCGGCACCCAGGTTAGCCCCGCCGACGTGGGAGAAACGCTCGGTCGGCTGTCGAAGTTCGCCGCGTCCTTCGCGCCCTTCTTCTATCGGAAAGAGCAAGCGAAGCTCTCCCGGATGTACTTGGAGGGCCTCGCGAGCGATCTTCATCGAAAGTCGATTGAGCCAATCGCCATCGCTCACCATCATCCCCGCCAGAGCCTGCAGCGGTTCGTCGGACAAGGCAAGTGGAAGGACGACGACGTTCGAGCGGAGCTCCACCGTCAGGTCGGCCGGGCCCTCGGCGATCCCGACGGAATCCTGGTTCTGGACTCCAGCGGTTTTCCCAAGAAGGGATCCCACTCCGTCGGCGTCGTGCGCCAATGGTGTGGTCGCCTGGGAAAGGAAGACAACTGTCAGGTGGGAGTCTTCCTGGGCTACGTCGGGCGCGGCAGCTACACGCTCGTCGACGGCGATCTCTACCTGCCGCACGAATGGACCCGCTCTCGCGCCCGCCTGGATACCTGCCAGGTCCCGAGAACGATCGGTTTCCGAACGAAGCTCCGCATTTCCGAGGATCTTCTGACAAGAGTTGGCTCCAAGCTCCCACATCAGTGGATCGTTGGTGACGATGAGTTCGGTCGTCCGGCGCACTTCCGCCGCACGCTTCGCCGGAACGGCGAACGCTACCTCTTGGATGTCGCTCCCAATACGTTGATCCGCGATCTCGCCGCGCCCATGCCGGATCGAGTCCCGGGTCGGACGGGCCGCCCCCATAAGGCGCCGATTGTCTCCATGAAGTCTTGGGCCGAGGCGCAACCCCGAGCGGCGTGGACCCGAGTCCTGGTCCGCAACGGGGAAAAAGGGCCGCTGGAAGTCGAGGTGGCGGTCACCCCGGTGA
>JBOGJO010000189.1:0-11178 GCA_050747885.1 Thermoanaerobaculia bacterium
CAGCGGCGAGGCCGCGGGCCGAAGTCCGCTGCAAGCCGATGTTATGCGCCTTCACTCAAGCCCCCGAGCAGATCTGAGGCAGCTTGGCGATCGTCAGCCGATACCTGAATTTCGAATGGCCCCGCTCCGGTAATAAAGCCCAGGTGCCCAAGAGGTACCGCCTTTTCAAGAAATGGAATTCCCGCGCCGGTGAGTAAAGACTTTGCTACCGCCAAGATCGATTGATCACGCCCGGCCATTACGGTAACGAGTTCGAGATCGGGCCGCTTATCGGCGACGGGACGTAAGGAAACCAATGGAACGTGGCACTCCGCGCACGTGGTGAAGCCTTCACGGTACTCGTCACCGCACTTAGGACAGAACATCGCACTCCGCTTCTACCCTGCGCCAAGCGCATAACGACCCGGCTTCAGCGGTGGAGCGAAGCGACATCCGCTGCAAGCCGATGTTGGGCGGCCCCTGCGATGGCGTACTCATAAGTCAAGACTCAAGTCGAGATTAAGAACCGACGATGCACTCCGGGACTCCGAGACGGACAGCCGAAGGTCTACGCTTGCGTACCCGTCGAGGCAAGTCTTGAGCTCGTACACCCCAGGAGTCACGCGCCCAAAGTCGAAACGACCCTCCCCATCAGATCGAACCATGTATTTCGGGCGACCAGAAGCGACGTCCGAAAGCACGACGTCCACGTTTGGGAGAGGAGACAGGTCCGGTCGAAAGCGGGTTAGCCCGTTGACTCTGCGGACGGTCCGCGGTTCGCCTGGTTGGGTCAGATTCCCGTTGCAAGTTGTCGCGCGCTGAAGCGCGTAACCTGAGAGCGCCGGCCTTTCGGAACATGCAAGCGTCCCGGCGACGGCAAGAAAGAATACACAAATAACGAAGGCTCTCCCAGGGTCGCCCAACTTTGTATTAGACGGACGGGGATATTTCGAGTTAGAAGGAGTCAAATTCGGCCTAGAACCACCCCGTCTCCGAGATAGGCGGAAGAGGCGTCGACCTAGTAAGTCCCGGGATAGGCCGACCCCGATCTCGTGAATCGACCCGCGGCTAGAGTGTGTCGAGCGGGCTTTTGACACCGCGTCCTCCCGACTGGCTGAGAACGTGAGTATAAATCATCGTCGTCGAGACGTCCTTGTGGCCGAGTAGTTCCTGGATGGTTCGGATGTCGTAGCCGTCCTCGAGCAGGTGCGTCGCGAACGAGTGGCGAAGGGTGTGGCAAGAGACGGGCTTGACGATCCCCGCTTTCGTCGCGGCGCGCTTGACCGACTTCTGAACCGTGGATTCGTGGAGATGGTGACGCCGCGACGCGCCGCCGCGAGGATCGCGGCTCAAGCTCGCTGCAGGAAAAACGTATTGCCACGCCCAGTGCTTCTCCGAGCCCGGGAACTTTCTCCCGAGCGCGCCCGGGAGAAACACCGCACCCGCGCCGCTTTTCAAATCGCAAGAATGGAGATCACGCACGCGATCGAGGTGAACGCGGAGCGGCTCCTTGAGCGACCGTGGCAGCATCGTGCGCCGATCCTTCTGGCCCTTGCCGTCCCGAACGAGGATCTGGTTCAAGCCGAAATCGACGTCCTTCACACGAAGTCGCAGAGCCTCGAGAAGCCGCATGCCGCTGCCGTAGAGAAGAGTCGCGACGAGGCCGACATCCTCGTCGAGCCGCGAAAGAAGGCTGTGAACTTCCTGCCGCGTCATGACGGTCGGCAGTCTCGACGGCCGTTTGGCTCGGATGAGCTTGTCGAGATCGGGAAAGGCCCTGCCCAAAACGATTCGATAGAGAAAAAGCAGGGCCGAAAGCGCCTGGTTTTGCGTGGAGGCCGAGACTTTGTCCTCGGTCGCGAGGCGAGAGAGGAACGCGTTGATTTCTTCGCCGCCGGTCTCGCGCGGATGCTTCCTGTCGCAGAAGCGGACGTAGCGGCGGATCCAGGCCACGTAAGCTTCCTCGGTTCGGAGGCTGTAGTGGCGGGCGCGAAGCTCCGTCCGCACGCGGTCGGAGAGCCGGGGGGCCTGCCGCGCAGGAGGCTCGAATGTCATCTCAGACGACATAGCCCAATGAGTATACGCCTTTCTTACGCCTTGCTGCACCCTGACGCTACCCTCCCGAGCTTCCCATCGCGCGAGACCCGAAATCGGGACACGTCCTCCCTTACCCCACCCCTGCCGCGTTTACTTCAAGCTCCGCCCGGGGCAGATTGCTTCGTCGCTGCGCTTCTCGCAATGACGGGCGCGTGGCGGCTTCTCGCAATGACGGGAGCTTGCTGTTCCTTCTCCCCATGGGAGAAGGTGGCCGTGAGGCCGGATGAGGGGCCGCCCGCCTCCCTACAACTTCAGCTTTTTCAGATACGCCCGAAAATCCGCGCCCAGGTCTTCGCGTTTGAGCGCGTACTCGACGGTCGCTTTCAAAAAGCCGAGCTTGTCCCCGGCGTCGTAACGCGTGCCTTCGAAGCGATAGCCGTCGATCGGCCGCTTCGTCAGAAGGGTCTTCAGGCCGTCGGTGATCTGGATCTCGCCGCGCTTGTCGGGCGGCGTTTTCTCCAGGATGGCAAAAATATCGGGTGTCAGGATGTATCGGCCGATGATCGCGTTGTTGGACGGCGCGTCCTGCGGTTTCGGCTTCTCGACCATGCCGGAGACGGCGAGGATCCGCTCCTCGGCCTCCGTCCCCGCGACGATGCCGTACATGCCGGTATCCTCCCGCGGGACCTCGCAGACGGCGAGAATGGGGTTTCCGCGCCTCTCGAAGACCTGGATCATCTGGGCGAGCGCGGGGACCCGCGAGTCGATCAGGTCGTCGGCCAGCAGGACAGCGAACGGCTCGTCCCCGACGAGGTCTTTGGCCTGCAGGATCGCGTGACCGAGCCCGAGCGCCTGCTTCTGGCGGATATACGCGACCTCGATCATCTGGGAGATCTCGCGGACCTCGGCGAGCAGATCTTCCTTGCCGCGATCGGCGAGCATCGCCTCGAGCTCGAAGGAGACGTCGAAATGGTCCTCGATCGCGTTCTTGCCGCGTCCCGTCACGAGGATGATCTGGTCGATGCCGGAGTCGCGCGCTTCTTCCACGGCGTACTGAATCAACGGCCGGTCGACGAGCGGGAGCATCTCCTTCGGTTGGGCTTTCGTCGCGGGGAGAAAGCGCGTCCCGAGCCCGGCGGCCGGGAAGACGGCTTTGCGAATCTTTGGCGCCACGAAGGGAGAATAACAAAGATGCGGATGCTACAATGCGGTCGGTGTCATTCCGTGTCTTCCTGACGGCCGGGTTCCTCGCCGTTTCCGCCTTCCTCCGGGCAGCCTGGTTTCGGGTACCCGTCGGCGGCGCCGACGTGACCTCGATCGTCGTCGACCCGTTCGAGCGCGGAAGCGTGTATTGCGGGACTTCGCGCGGAAACATCTACCGCTCGGAGGACGACGGGCGCGCGTGGGAGCCGACCCGTCCGGGCAACCAGTTTCCGGGATACGTCGTGTCCACTCTCGCCGCAGACGTCCGGACTCCGGGAAAGCTGTGGGCCGCCCTCTCGGGAACGGGGCTCGGCGCTCTCGTGGCCGTTTCCCCGGACAGGGGCGCCACGTGGGAAGTGCTGGCGCGCTGGGACCGCGCGGTCGACGCGCGAGCTTTCGCGCAGTCGCGATCGGATCCGAAGGTTCTGGCGTGCGGCGGAGATGACGGAGTTTTCCTCTCGCGGGACGGCGGCAGGACCTGGGCCCCCTCTGGAACCGGCGTGCCCGGCCTCGTTCTCGTTCAGACGCTCGCGTTCGACCCGGCCGATTCCTCGACGCTCTATGCCGGCACGTACCGACAGCCGTTTCGAACGCGGGACCTCGGGAAGACGTGGTCGAGGATCGCGGCCGGAATGGTCCTCGACGCGACGGTCTATTCATTCGATTTCGACCCCCGCGACGCTCGCCGGCTCTGGGTCTCCACGTGCGGCTGGGTCTACCTCTCCGAAGACGGCGGCGACCGCTGGACCCGCTACTCGACGGGCTTCACGAACCGGAGGACGCCCGTCGTGCACGCCGATCCGCGCCATTCGAACGTCCTCTTCGCGGGGACCGTGGGAGGCTTGCACCGGTCGGACGACGGCGGCAGGACCTGGAACCGGATTTCGCGGGAGACGCTCGACGTTTCCGCTCTCGACATCGATCCGAAAACGGGCCGCCTCTTCCTCGGCACGTTCGGCGAAGGGATCTTCACCTCGGACGACGAGGGCGCCACACTTGCCGCCGCGAACGGCCTGGAGGAGGCGCGAGTGCCCGCGGTCGCGGCCGACCCGGTCGATCCCGCGAGAGTGATGTTTCTGCGCGCGTACGCGGGCATCAGCTCGGGTGTCTGGGAGGCCGATGCGTCGGGAGCCCGTCAGACCTCCGCTCAGGCGCCCCCCGGCGCGTTCACCCTCGCCGCCGCGCGTCTCTCGGGCAGGACGGTCTGGCTCTGCGCGTCGGCCTCGACGCTGCTGGTCTCGACCGACGGGGGGCGCGGATTCTCCCCGCCGGCCCAGGGTCCTTCGGGTCGAATCCTCGGGATTTTCGGCGCCCCGCTTCCCGTGCCCGTCGTCGTCACCGACACCGGGGTTTACACGTCCGAAGACGGGATGACGTTTCGCCGGGCCGCGGTGGCCGGGTCCCCGTCGGCCGCGCGAATCGTTTCCGATGCAAATTCGGCCCCCGAGCTCGAGGTCACGACGTCCGCGGGGATTTTCCGCGGGACGAGGGTCTTTGAAGGAAGCCGAAAGGCGCTGCTTTCAGGAGGGATCTTCCGGTCGTCTCGTCCCGCCAGTGAGCCGTACTTCGAGTTCTCTGTCTGGCAGTCCACGCTCACGCTGCGGCGCGGCGCTCAATCCACGTCGCTCCTGTTGCCCAGAGACGCCCTCCAGGTTTCCGGAGCCCAGGTGGCCGGAAACGGAAACCTCTACATGTCCACGATGGGCGACGGGCTGTTTGTCTGGTCGCCCGATGTCGCGGTCCCGCGGTCATCGGGCGACGTCGCGGCCTCGGTTGGGAAGTAAAGGAGTACCGGCTCCGGTTTATTTCTTCTTCGCGGAGGCTTTCTTCGAAGTTTTCGCCGCTTTGGCTTCCACGCTCGTGGCCGTCATCCGGTATTCCACGGTCACCTTGTCGCCGACCTTCACGTCGCCGCTCATTTTCGTGGAAGAGTCCCGGGCGATTTCCCAGCGGTCCTTGCCCTTCTGAACGGTGATCATGTCGCCGTTGACTTCGAGGACGGGGCCCGTCACCTGGTAGGTCTTGGCCGCGGCGGCCAGAACCGAGCCGGAGAAAACCATCGAGAGGCCGAGTCCGGATGCGAGCAGGAATTTTTTCATGGAGACCTCCTTCGCGAGGATTCTATCGCGAAGGCTCGCCGGGCCGAAGGCCCGGCAATCTGGCATACTTTTCCAACGATGAAGACCGGGCCGCTCCTCGACGACGAGCTCGACAGGCTTCAGGCGGACTCCTTCCAGTATTTTCTGGACTCGACCAACGCGCGAAGCGGCCTCGTCGCCGACTCGACGCGCGAGGGGTCGCCTTCGAGCATCGCGGCGGTCGGCCTCGGCCTTTCTGCCTACCCGGTCGCGGTGGAACGCGGGTTGCTCAGCCGGGGGGATGCTCTGCGTCGTGTCGCAAGGACCCTGGGGTTCCTGTGGGAGGCAGAGCAGGGCGATTCGCCCCATGCGACGGGGAAACAGGGTTTCTTCTACCACTTTCTCGACATGGAGAGCGGAAGGCGCGTCTGGGACTGCGAGGTCTCGACGATCGACAGCGCGTATCTCTTCGCCGGAGCCCTCGTTGCGGCGGAATATTTCTCCGGCGCCGACCCTGCCGAAACCCGCGTCAGGGAGCTGGCGCAGGCCCTGTATGCGCGCGCCGACTGGAACTGGGCGCAGAACGGAGCAGGCGCCGTGAGCCTCGGCTGGACGCCCGAGGCGGGATTCCAGGCGTGCCGGTGGACGGGATACAACGAGGCGCTGATCCTCTACATCCTCGGGCTCGGCTCGCCGACCCACGCCCTTCCTCCGGAGAGCTACGGGGCATTTACGGCGACCTACCTCTGGCGCACCGTCTTCGGGATCGATTTCCTTTTCGCGGGCCCGCTCTTCATTCATCAACTGCCGCACACGTGGATCGACTTTCGCGGAATTCAGGACGATTTCATGCGGACGAAGGGCATCGATTACTTCGAGAACAGCCGCCGGGCGACCCTGGTTCAGCAGCGCTACGCGATCGAAAATCCGAACGGCTACAGGGAATACGGCCCGCTGTGCTGGGGCATCACGGCGAGCGAGGGCCCCGGGCCCGCCGAGCTCGAGATCGCCGGCGAGCGCCGCCGATTTTTCGGGTACCTCGCCCGCGGCGTGCCGGACGGCCCCGATGACGGCACGATCGCGCCGTGGGCGGCCGTCGCGTCGCTGCCGTTTGCTCCCGAGATCGTGTTGCCGACGATTCGGCACTTCGGCGAAATCGGAGTCGGCAAACGCAGCCGTTACGGCGTCGAATCGACGTTCAATCCGACGTTTCCGGACTCCGGGAGCCGCTCCGGCTGGCTCTCGCCGGTCAACCTCGGACTCAATGACGGGCCGATCGTTCTGATGATCGAGAACTATCGGTCGGGGCTCCTCTGGGAGCTCACCCGAAGGCGGGTCGAATTTCGGCGCGGCCTTGAGGCGGCGGGTTTTCGCGGAGGCTGGCTCGGCTCGGGGACCGGAAACGGCGTATAATTTTTGCGGACGGGCCTGACACTTTCGCCGGCCTTGAGACGAGATGACTCGCCGAGTTGCTGATCCAGGAATTCAAATTCTCCTCGTGGAGGACGATGCCGGCATGCGCTCGTCGATTCGCGATTCCCTGACGGATTGGGGCCCGGGGCCGCCCGTGGACGTCGCCGAGGCGTCTTCCTACGAGGAAGCGATGTCGCTTCTCGCGGGGAGGAGTTTCGACGTCCTCCTCCTCGACCATCTACTGGCGAGCGGCAGAACCGGCCTCGACGTTCTCGTTGAGGCGAGAGACGGAGGCGTCCAGGCTCCTGCCATCATGATCACCGGGCACGGGCACGAGGACTTCGCGGTCGCGGCGATGAAGGCCGGCGCCGCCGACTATCTCGTGAAAACGACGCTGACGGTCGATGGGATCCGGCATTCGGTTCGCAGAGCCCTCGACCTTGCGGAGAAGGAGAGACTGCGGCAGGAGGCGGAGGAGAAGCTGCGGCAGAGCGAGGAACGGCATCGCTCGCTGATCGAGAACAGTTATGACGCGATCGCCGTACTCGACGAACGCGGGCGACTCAAGTACGCGAGTCCGGCCACGGCCAGACTGCTCGGTTTTGCGCCAATGGGTTTCGTCGGGAAGTCGGCATTCGCTTTCGTCCATCCCGACGAACGGGATGAGGTCGGCCTCCTTTTCGAAGAATGCCGGCGCACCCCGGACGCGGTCGTGAGGTCGGAGTTCCGCCTGCTTCACCGGGACGGTTCCTGGCGATGGATGGAGGGAATCGGCACGAACCGGTTTCAGCGCGCGGGAATCGACGGCATGATCTTGAACTTTCGGGACATCAGCGACCGAAAACGGTTCGACGAACAACGTCAGGCGCTCGAGGAGCAGATTCATTTTCAGGCGTTCCACGACGCCCTCACCGGGCTTCCGAACCGAAGCCTGTTCGAGGATCGGCTTTCCCTCGCAATCGCTCAAGCGGACCGCAACGCCGAGGGACTGGGAGTGATGTTTCTGGACCTCGACAATTTCAAGACCATCAACGACGGCCACGGACATCTGGTCGGAGATGGAATCCTGAAAACCGTGGCGAATCGCCTTCGCGGATGTATCCGCGAGCACGACAGCGTCGCGAGGATCGGGGGAGACGAGTTCCTCTTTTTGTTCCCGGAGCTCGGCGATCTGGACGACGCGGATCGTGTGAGCCGGAAGCTCCTGCGCCAGTTTTCGCGGCCGTTCGAAGTGCTCGGCCTCTCCCTGACGGTGACGGCGAGCATCGGGGTCGCGCTTTATCGCCTCCATGGAATGACGGCCGACCAGCTCATGAAGAATGCGGATTCCGCGATGTACCGGGCGAAGTCCCTGGGCCGCAGCCGCGCCTTTTTCCTGCGCGGCGAAGCGGAGGCCGCTCCGCCGACCGGTCTCAAATAAGCAGGCCTGACCGGATCTGTTATACCGTCCGCGCGTGTCACCCGTCGTCATTCGCGTCGTCTGGATTGCGGGCGCGCTCTGGTGCCTGACGCCCTGGGGGACTCCGCCCCTGGCCCTGGCAGTGGGAATCGCCGTCGCCCTTCTGCTGCCCGAGCCTCTTCCCGCCCGAGCTCGGGGACTCTCACGGCCCCTGCTTCAGGTTTCCGTCGTGCTTCTGGGCTTTGGAATGGACCTGAGCACGGTTCTGCGAGCGGGCGCCGCCGGGATGGCGTTTGCGGCCGCGACGATTGCCGTGACTTTGCTGATCGGCCGCCTCTCGGGGAAGTGGCTCGGAGTCGCTGAAAAGCCCTCGCTTCTCATCTCCTCCGGCACCGCGATCTGCGGCGGTTCTGCGATCGCGGCGGTTTCCGCGGTCATCGGGGCGGGAGAAGAGGAAATCAGCGTGGCGATGGGAACCGTGTTCGTCTTGAACGGCGCCGCGCTCTATCTCTTCCCGGCCCTCGGAAGAATTCTGGGCCTGTCGCAACAGCAATTCGGAACGTGGGCGGGAATTTCCATACATGACATTTCCTCCGTGGTCGGAGCCAGTTCCGTTTACGGCCTGGAAGCTCTCGGGCGGGCGACCGCCGTGAAGCTCGCGCGAACGCTGTGGATCGTCCCCCTTTCGCTGGGAGCCGCTCTCCTCTGGCGGCGGCGCGGAAGCCAGCCTTCCGAGGGGAAGTCTCCACGGGCCACCGTCCCGTGGTTCATCGGTTTCTTTCTCCTCGCAAGCTTGCTTCGGAGCTTCTGGGCGCCGCTCGCCGCGGCGGGCCCGTGGATCGGGCGGGTGGCGCGGGCCGGTTTCACGCTCACGCTCTTTTTGATCGGAGCGTCGCTCTCGCGCAAGAGTCTCGCGAAGGTCGGCTGGAAGCCCCTGGCTCAGGGGCTTCTCCTCTGGGCTCTGATCGCCGGGGGATCGCTTGCCGTCATTCTGCGGTTCGGTACCCGATCGCTGTGAAACCTTCCGCCCACCGGCGGAATCACAAGCTCGTCGGGATCTCGGCAGCGCGGAATTTCCGGCTCCCGGGTTCCGTTTTCCCGGAAGGAGTGATTTCCAAATGACCAGGATTGTGTTTCTCTCGATTCTTGCGGCGGCGTGTGTGTCTCTTCTTCTGGCGGCTCCCGCCGCGAACCAGAAAGGTCAACGAATGTCGGAAAAGCAGGAAAAAATCGTCAAGACCGATGCCGAGTGGCAAAAAGAGCTCACGCCCGAGCAGTACCGCATTCTCCGTGAGGGCGGCACCGAAAGAGCGTTCACCGGGCCGAACTGGGACAACCACGCGAAAGGGACCTACGTTTGCGCGGCCGATGGGAACCCTCTGTTTTCTTCCGACGCGAAATTCGATTCGGGCACGGGATGGCCGAGCTTCTGGGAGCCGATCTCGAAGCACGCCGTCGAAACGAAGGAAGACCACAGTCTCTTCATGGGCCGCGTCGAGGTTCTCTGTTCCCGTTGCGGCGGACACCTCGGTCATGTCTTCGACGACGGGCCCGCTCCCACGCACCTGCGGTATTGCATGAACGGGGGCGCGATGAAGTTCGTGCCGGCGAAGTGACTTTACCGCAGTGAAGTCATCCCCGCGAAAGCGGGGATCTCTCCCTCGCGTTATCCAGTCGCGGGATGCTTTCCCGGCGCTTCGACGGCAAATCGCTCGCTCGGGAATCGCAGGACTCACTCGGCCCGAATCGCGGCGCGACCCAGTTCGGAGCTCGGTACTCGTCCGAGACTGCGCGAGCCGGCGGGGGTCCTGTCGCGGGACTCGACCCGCTTTTCCGCTCGCTGCGGATTGAGGACTTTGCTACGACTGAGCGGGTCGAGCGAATTCCACAGGCAGGCGCGCTGCGTCTCCTCGAGGGAGGCGCCGAAGACCCGCTCCGGGGTCCCTTCGCGCCCTCGGCGAGCGAAGCCCCCCACCGCGGCGGTCGGCGCAAGGCGCCGAGTTCCGATTCCCGAGCGAACGAGTGCCCGCCTGATGCACTCTCCTCGAAGGAGGCTCCGGAGGTTGTAGAGTCAGCGGGATGTTTTCCCGGCGCACTCCGACCGATTTTTCCGAGAATCTCATCGCGCGCGCTCTTCGCGTTCGGGCCCGCCCGTACATCGACCTCACGCAGACGAACCCGACGCTTGCCGGTCTCTCTCCTTCGGAGGACGAGCTCCGGGCGGCCTTCGGCGGGGGCGGCGCGAGCCGGTACGAGCCGTCCCCGCGCGGGATGCTTTCCGCGCGCGAGGCCGTTTGCGCCCAGTACGCGCGCCGGGGCGTGGCGGTCGATCCGGGGAGAATTTTCCTGACCGCCTCCACGAGCGAGGCGTACTCTTATCTTTTCAAGCTGCTTTGCGACCCCGGCGACTGCGTGCTCGTCCCGGAGCCGAGTTACCCTCTCTTCGACCACCTGGCCGATCTCGAAGGCGTCCGAAGAAAATCGTACGGCCGCGTGGAAACGCCCGCCGGGCCAGGGAGTCTCGACGTCGGGAGCGTCGTTGGCGGTCTCGAGACCGGCGCCCGGGCCCTTCTTCTCGTGAATCCGAACAATCCGACGGGGACGTACGTCAAGCGAGAGGAATTTCTTGCCCTGCTTCCGGCTCTCGATCCGGCGTCGCACGCCGTCATCTCGGACGAGGTGTTCTTCGCTTTCAGTTTGCGCGAGAGCCGGTCGCCGCGTCTCGGCGTCGCGGCCGCGGCGCCGGACGCGAAGGTCCTGACGTTCTCTCTCTCCGGCCTTTCGAAGTCCTGCGCGCTGCCGCAGGTCAAACTGGGGTGGATCCTTCTGGGAGGGCCGACCGAGAGGGTTGCGCTCGCCGCCGAACGGCTCGAGTTGATCGCCGACACTTACCTTTCGGTCTCCACTCCGGTCCAGCTCGCCCTTCCCGATCTGTTTCGGATCGGGCGTTTTGCGGCCGCGCGGATCCAGGATCGGCTGGCTGAAAACCTCCGGACCGCCGTCCGGCTTTTCCGGGCCGCGGATGCGGCGAACGGTCTCCGGCCCCTGTGGCCCGAAGGGGGCTGGACC
>JBOGJO010000190.1:0-6797 GCA_050747885.1 Thermoanaerobaculia bacterium
GCTCGGCACTCGTCCGCTGGCACGGCGCGGTCGATCGCGATGGAATCGGTCCCCCCCCCGCGCCTCGAACGTTCGCCGCGAAACTTGTCCTCTCAACTGAAACGCTGATCCTTCACGCGGCTCACTCATGGCCTGCGGACGAGCGTCTTGCGCGCCGCTGCCGAGCCCGCCGAGGGGCTCCCGGGCCTCGCTCCTGGGATGGGGCACCCAACGCCTGAGCGAAGCCGAGGGCGCGAGGGGCTACGAGCGGGTCACAGGCGCACTCCCGAGAGGAGCGCGCTCGGACCGATGCCACGGACAGGCGCGCTGCGTCTCCTCGAGGGAGGCGCCGAAGACCCGCGGGGGCTAACGTGCGCCTGCAGTCGAGCGAAGCCCTACCGCCGGGTCGGCGCAAGGCGGCACGGAGAGTCCCGGCAGGACCCGCCCGGCCTTAAGATCGTCATGCATGCGCTACCTCGACGTCTCCGCGAAGGAGGGCGGCTATTCCGCGAGGCTCGTTGAAGCGGATCGCCCGGTCCCCGGGCCGGGAGAGCTTCTCGTTCGGGTTGCCGCGTCGGGGCTCAACCGCGCCGACCTTTCGCAGATCGCCGGGAAATATCCGCCGCCGCCGGGAGAGTCCGAGATCCTGGGCATGGAAATCTCGGGAACAATCGAGACGACGGGCGAAAAGGTGTGCGCGCTCCTCGCCGGGGGCGGCCACGCGGAATACGCCGCCGTTCCGGAAGGGCAGATCTTTCCGGCCCCGGCGAGCCTGAGCCTCGAGGACGCCGCCGCCATTCCCGAGGCGTTCCTCACGGCCTTCCTCAACCTCGCCATCGAAGGAGGGCTCCAGCGGGGCGAGCGGGTCCTCATCCACGCGGGAGCATCCGGCGTCGGCCTCGCGGCGATCCAGGTCGCGAAACTCATGGGCGCGGAAGCGGTCGCGACGACACGCTCGGCCGGGAAGATCGACGCCATCCGATCGGCCGGCGCTGACCTCGCGATCGACACATCGGCCGAGCGGTTCGAAGACGCGATCGAGAAGCGGTGGGGAAAAGGCGCGATCGACGTGATTCTCGATCCCGTCGGCGCTTCGACGCTCGCGGGAAATCTCGCGTCACTGCGGCTCGGGGGGCGCGTGATCTTTCTCGCGACGATGTCGGGCTCGAAAGCGGAGCTCGACATCGCGCTCCTGATGAAAAAGCGGGCGCGTTTGATCGGCTCGACGCTCCGGGGCCGCTCGCGGGCGGAGAAGGAGAAGATCGTGAGCCGGTTTCGCGAGGAGATCCTGCCCGGGTTCGATTCGGGTGCCCTGTCCGTCTCGATCGATTCCGTCTATCCGCCCGAGCGGACGGCGGAGGCATTTTCGCGGATGAGAGAGAACAAGAACACGGGGAAAATCCTGATCCGGTGGCCGTAACCAAAGCGCGTTAGCGCATCTCTCCGATCGCTTCTCTCGTCGCGGCGAGGAGCGCCTCGGGGCCGACCGGCTTTCCCGTGGCGTGCTCCATCCACAGGTCCGGAGTGACGCTGCCAAACGTCGCCATCCGCTCGAACTCCGCTCCGAGATTGCCGGCTTTTTCGATCTGTCGGTTGATCTGGAAAGCGATCATGTGGCCGATGGGATAGTCCGGCAGGTACAGGAACGAGTCGATCATGTGCGAGTAAACGCCGAGAAGAACGACGTCCCGGGACCCGAGGATCGGCGCGTAGTATCGGTTCCAGACGTCTTTCGCGATGGAAATCGTTGCCTCCCGCAGATCCGCGGGCTTTGCCTCGGGGTGGTCGTACATCCAGTGCCAGACGGCCATGTCGACGAGGGCGACGCCGCCGATCTCGTAGGTGCCCCAGAAATCGTCGAGCGTCTTGAGGGCCCGCGCCTTCGTGTCCGACCGGGCGACCCCGAGGAGCTCGAGGTCGTGCGCCTGGAAAACGAACGCGAGCGCTTCGGTGAAAGCGACGTTCGGAACGCTCGAAAGCAGGGTGTGGTCGATGGAATTCAACGAGAACGTCTGTTCCACATTGTGCCCCATCTCGTGCACGGCGATGTTGAACCCCTTGTAGTTCATTCCGTCCTTTTCGACTCTCGTGCGAAGGTGGGCATGGTCGGCCCGCCGTGCGGCGCCCAGGGCGTGGCCGGACCCGCGTGCCGGGTCGACCTCGATGTTGGCGGCGATCCAGGCGGCTTTTTCCGGAGAGAACCCGAGATGGACGAGAAGGTTCGGGATGTCTTTCTTGTAGGCCTCCGCCGTCGGGTAGCGCGACCGAACGATCCGGTCGAGCTCTTCGGGCGAAACCGTGGGCTGGGCCCGAAAGCCGTTGTACCAGATGTCGAACGGCTCGAGTTTTCTTCCGAGCCGCTTCTCGATCAGCGCGGCCGTTTGCTTCACCAGCGGGGAGGAGACGATGTCCTCGAGCATCTTGCGGACCCGCGCTTCCGGCAGCTCGCGGTCTTCGTCGAACCGGCGCGCGATCAGAGTCGGGGCGGTCGGAGAGTAGGGATCGGCTCGCCGCGACGCCCGAAAAGTCTCCAGAAGCATGGCGTACCGGGTGTCCGGCTCCCGCTCGCCGGAAGCGTCTCGGCCGCGGATCGCCGAAGCATCCGCGTCGTTTTCCGCCGACACGGCGACGGCGTTCGTAAAGGGATTCCAGTCCAGGCCCGGATTGTCCACGACTGCTTTCGGGATCGTCTGCAGGACGATCCTTTCCATCACCTTCGTGATCATTCGCTGTTTCGCAAGCCCGCTGGCGGCGTCCGCGTAGTCGGCCTTCAATTCGTCCCGAAGATTCCAGTGGGAGAGCAGCCTCATTTTCGGCGGAAAGAGGCGCCGGCCTCCGTCGTCCACCAAGTGGTGCATCCAGATGTTGTAGCCCGCGACGTACTGGGCGGCCTTGCCCGCTGCATCCGCGATCGCGAGATTCACGTCGGCCGGAAGACGCTTGCCGAAACGCTGCGCCAGGCGCGCTTCCGCCCACTGTCTTCGGCTCCATCGGCCGCCCTGCTCGAGCCTCTCCTCGAGCGTCGTGAGCGGAAAATTGAGCAACACGGTGAACGCCAGCTTGTTGCCGAAAAAGTCGTCGAGAACGTGCGCTCCCGGGTCGTAACCGGCGAGGATTTCGTCGAAAGGATAGATCGGGCCGAGGTCGAGATCGGATTGCCGCCGCATGTCGCGCGCCATCTCGTTGGTGTGGCCGGCGATGGATTCCAGCACGAACTCCATCCGGTCGAAGAGCGCGTCGCGCACGGCGGGATCGGCTGCGTAGTTCGACCGGACGAACTCGGCCATCGCCTCGGCATTGCCGTCCTCCGGTCGCCAGAAACTCGCCACCTGACGGATCCCGCGCTCAATCGCCGGCCTCTGCGCCGGCCCGTATTTCGCGGAAAGCTCGTCGGCGAGCCCGGACGGCGATTCGGGCGGAGCGGCCGCGGAAGTCAACGCGGCGGACGACAGCAAGAGACCCACGGCGAACAGAGTGCGCATTTCAACAGGTCAAAGTCACGCCCGCCGGTGGTCGGCCCTCCAGACCTGCACGCGCTTCTTGATCTCCCGGCGAGCGAGCTTTTCAGAGGCCGCCGCCGACACGAGCCCCGCGAGCTCGTCGTCGGAGGCGAAGCGAAGCCCGATCAGCTGGTCATCGGTGAGGCGGCTCGCGTAGTCCTTCGGGGCGCCGGACAGGAGCTTCTCGATCCGAAGCCGCTCTTCCAGGGCGATGAGGCGGTCCTGGACGGAAAGCGGGTACGTGCGGGTGCGAAACGTGTTGACGGCGAGGGCGACGGCGACGACGAGGATCACCCCGCTTTGGGGAGTCGGATGGCGAACGAGGTGGACGATCGAGTAGATCGGAAACAGGAGAAGCAAAACCGGGAGCGCGAAGAAATGGAAGATCGGGTCCCACCGCGTGTGATTGGCGAAAGTCTGGGGGTTCGGGTCGCTCATGTTCACTCCTTTTGGATCTCGAGAGATCTTACCGGATACAGCCGCGCGAAGAGAAAGAACATCGCCAGGATCACGGGAAAAATCAAGAGGCTCGCCTCGAGGCCCGAGATCGCGCCGATGTCCCGCTCTGGCGGGAGAAAGTCGGGACGGAGTAAGATCCCCCGCAGGAGAGCTCGACATGAACCTCAAACGCTTCTGGATCTTCGTTTCCGTCCTGGCGGCGCTCACGCTCGGAGGAAACGTCGCGGCCGCCGACGGCCCCGGGGGGGGAGAAAAGCCGTCTGAACACGAAAAGAAGGAGGCCGAGAAGGCGGCTCCCGAGGTCAAACCGGTCGTTACGTCGCACGAGATTCAGCTCGGCGGAAAGCCTTTGCGATACACCGCGACGGCGGGCTACATGCCGATGAAGGACGAAGAAGGCAAGCTCAAGGCGAACATCTTCTTTGTCGCGTACACCCGCGAGGGAGGGGACGCTTCCCGCCGGCCCGTGACGTTCGCTTACAACGGCGGGCCCGGTTCCTCGTCGGTCTGGCTGCATATGGGGGCTCTCGGACCCAAGCGGGTCGCGATGGCCGATGAAGGATGGGCCCTTCCCCCTCCTTACCATCTCGTGGACAACGAGCAGACATGGCTTGCGTTCACGGATCTCGTCTTCATCGATCCCGTGACGACGGGGTTCAGTCGCCCCGCCGCCGGGGAGAAGCCGGAGCAGTTTCACGGGCTTCGGGAAGACATTGAGTCCGTCGGAGATTTCATCCGGCTCTACACGACCCGCTATCATCGCTGGGCGTCGCCGAAGTTTCTCGCCGGTGAAAGCTACGGAACGACACGGTCCGCAGGGTTGTCGGGATATCTCCAGCGCCGGCATGGTCTTTACTTGAACGGCATCACCCTCATTTCGACGGTGCTCAATTTCCAGACCCTCGAATTCAATCCCGGCAACGATTTGCCGTATCTGATGTTCCTGCCGTCGGAAACGGCCGCGGCCTGGTACCACAAGAAGCTGCCGCCGGATCTGCAGAAGGATTTCGAGGGAGCCCTGGCGGAATCGAAAAAGTTTGCTTCGGGCGACTATGCTCTTGCGCTTCTCGCGGGCGACCGGCTTGCGCCCGAGCGCCGCGCCGCGGCGGCGAAGGAGCTCTCTCGTCTCACCGGAATCCCGGAGAGATACGTCGAACGGCACGACCTTCGCGTGTCCGACGGTGAGTTCTTTTCCGAGCTGCTTCGCGACGAGGGCAAGACGATCGGGCGCCTGGACGCTCGTTTCACACGGCCTTATCTACCGGATGGCGAGGGAGGGTTCGGCGCCGATCCCAGCTACGAGGCGATTTACGGGCCGTACACCGCGCTGTTCAACAACTACGTCAGGGAAGATCTCAAGTACGAAAACGATCTGCCGTACGAGATCTTGACCGGGCGGGTTCAACCGTGGAAGTTCCCGGAGGGGCAGTACGCCAATGTCGCGCAAACTCTGCGCGACGCGATCGTCCAGAATCCTGCGCTTCACGTCTTCGTCGCCGCGGGATTTTTCGATTTTGCGACGCCGTTTTTCGCGGCCGAGTACACGATCGATCACCTCGGGCTGCCGGCCGCCCTGCGCGGCAACGTCTCGCTCGATCATTTTCCGGCGGGGCACATGATGTACATCCAGAAGTCTTCGCTCGAGCGATTGTCCGGGGACATCCAGGCGTTTTATACGAAGGCGGTCTCCGGCAAACCCTGAATCGGGCGCCCCCGGTTACCTCGGCAGGCTGTTCGAAAAGGGCGGGCGGTGCACGCCCCGCTCGGTGATGATCGCCGCGATGTAACGGGCGGGCGTGACGTCGAAGGCCGGGTGACGAGCGGAGACGCCTTCCGGCGCGATGGCGACGCCCGCGATCGAGGTCACCTCGTCCGGCGAGCGCTCTTCGATGGGAATTCCGGACCCGTCGGGAAGCGAGGCGTCGAGGGTGGTCGTGGGTGCGGCAACGTAGAACGGGACGCGGTTCTCTTTCGCGAGCACGGCGAGGGAGTAAGTGCCGATCTTGTTCGCGGTATCCCCGTTCGCGGCGATTCTGTCCGCGCCGACGACGACGGCGGAGACTTCGCCGCGCGACAGGAAGTGCCCCGCCATGCTGTCGGTGATGATCTCGACCGGAATGCGATCTCTTTCGAGCTCCCACGCCGTCAGTCTCGCTCCCTGCAGGAAGGGGCGAGTTTCGTCGGCGAGCACGCGGATCTTCTTTCCCGCCTCCACGGCGCCGCGGATCACGCCGAGGGCCGTTCCGTAACCGGACGTTGCGAGCGCGCCGGCGTTGCAGTGCGTGAGGACCGTCGAGTCGGACGACAACAGCTCTCCCCCGAAGCGGCCGATCGCCCGGCAGGCCTCGATTCCCTCCTCGGAAAGCATTCGGGCCTCCTCGACGAGCCGGTCGGCCAGTTGGGGCGATAAGGTCGTCTCCTGGAAGACACGCTCCATCCGATCGACCGCGGCAAAAAGGTCGCGTGCGGTGGGGCGGGCGGACCGGATCAGGCTCGCCGCCCGCTCGAATTCTGGCGCGCCGGCGCGCCGCTCCCTGAGCGCGAGCGCCATCCCGAAGGCGGCGGCTGCACCAATGGCGGGGGCGCCCCGAACCGCCATGTCCCGGATCGCGGCGGCGACCTGTTCGGGCGTCTCGAGCTCGAGCCAGACTTCCTTTCCCGGGAGCAGGCGCTGGTCGAGAAGCTTCAGCTTCCCCGATTCCCAGAACAGCGGGCGAAATAACTCCATGCGAAGGCGATCATAAGCTCGCTCGGATCGAGGCGCGGCCCAGCCCCAGCGCCGGCTCGGCAAATGCTCCTCGACCACTCGGCCGCAGTTCGCTTTCCCTCGGGATCTCGGAGCCCAGCCTGCGCCGGCGC
>JBOGJO010000191.1:0-5595 GCA_050747885.1 Thermoanaerobaculia bacterium
TCAGCGTCGTGTCGGACAGGATTTTCAGGATCGTGAGATCGCCCTCATCGAGAGCCACTCCCATCGACTTCGTGTAGAGGTAATCGCCGAAGAGAACCGTGAGGTTGTTTCCCCACCTGGCGTTGACGGACTCGCGGCCGCGGCGAAGCCTCGCCTCGTCGATGATGTCGTCGTGGACGAGCGTCGCGGCGTGGATGAACTCGATCACCGCGGCGTACCGGACGTCCGCGCGGCCCTCGCGGTAGCCCAGGAGCTTTGCCGACAGGAGCAGCAAAGCCGGGCGAAGGCGCTTCCCGCCCCCGCTTCGGAGGTAATCGCCGATCCGGGAGATCGTGGAAACCGGCGAATCGCACAGGCGGATCAGCTCGTCTTCGACCTGCGACAGCTTCGGCGCGACGAGGTCGTAGGATCGCCGCAATTCGGCTTCGCGGGGTTTCGCGGCGGGCGCCATGTCTGGCGCGAATCCTATCAGAGGGGAAGAGGCTAACCTCGGTAGTTCGTGAACTGGAGCGGGACGCCGAAGTCGGCGCCCCGGAGCAGGGCGATGACCGCCTGCAGGTCGTCACGGTTCTTGCCTGCGACCCGGACCTGATCGGCCTGGATCGACGCCTGGACCTTGATCTTGGAGTCCTTGATCGCCTTGACGATTTCTTTCGCCTTTTCGATCGCGATTCCCTGCTGCACTTTCACCACCTGTCGGACGGTCGCGCCCGCGGCGGGCTCGACTGTCTTGAATTCCAGCGATTTGATCGGAACGTTTCGCTTGACGAGCTTGGTTTCGAGGATGTCGACCACGCTTTTCATCTTGTGCTCGTCGTCGGAGGTCAGCGTGAGCTCGAGGTCCTTCTCGTTCCACTCGATCTTCGATTTGCTTCCCCGGAAATCGAATCTCGTCACGATCTCCTTGCTGGCCTGGTGTACGGCGTTCTGCACTTCCTGAAGGTCCACTTTGGAGACGACATCGAATGAATTTTCCTGGGGCATGGCGTCGTTTCCTTTCCGCCCTACAAGGGCCCGTTCTCGACGATTCTCGTGCCCGCGGGCGGATGGATCGTGAAATCCGACGCCTCGCGAGCCGGGAGGGCTCGGAAATCCTTGAATTGGAACTCCGTTCGGTCCCCGGTCGAGCCCTGGAAGGAAAGGCCGGCCGGAGCTCCACCGCCGCTCAGGGAAAGGCGAATCCAGGCCACTTCCGCGTCGGCTGATTTCGGCGTCAGGAGGATCGCGCTCCCTTCCGGGTGAGGCTCCAGGGACAGCGTATAGAGCTTCGCGACTTCGGCCGGCGACTCCAGGAAGATGAGCGGGAGCTGCGCCCGATCCTCCTCGGAAAGGCGGCGGACGATCATCTGGCGCTCGCCCGGCGTGAAAAATCGCGCGGTGCTTCCGTCGAACGTGAAAACCTTGCTCGAGGGCGGACCGTATTGGAAACGGAGATTTTCAGGACCCTGAACGAGGACCGTGCCGCTCTCTTCCTGGCCGTGGTTGAATCCGACGGGAGTGAAGGTCTGGACGAATTCCGCCTCGTGCGCCTTTCCGTCCTGAAAATACCGGGCAGCCTTCGCGAGCTGGGTCGCCGGGTCGTCGCCCGCGGCAAGGGAGGCGAGGAGGAGAAAGGCCGGGAAGCCCATTGTCATTGCGAGGCCCCGCAGGGGCCGTGGCAATCTGACCCGGTTCGGAACGGCCAGGGGTAGATTGCTTCGTCGCTTCGCTCCTCGCAATGACATGGTCTCAGTGCCGGAAATGCCGGTGCGGCGCCAGCAGAAGGGCCATCTTGCGCTCGTCGGCAGCGGCGAAGATTTCCGCGTCCCGAATGGAGCCGCCGGGCGCAACCACCGCCGTCACGCCCGCGTCTGCGAGAATATCGAGCCCGTCGCGGAACGGGAAGAACGCGTCGGACGCCGCCCCGCAGCCCGTCAGGGCCAGGTTCGCCTTCGTGATGGCCAGGCGGCACGAATCGACGCGGCTCATCTGTCCGGCGCCGATTCCAACGGTCTGGCGGGCGTTGGCCACGACGATCGCGTTCGATTTGACGCGTCGGGCGACGGTCCAGGCGAGCTCGCAGGCGGCGCGCTCGATCGCGAGAGGTCGCCTCTGGGAGACGATTTTCCACGCCGCGGCATCGTCCTCGGCGTCGTCCGCGCTCTGCAGCAGCAGACCGCCGCCGATGCGCTTCCAGTCCGGGCCGGGGGCGGGCTTCTGGCTGACGGGCAGCTGCAGGAGGCGGATGTTGGGCTTCTTCACGAAGAGAGCCTTCGCTTCTTCGGTGAAATCGTCGGCGACCACGGCCTCGACGAAATGTTGAAGGATGAGCGAGGCCACGGTGCCGTCCACCTTGCCCCGGAGCGCGATGATTCCTCCGAAGGCCGCCAGGGGGTCACACGCGAAGGCGCGGCCGAACGCCTCGAGCAGGGTCTCTCCGACCGCGACGCCGCACGGATTGTTGTGCTTGACGATCACCGCTGTCGTGCCCCGAAAGTCTCTCGCAAGGCGAAGGGCGGAGTCGAGGTCGAGGAGGTTGTTGAAGGACAGCTCCTTGCCCTGGATCTGGCGGGAGTCGGTGAGCTCGCCGGCGGGCGCGAGCCGATCGCGGTAAACCGCCGCCTGCTGATGAGGGTTCTCTCCGTACCGCAGCTCGTCCTGCTTCTCGAATGCGAAGAGCAGGGTGTCGGGAAAAGGCTCGCCCCCCGAAAGCTCTCGGGAGAAATAGTTCGCGATCGCGGAGTCGTACACGGCGGTGCGGGCGAACGCTTTCGAAGCAAGTCGTTCCCGGCTCGCGGCGGACGTCCCTCCGCTGTCCCGGATTTCGGCCAGGACCCCGGCGTAGTCGGAAGGATCGACGAGGACCGTCACGCGCGCGTGGTTTTTCGCGGCGGCGCGGATCATGGCCGGGCCGCCGATGTCGATCTTTTCGATCGCATCCTTTCCGCGAGCGCCGTGGGCGACGGCGTCTTCGAAGGGATAGAGGTTGACCGCCACCAGGTCGATGGGTTGAATCTTCTGGTCCGAGAAATCCTTCTCGTGGGCGGGGTCCGCGGGATTTCCCAGGATCGCTCCGAAGATTTTCGGATGGAGTGTTTTGACCCTTCCTCCGAAAACCTCCGGAAAACCCGTGACTTCCTCCGCTTTCCGCGAGGGAATCCCCTGCTCGGCGAGAAACTTCGCCGTTCCCCCGGTCGAGATGATTTCCACGCCCGCCGCCGTCAGGCCCCGGGCAAGCTCGACGAGGCCGGTCCGGTCCGAAACCGAGAGCAGGGCCCGCCGGACCGGTCGCGCGAGGTCAGCGGGGAGCGCCGGGGACTGTGTAGGGTCCATTCTTCTCCTCAAACTTCCTGGCCGGCCGCGTGTCGCCGCCCGCGCCGATCCAGATTGCCCAGAGCAGATTCGTTTCGTCGGCTACCAGCCGCGACGCAAGGGCCCCCGGGGCCGCCTTCCGCTCTCGAAGCTCCGCGGGCGCCCGGGCGATCGAAGCGGCCACGGGGCCAGGGTTTCCCGCTGCCGCCGCCGCGGAGACACCGGGGATCATGTACGGCCCCTCGCTCGCCTCTTCGAAGGCGAGCCGCTCCGCGGGGGAGCCGGATTTCGGCGCCTCGACGACGATCAACTCGCCCACGATCGTCCCGATGCGATGGATCACGTCCGGAAAGTGGGCGCGAGAGACGATCGTGCGCGAGAGAGCCCGCGCTTCCTTGTCGAAATCGGCCGCCGGCGTCCAGGAGATCGTCTCGCGAACGCCGCTGAGAAACTCGCGCCGATGCTGGACGATGAGGTCGAACAGGTCCGGAGGCGCGTCGCGTGTTCCCGCGATCGCAAGGTTGAGCGCGGCGCGGTCGGAAACGGCAAACGCGTTTCCGGCGGCAAATGCGAGCAGAAGAGCGGCGAGGGCCTTCACGGCGGCGATTCTAGCAGGCTACAAACCGCGGACGAGGTCCGCGTGGAGGAGACGGTGAAAGAGATGCTCGCCGCCCTCGCGCCGCGCCGAGAGCCGCCCGGCGCCGTACGCTCGCGAGCCGAGTCCTCTCTGAACCGACTCGCAGATGGCGGTGTCCTCGTCCTGGATCCTCTGCCCGACGTCGATGCTGGCGCGATTCTTCTCCCTCGCCGCGTCGGAGGAGACGTCGGTGAAATAGAAATCGAAGATCACTTCGGTCTTTTCGACGCCGAGCGGCAGCACGAGGTTCGTGTCCATGACGCCCTCGTACCAGTTGATCATGAAATTCGGATGGATCCAGTAGTACAGGGCCTCGTGGCCCCCCCTCACGGCGCCGGTCTGAGCGTCCGCGCCCTCGCGAACGATCGGGCTTTTCTGGAGGCAGAAGCGCTCGCCGTTTTCGATCGAGTAGCGGGAGTAGTCCAACACCGAATCCAGGCCCTTGTGGAGGTGCGGAACGTGATAGCCGCCGTCGAGATAGTTGTCCACGAAAACCTTCCAGTTGCAGCCGAACGAGTAGCGGCGCCGCTCGAGGAAATGGAATCGCGAGAGGCCGAGCCCCCGGCACCGGCCGAGCAGGTCGGCGCCGAGGAAATCCGAAAGCGAGGGCCCCTCGGGGTCGAGCCGCACGAAAACCCAGTTTTCCCATTCTTCGGCGGCCAGCGGCACGAGCCCGTTTTTTTCCTTCTCGAAATGACAGACGCCCGCGAAATCGGGCGTGCCCTTGAGGGCGCCCTCGAGCGAATATGTCCAGCCGTGGTATGGGCACCGAAGCAGGGGCGTCTTGCCTTCCGGTTCCGTGAGGACGGCCGCGCCGTGGTGACGGCACACGTTGTAGAAGCCCCGGAGGACTCCGTCGTTTCCCCGAACGACGACGACCGGCTCGCCGGCAATCTCCACGGCGACGTACTGGCCCGGCGCCGCGACTTGCTCGCCGCGGCCGACCATCTGCCAGCCGGCTGAAAAGACGGTCCTGCGCTCGAGCTCCGCGATCCGGGGATCGACGTACCAGGAGGCGGGAATCGTCCAGGCCTCCTCCAGCGGCCGGCGCGCGTCGTAGGAATCCACGACGTCCCGAAGACCGGGCTCGGCCGGCGCCGGGACCTTCACCACGGCGGCGTGGCGGTTTTTCGAGCGGGATTGAAGAAAGGCGTCTTGACGACTCTCGCCGTCACGCGATGACGAACCGCCTCGACCGTCACCTCGATCGAGAGCGGCGTTCCGAGGGCCGCATCTTCGCGCCGAACGGTTGCCAGAGCGATCAACTTTTTCAGGATCGGGGACCACGTCGTCGAGGTCGCCTTTCCGGTCTGCGCCTCGCCGCGGTAAACCGGAACGGCCGCCCGGGACGCCGTGGCGGGGATCTGCGGCGCGAGCCCGATCGCTTCGTAGAGGGACTCGATCTCGGTCCAGTCGACTTCCAGTCCGACGATCTCGCGGTCCGGGCCCCGGCGAGCCTCTTCGCACAGCGCCGACTGGCCGACGAAGCGATGCTTCCCGAGGCTCACGAGCCGCGAAAGACCCATTTCGAAGGGCGAGTACCGCTGCGATTCGATGAGCGCCTTTTTGCTGCTGTGAAAATCGACGTCGATGAGAAGCAGGCCCGCCTCGATTCGCGCGACATCCAGGGCGAGCATTCCGGCGGGGCGGACGTCGAAGGCCCGGCC
>JBOGJO010000192.1:0-14266 GCA_050747885.1 Thermoanaerobaculia bacterium
GGCCCCTTCCTTCCCGGGAATGACGGTCGTCGGAGCGCCTCCCGGATCCGAAGCGTTTCATTCGGAGATTCGCGACTGCCGTGCGGCGCTCGTTTCGGGGCACGCGGCGAACTACTTTTTTCTCGCGGCCCCGCACGTCCCGGTCGCGGTCGACTGGTACGATCCCTTCCTCGTCGAGAACTTTCAGTACCTGGACTCTCTCGGGGAAGGCGTGGAAGCCAACGATCGGGCCGCCTGGCACCTCGCGCTCAACCGCGCGGACCTGTTTCTCTGCGCCTCGGAGGAGCAGCGGCTCTTTTACCTGGGAATGCTCGTGCAAGGGGGGCGCGTGGACGCCCGGCTGATCTCCCGCGACCCGGGTGCGCGGTCGCTTCTCCGCGTCGTCCCTTTCGGGGTCGAGCGGGCCGCCCCGGCCGATCCCGAGCCGGTCCGCCGGCGAATCGGAGCCCGGGAGGGCGATCCGGTGCTGTATTTCGGCGGCCTGTACGACTGGCACGATCCGGACCCGCTGTTTCGGGCGTGGCCGGAGCTTCTTGCGGAGTTTCCTTCGCTTCGTGTGATCTTTTGCGAGAACCCGAATCGGGAAAGCACGCCGCAACGCGTCTACGACGCGGCCGTGGCGCTCGCCGGCCGGCGAGGCTGGCTGGACCGATCGGTTTTCTTTCTTCCCTGGACGCCGTACGAGCGACGGGGCGAGCTGTACGGCGCCTCGACGCTCGCCGTGTGCGTCTGCCGGCCCGGGTTGGAGACGGATCTGTCGTTTCGCACGCGCCTTCTCGATTCGGCCGCGTACGGATTGCCGTCGGTCGTCCTGCAAGGGGGAGGTCTGGCGCGGGAGCTGTCCGCCGCCGGCGCGGGGGCGAGCGTCCGGGACGAGGACGGCCTTCGGGGGGCGATCGGCGATTCTCTGCGCGACGAACGTCGCCGCGGCGAGGCCTCGGCTCGCGCGAGGCTGTTTGCCGCCGACTATGCCTGGGGCCGGGTGGCGCGCCCGGTCGTCGAGTTTTTCGAGAAACCGGTCGTTTCCGACCGGCTGGACTTTCCGCAGGCCCGGCCGCGCGCTCCGTTTCGGCTGCTTCGGAGGGGGCGCTGACGCCGCGGGCGACGATCGTCATCGTCCACCATCGGGGACGGGATCGGCTGTTTCGGACGCTGGCGCCGGCCGCCCTGCAGGCGGGCCGGGAGGGCGCGGAGGTCGTTCTCATCGACAACGCGTCGCGCGAGGGGGTTCCGGCCGAGACGGCGCGGCGATTTCCGGGAGTCCGGGTCCTCACCCAGAGTCGAAACATGGGATTCGCGGAGGCGTGCCGGGTCGGCGCGGAATCCGCCGCCGCCCCTCACGTCGTCTTTCTCAACGACGATGCCGTGCCCGAAGACGGGTGGCTCTCGAGCCTCCTTGCGGCGGCCGCGCGGAAGCCCGGGGACGTCGCCGTGATCGCGGGGCGCCTCACCGATCCGTCCGGGCTCCGCAACGATTTCTCCGATGGCTTCGTGACCTTCGACGGCCACGCGTTCTCCGATCTCGTGGGCGCGCCGGTCTCGGCGGGGGGCGCCGGTGAGGAGAGGTTCTTCGCCTGCGGTGGCAACATGCTGGCCGATCGCTCCGAGTTTCTGGACGCCGGGGGGTTCGACGGAGATTATTTCGCCTACCTGGAGGACGTGGACTTCGGGTGGCGCCAGTGGATTTTTGGAAAGCGGATTCTTTTCGAGCCCGCCGCGTCCGCCCGGCACGAGGGAGGGGCGACGGGGCAAGCCCTCGGAGTCTTCAAGAGGGGCTTCCTGATCGAAAGAAACGCGTTCGCCACGGCTTACAAGAACTTCGAATCGGACCACCTCCGGGACGCCCTTCCGGCCCTGCTGGCGGTCTTTCTGGCGCGGGTCGCGGCGATGGTCTCCCGGGATCCCGGCGCTTCCGACCTGTCGCGCGATCCTTACGCCGAGCCCGCGGGACGGCGGAAGTGGGCGTCGCTCCTCTCGCGGGTCTTTGGGATTCGGGCGCGGGAGAGCGTCCTGCTCGGCGATCCCCTGGCGATCGCCCAGCTGCGCGCCCTCCGATGGATTTTTGCCCATCGCGACGCGCTGCAGGAAAAGCGGGAATGGGTGCAGGCCCGGCGCCGGCGCGGAGACCGCGAAATTTTTTCGAAGTTTCCGGCCGCGCTCGTTCCCACGTATCCGGGCGACGATGTCCTGGCCTCAAAATTCTTCCAGGAGATCCAGCCGAGGATCCTGGCGCTGCGGGCCCGGAACCTCTCCGACATCTTCGTGGGGCCACGGTGACCCCGGAGCTCTCGGTCGTCGTTCCGACTTTCAACCGGAAAGACACGGTCCTGCGTGTGCTGGAAGGTCTCCAACGGCAGACTCTGCCCGCCGCCGCCTTCGAGGTCCTGGTCGTGGACGACGGCTCGCGCGACGGCTCGGCCGAAGCTCTGAAGCGCTGCTCTCCGAAGTTCGATTTCAGCGTGACGAAACAGGAGAATTCGGGTCCCGCCGGCGCCCGAAACCGCGGCATTCGAGCCGCGAGAGGGCCGATCGTCGTGTTCCTTGGCGACGACACCGTTCCGGAGCCGGACTTTCTGGAAGTTCACCTTCGTTCCCACCGAGAGTCCGGCGCCAGGAAAATCTCCGTTCTCGGCTACACGGGCTGGCCGCGGGAGCGCCGCATCACGCCGTTTCTCCACCACATCAACGAGTACGGACTTCAGTTCGGATACGAGTTGATCGAGGATCCGGAATCGGTGCCGTTCAATTTCTTCTACACGTCGAACATTTCGGTCCCGCGACAGGCGCTGCTGGAGGCGGGACTCTTCGACACGACTTTTCCCGACGCCGCCTGGGAGGACATCGAGCTCTCCTACCGGCTTGCCCGACACGGATACGTGATCGTTTACCGGCCCGGAGCCGTCGTGCGCCACCACCACGAGATCACGTTCGACTCGTTTCGGCGCCGCCAGGAGCGCTCGGGCCGCGCGGCCGCGATCTTCTACCGGAAACATCCGGAGCTGGCGGACTTTCTGGGAGTGGGATCCGCTCGCGTGGAGCGCACCGGAGCCTCCCTGCCGCTGAGGATCTGGGCCGGGCTGTGCCAGAGATGGGAGATCCCCGGGGGACGGCGGGCCATCGATCGGGTGCTGCGCGCGGACTATTTGCGCGGCCTCAAGAGCGCCCTTTCCGATGCCCCATGAAGGGGACGGTGTGACACAGGAGGAGGTCAGCGGCGCAAACCGCGCCGGGACGACCTCCGGCAACCCTTTCCGTGGTCGGGAGATCTCGACGCGCGGTCGCGTCCAACCTGGTCGCAAAATTGCTTTCCCAGGAGGATGGAGGTTTGTCATGTCGAGATTGCGAGCGTCTTTTCAACCGATTTCGCTCTTTGCACTTGGCGTCGCCTTCGCGTTTCTCATCGCTTCGCGCCCGGTTTCGGCGGCGACTTCGAAGTCGGCCCCGGCCCGGGCTTCGCGGACGTTCGCGCCGGCGGCGCATCGGAGTGAGCACGGCGGCGGAGGCGGCGGGGAGCACGAAGGCCACGGCGGGGGAGGCGGTGGGCGCGTTTTCGGCGGTTGGGGCTGGTATTCCCCATGGTGGTGGGGTTACGGCTACTACCCGTATCCCTACGCGTATCCGTACGCCGACCCCTACTTTCGACGGGGATATGCGAGTCCGTCGCGCTGGACGGCGGTCAAGACCGACGTCGAGCCGGACGAGGCGTCCCTCTTCCTCGACGGGAAGCTGATCGGAACCGCCGACGATTTCGACGGATATCCCGACATGCTGTATCTGGGACGGGGTCACTACAGGCTCGAATTCCGTCTCGACGGCTATGAGACCTACTCGACCGACGTCGAGGCAGCGCCCGGCCGGTCCTTCCGGATCGACCGTCGATTGAAGAAGATTCCTGGAGCGAAACACTACGGCACCTACGAGCCGGCTCGGCCGGAAGGGGGCGTCGTGCGGTATTTCCGGAAGCGGGGAAGTCAGACACAGGCCGAAGCCGCGGATCCGGAGGAAGCGCCCCGGGGCCGGATGGAGGCCACGCCCCCGGACGGCTCAGAACAGCCGGACGAGGCCGACCAGGCGCCGGGCGACGCGGGCGACGGCGAGCTGGACGATCGAGCCCCGGAGGCCTCGGATTCGCACCTGTCCTTCGAGGTGGAGCCCCTCGACGCTGCCGTCTATGTCGACGGGCATTTCGCGGGCGGAGCGCGCGAGCTCAATTCCCTCGGCGAGGGATTCGCGGTTCCGGCGGGAGAGCACCGAGTTGTCGTGACCTGCCCCGGTTTCGCCGAGAAGACGGTCGAGGTGGTCGCTCCGGCGCGCAGGAGCGCTCGCGTCCGGGTGCGGCTGACGAAATAGTGCTATAATTCCCTTGTCCGAGAAATGGTTTCGGGGGGAGGTTGTGAAGGCGGGCGTCCGATGCATCCAAGCTGTCACCGATTCGCTCATCACGTTCCAAGTTCCGCGCTCTTCCGACATCCTCCTTCTCAACCCCGTGTTCGCCTCCTCCCCCCGATTATTTCTCGGCCCTCCCGCTCCGGAGCCTGAGGAACAGGCGCTCGAACAAAAGGCGTTTCTGGCGATGGCGGGCGGCGGCGTCTTCGAGGGCATCCGCTTCGCTGGCCGCCGCTCGAAGCGCGTCGGCGCGATAGAGTCGGGACACTCGAGTCAACTCGGAGGACGCGGCGACGTGGCGAAGGCGATCCGCGGGAGCTCCCGAAGCGAGAACGGCGGCATCCCGGAGGATTGAAGCCGCAAGGCGCGGGGCCTCGTCGTCTTCCGCGGAAGCCGCGGCCAGGGTGAGCAACGCGGAGATGGAGCCGTCGGCGAGCGCGCCCAGGACGAGGCGGCGAGTCTCCCTGGCGGCATCGAGGTCCGCGGGCTCTCCCGGCTCGAGCCCGAGAGCCGCCGCATCGCGCGCGTCGGACGGCGAGAAGCCTTCGGCTTCGAATCCGGCCGCGACCTCGGAGGGTTTCCGGGCCGAAAGGCGCCGGTGAACGCACCGCGACCGGATCGTCGCGAGAATCGATTCCGGAGAGGTCGTCGTGAGCAGCCACTGGACCGACTCTCCCGGCTCCTCGAGCGACTTCAACAGCGCGTTCGCGCCGGCATCCCGAAGCGCCTCGGCTCCCTCGACCCAGATCATGCGAGCCGGCGCCTCGTAAGGGCGGCCGGAAGCGAATCGCACGGCGTCCCGAACGTCCTCCACCTTGATCTGGACCCCGTCGGGGCGAACCCGGAGAAAGTCGGGATGGGAATCGTCGCCGATACGCCGGCAAACGGAACACGCGTCGCCGGCCCGGTGCTCGGGGCAAAGGAGCCGCTGCGCGCTCGCGAGCGCCTCCCGTCGGAGCGCCGCCGGAGAGTCGCCGGAGACGAGGATCGTTCGCACGTCAGGCGAGGAGCCTGGAAATCCGGCCGGCGACTTCCCGAAACACCGCGTCCGCGTCTTGCGTGGAGTCCAGAACCTGCACCCGCCGGGGCTCGCGTCGCGCAATTTCGAGATACGCGTCGCGGACCCGCCGATGAAACGGCTCGTTCTCGCCTTCGAAGCGGTCGGCGCTTCCCCCTTCGCGCCGGCGGGCGCGGGCGAGGCCGATTTCGGGAGGGCAATCGAAGAGCAGCGTCAGGTCCGGCCGCACATCGGCGGTGCTCTTGCCGTCGATTTGCGAGATCACGGCGTTCTCGATTCCCCGGCCCCCGCCCTGGTAGGCAAACGTCGCGTCGTTGAACCGGTCGCACAGCACGAGCGCTCCGCGCGCGAGCGCCGGGGCGAGGGTCTCGACGACGTGCTGCCGGCGGTCGGCCTCGATCAGCAGCAGCTCTGCCATCGGATCGAGGTTCCTGCGGGCGGGATCGAGCAAAAGCGCCCGAATTGCCGAGCCGATTTCCGTGCCCCCGGGCTCGCGCTCCAGGAGCAATTCCGGGACCCGGCTTCGAAAGAAATCCGCGGCGCGCCGGGCCTGGGTCGACTTTCCGGAGCCTTCGATTCCTTCGAACGTGACGAGCGGCATCGCCGGACTCTATCCGGAGACGAGCGTTTGAACCAAATCGAGGTCGATTCGTATAATTCATTCAGTTTGATGAACTTTGGTTCCCGGCGCGCCCCGTTGCTGGTCTTCGGCTTCGTCGGGTTGGCCATCGCGCTGGGATCGCTCGCCGACATGTTCGTCCGCCGTCCGGCCGATGGCGTCGTTCCGAATCCGTACAGCCAGGACGCCGTGCTCGTCCGGGAGGTTCTCAAGGGCTCCGGCGCGGACAGGGCGGGCATCCTGCCCGGGGACCGAATTCTCGGAATCAACCACCGGATCGTGCGGGGGCCTTCCGACGCGAGGAGGGAGCTCCTGAAATGCCGGATCGGATCCCGCGTCGCCTACATGGTGGAGCGCGCCGGAAAACGCGACTTCGTCGTGGACGTGGTTCTCACTGGCCGAATTCTCGCCGACCCCACGTACTTTTATGAAGCCATCCTCGGCTTTCTCTTTTTCGCCATCGGCCTGTTCGTGTTCTGGAAGCGCCCCGACGACGGCGCGGTGCGCGTCTTTTTCGTGGTGTGCGTTCTCTTCCTCCTGTTTTTCGTCTGCCGGCTCAGGCCCGCCTCGTACTGGTGGGTGGACCTGTTCGTCCAGAACACGGGCACGATCTCTCTCTTCCTGCTTCCCGCGGCGTTTCTCCATTTCTTCCTGATCTTCCCGAGACCGAATCAGTTTCGGTTCGCCGCGGAGGATCCGCCGCGCTCGATCGCGAGGAGTCTCCAGGGGTTCCTCAACGGCAGCCCGCTGCTGTATTTCCTCATCTACGCGATTCCCCCGGTCGTCTTCATCTTCGACGTTCAGCGTCAGATGCAGGGCCGCGGCGTGAAGCTGCTCTCGGGAGCGCCGCTGGCCTCCTGGGTTCTCCTGGGCGACTACCTGGTGCTCGGCCTCGCGGCCCTGGCCCACTCGGCCTTCACCCTCGAAGATCCTCGCGAACGACGCCAGGTCATGCAGGTTTTCGTGGGCACGATTTTCGGCACGGCTCCGTTTGTCCTCTTTGGAATCGTCTTTCCCACCGCGCTTCACAACGACGAGTACGTTTTCTACGGGATCGCGCCGATGGTCCTCATCCCCCTCACTTTCGCTTACGCGATCGTCCGGTTCCAGATCCTCAACGTGCGGGTGATCGTTCGGCGGTCGCTGCTCTACACGATCTCGACGGCGATCCTCTTCGCCGTATACGCGGGGGCGCTGTCGGCGGCGAACGCGTTGTTCGCGAATTCGCGCCTGGCGTCCTCGCGCCTTTTTCTGTTCGGCGTTTTCCTGGTCGTCATCCCGACTTTCGAGTTCCTCCGGCGCCGGCTGCAAAGCCCCATCGATCGGCTGTTCTTCCGCGAAAAATACGACTATCAAAAAGCGATGCTCGAGATTTCGGAGGCGGTCGCCGGAGAGCTCGACCTGGCGCGGGTGTCGGATTACCTGACGGCCCGAATTCTTTCTCTGCTGCGGCTCTCCGGCGCCGAGCTGTTCCTTCGCGACAAGGACGGCAATTTCGTGGGAAGAGAGCACCGGGATCAGCGGCTGGCCGACCGTTCCCTCGTCTCGCGGTTTCTTCAGGGATCGGCGCGGCCGCGCGGCATCTCGGAGCTCAAGTCCGGTTGTTGGGGGGAGTCCGACAGCGTCGCGTTTCTGGACTCGATTGCGGGCCGGGGAGTGGCGCTGCTCGTTCCGATCATCTACCGGGACCGCCTGATGGGGTTCTTCGCGCTCAAGAGCAAGCTCTCGGAGGAGGGCTTCGACCCCGACGACCTCCTCGTGCTCGAGACGCTGGCCAATCATGCGGCAACCGCGATCGAGACCGCTTCGCTCCACGACGAGATGACTCAGCAGGCGGAGTTCCGGCGCGACCTGGAGATCGCTCGCGACATCCAGACGAGCCTGTTTCCGCGGGAATTCCCGAAGGTCGAGGGCGTGAGCTTCTCGGGGGGGAGTCTCCCGGCGCGGGTCGTCGGGGGCGACTTTTACGATTTCTTTCCGTTCCAGAACGGCGCGCGCCTGGGCTTCGTCATGGGTGACGTTTCCGGCAAGTCGATCCCGGCGTCGCTTCTGATGGTCGCCTCCCGCGAGATCATCTTCGCCGGATCGCGCCGGCTCGAGGACCCGGGCGCGCTTTTCCGGGAGTCGAACCGCCGCATCTACGACATCAAGAGGAAGATGTTCGTCGCGCTCGGGTACTTTCTCCTCGACGTCGAGGCGCTCACGCTCAAGTACGCGATCGGGGGCCAGCCCCTGCCGTTTCTCCTCCGATCGGGCGGAGGGGGGCCGACGCTCCTGGATCCGCCGGAATATCGCCTTCCCCTGGGGGCGCTTCGGGAGGTCCCCTACGACACGCGGGAGGTCTATCTGAGGAGAGGGGATCTCCTGTTTTTCTACACCGACGGCTTCACGGAGGCCATGGACTCGGAGATGAACCCGTTCGGGGAGGACCGCCTGATGCGCTCGTTTGCGAAACACGCCTCGACGGATCTGGAGGCGACGGCCCGCGGTATCCTTGCGGACGTGCGCGCGCACGTTGCCGACGCCGAGCAGTACGACGACATGACCTTCATGCTGATGAGCATTTCGAAGGAGTGACCGAATGACGAGCCAGCACAAGTCCTGGGGGATCGCGGCCGCGTGCCTCGCGGTCGCGGCCGTTTCGGCCGCGCTTTTCCTCCTTCCCCGCCGGCAGGTCACGACGGCCTCCGACGGGGCCTATCGCGAGTTCGTCGCGGGCAACGACGATTACGACCGCATGTATTTCGCCGACGCGAGGCGTCATTACGAAAACGCGCTTTCCCGGGACCCGAAGTTCATGATGGCGATGGTTCGAATCGGCCTGGTCGAGTTTTACGAAGGCTACGGGAACACCGCGAAGGCGCAGGAGGTCCTCGAGGCGGCGAACCGTCTGCGCGGCCGCGTGACCCGCCGGGAACGCCTCGCGCTCGATCTGGCGCGGGCCTGGGTGAACCGAAGAAACGACGAGGCGAGCCGGATCGCGCGGACCCTGAAGCAGGATTATCAGGACGAGCTCGGCTATCAATGGCTGGCCGAGGACGCCCTGCGCCTGGGACGAACCGAAGACGCGGCCGCGCTGTTTCGGGAGCGGCTTGCCCGCGATCCCAACAACGCGCAAGCCTACAACTACCTCGGGTATCTCGAGGCGACCCGCGGAAACATGACCGAGGCCCTTGCCGACCTTCAGAGATACGCCTTCATCGCTCCGGACTCGGCCGATCCCCTCGACACCCTCGGCCAGGTCGAAACGGCTCACGGGGATTACGAGGCGGCGATTCGCCATTTCCAGAAGGCCCAGTCGCTGAAACCGAACTTCTTCGGATATCCCTACCGGCTCGGGATCGCGCACGAGAAGCGGGGTGACTTCGCTCTCGCGCGGTCCGACCTCGACCGGGCGTTCGGGCTCGCCCAGATGCCCGTCGAAAAGTTCCTCGTCGCGCAACGGCTTTTCATCGTTTCCCTGCGCGAGAAGGATTTCCCGCGCGCCCGCGAGGCGATTCAGGCCATGAGGGACGCGAACCTTCCCCCCAAGCTCGGGGGCGTCGAGCAATTCTTCGAGGCCACCCTTCTCAGCGACGAGGGCCGGGCGAAGGAAGCGGACGAGCTTCTGAGCTCGGTGACGTGGAAGGACCCGGATCCCGTGACCCAGGCCGAGATCGAGCGCCAGATCCGGCTGACGAGAGGAAGGATCGCCTTCCGCGACGGCCGCTACCGGGACGCCCTGCGCCTCCTGGAGAGCGCGCTGACGGCTCCGGGCGAAGCTCTCGACCTCGACAAACAGTCGAGTGTCATTCGGTACCGGGCGATCCTGGCCCAGGCTCAGGCGCGGCTGGGCGATTTCGATTCGGCCGAGAAGGTCCTCGCCCTCAATCGAAAATTCAACCCTCGCGATCTCGACACGATCGAGGCCGAGGCCGAGGTCGCGAGGCTGAAGAAGGCGGCATGACGACCGATGAGGGCCCGGTGAAGGCCGACCTCGGCAAGGACTTCGAGGTCCAGCACCGGCTGCTTCTCCTCGAGACCCTCTACGACGCGGCCCTGACGCTGACCGCCCTCGAATCGGATCGGGAGCTCGCCGAAGAGGTGCTGGCCCGGGCCGTTTCGGTGCTCGACGCCGCAAGGGGATTCTTTCTTTCGCTTTCCGAGGACGGCCAGGTGTCCGCCCGCGCCCTTCTCGGCTTTCCCCGGAAGACTTCCGACGCGCTGCTGCTCGAAGAGCCGTTTCTCGCCGAGCTCGAGCAGGCGGGCAAGCCGCTCTCGAAAGGCAGGACGGTGATTCTCAAAACGGCCGTCGCGAACGCCCTGGGGGTTGCCGTGGGCTCCGAAGACCGGAGCCTGGGATGGCTCGTTCTGGCCGACAAGGAGTCGAGGAGGGGAGCGCTCCCGTTCGGCCGCGAAGACGAACGGTTCCTCTCTTCCCTGGCCGCGCTGTCCGGGGTCGCCCTCGAGCGCCGACGGCGGCTCTCGCGGCTCGAGAGAGAGCGCAACCGTCTCGAAGAGGAAAATCGGAGGCTCCGGGACGAGTCGGGCCGATCGGCCGCCGATTCGTTCCTCGTGGGCGAATCGGTCCCGATGCGAAGAGTCCTCGACGTCGTGTCCCGGGTCGCGGCTTCGTCGGTCTCCGTGCTCATCACCGGAGAGAGCGGCACGGGAAAGGAGCTGGCGGCGCGGCTGATCCACGAGAAAAGCCCGAGGCGGCAGGGCCCGTTCGTCGCGATCAATTGCGCCGCCCTGCCGGAATCGCTCCTCGAGGCGGAGCTGTTCGGCATCGAGCGCGGGGTGGCGACCGGGGTCGAGGCGCGAGCGGGAAAGTTCGAGACCGCCCAGGGAGGCACGATCCTGCTCGACGAGATCGGAGACATGCCCCTCGCGCTTCAGGCCAAGATTCTTCGCGTCTTGCAGGAAAGGGAATGCGAGCGGATCGGCGGCCGCAAGCGCATCGCGCTGGACGTGCGCGTGCTTTCGGCGACGCATCAGGACCTTCCCCGAATGATCGCGGAGAAGACCTTTCGGGAAGATCTCTATTACCGGCTCCGCGTCGTCGAGGTCTGCCTTCCCGCCCTGCGGGACCGCCGCGAGGACCTCCCCCGGCTGATCCGCTATTTTCTCGCGAAGTTTGCGGCGCGGGAGGGAAGGTCGCCGGCGACCCTGGACCGCGAGGCCATGGCCGCTCTGCTCTCCCACTCTTTCCGCGGGAACGTCCGAGAGCTCGAAAACGTCCTCGAGGGCGCGGCGGCCCTGGCCTCGGGGGGCGTGATTCGCCGCCGCGACCTGCAGTGGATCGAGGCGCCGGTCGTGGAGAGCGTGTCGGCCTCCCCGGAGGGTGAGCCGGTCTCGCTTCGTCAGGTCGAGACCCGGCACATTCAAACGGTGCTTCGGCTGGCAAAGGGGAACAAGAGCCGGGCCGCGCGAATCCTCGGGATCGATCGAAGGACCCTTTACCGGAAGAAGACGTGAGACGTAAATGTACTGTGACAATATGCGCCGTATTGTTATTAAATATTTTGTTTATGACTGTTTGATTGTTTGTAATTCCAGGGCTATGATTTTAACGTGGCGTAATGTCTCGTTATCGCGGAAAGGACTGAACGCGATGGAAGCGGTAGAACTCTTTTGAGGTCAATAGGTTGAATGGTCTGATCGGATTTCGGGGAAGTGGCAGCCTCCTTGCGATGCGAGGAGGTCACCATGCCGTTCCAAGCCCGAAGTCTGTCGTTGAGCGCTCCGCTCTCTCGAGTGATCGCGTTTCTCTTTTCGAGTCTGGCGGGCGGCGCGCTCCTCGTTCTGCCGATACCGGGTTGGGGATGGACGGCCCTTCGGGCGTTCCTCCAGTTCTGAGGGCGCCCCGATGACCGCGAAAGAGGTGTCTCTTTCGATCCCGGCCTCTCCGGGGATGGAGCTGGCTGCGACCGCTCTCGCGGAGGTCCTCGCGGAATCGATGAGGTTGTCTCGGGATAAGATTGACGAGGTGAAGCTCGCGCTCGTGGAAGCGTGTATCAACGCCTTCGAGCACGCCGGCCGGGGAGGTCACCGCGTGGACGTGTTTTTCCGGATCTCATCGACCCCGCGCGGCGGGGAGATGTTCGAGGTCACGGTGTCCGACCGGGGGCGAGGCTTCGATCCGTCGCTGGTGGAGCCTCCGTCCCTCGAAAAGAAGCTCCGGGGCGACAAGAAGCGGGGCTGGGGGCTCAAGATCATTCAGAGCCTGATGGACGAGGAAGAAATTCGATCGAGCGAAAAGGGGACCACCATCGTGATGCGGAAGTACAAATGAACGAATCCTGCAAAGTCGAATCGCTCCGCGATGGATCCGTCGCGGTTCTTCGCACCGACGGGTACATCAACCGGGAAGGCGGCGAAGAGATCGAGCGCTGTATCCAGGTGCTTCTGGAGGGCGGAGTCTCCCAGATCATCCTCAACCTCGAGAGGACGAAGATCGTGAACTCGATCGGAATTTCGATCCTGATCGAGGTGCTGGAGAAGATGATCGATCGGAAGGGCGCGCTCGCGTTTTGCCACCTCACCCCCACGATCGACAAGACGTTCCGAATCATGGGGCTCGCCCAGTACGCCGGCATCTACGGCTCGGAACAGGAAGCGCGCGCGGCCCTCGCTCCGGCACGATGACCCCTCCCGCCTCGCTCGCCGACCGAGTCCGCGAGGCGCTTCGGGCTCTCGGGGAGGAGCCGGGCGACCACCTCGACCTCGCCCTGACCCGCGTGGAAGAGCCGGCCTCGAGCGCGTCGAGCGAGGAGAGCGCGGCGTGGCTGGCCGCAAGGGTGCTGGCCCGGGCGTTGAAAGACGTTCGATTCGAGCTTCGCGAACGCGCGCTGGAGCTCCAGTCGCTGTACGACCTGGGCCTCTCGGTCGGAGGTCGTCTCGAGCTCGACCGGCTGGCTGACGAAATTCTCCTTCGGTCGATTTCTCTCACGAATTCCCGGTCCGGCTCGCTCCACCTCTTCGACGGCCCGCGAACGATCCTCTCGCGTTCCTTCGGAGGCGCGCTCCTGACCGAGGAGGACGCGTTGCGCATCGAGCTCGACTCGGACGGCGCGATCAACAACGACGCGACGGCGCAGGCGACGGCAGGTGTTTATCTCTCGGAATGCCAGAAGTGCCTCGTCGTGCCGATCCAGCACGAGGGGAGGAGGCTCGGAGTTCTCGCCGTCGCGGACAAGGAAACGCGGGACGGTACGATCGCCGACTTTTCCGCCTCGGACGAGCGGCTGCTGATGCTCTTCGCCGGCCATGCGGCCACCGCGGTCGAGACGGCCCGCCTGCACCGCGAGGCTGTCGAGAAGGAGCGCCTGGAGAGGGAGCTGGAGCTTGCCGCGACGATTCAGCGCGAGATCCTGCCGCGGGAGATCCCGCAATTCCCCGGCTTTGCCGTCGCGGCCGAAAGCCTTTCCACCCGGCAGGTCGGCGGGGATTACTACGACTTCTTCCCGCTGTCGGGCGATCGGTTCGCGTTCGTCGTCGCCGACGTCTCGGGAAAGGGGGTTCCGGCGGCCCTTCTCGTGTCGACGCTCGCCTCGGCCATCCACCTGCAGATCGAGGACGCGCGCACGCCCGCGGACCTGATTCTTCGGGTTCACCGCCACCTGTATCGGTTTTCCCGCGCCCGAAAATTCGCGACCCTGTTCTTCGGGCTGGCGGAGTCCGCGTCCGGGAAGCTCACGTACGTCTCCGCCGGGCACAATCCGGCGCTCCTGATGCGGCCTTCGGGCCGCGTGGAGCTCCTGGGAGCCACCGGCCGGCCGGTCGGAATGTTCTGGGAGTCGACGTGGACGGAAGACAGCGTCCAGCTCGCCGCGGGAGACCGGCTCTGCGTGTACACCGACGGCATCACCGAGGCGCAGAACGAATCGGGGGAGGATTTCGGGGTCCCGCGGCTTCGGCAGGTCCTGGCGGAAACGGGGAACGAGGCGGTCGCCGGCGTCGCTCGCCGGATTTTGGACGACGTCGTCGCGTTTGCGGGCGCCGCGCCCCAGTACGACGACCAGACGCTCGTTCTGCTGGCGAGGTAAAAGGGGCTTTCGTTTTTTGCACACGGAGGATCGAAACGTGAAAAAGGCGGGCGCGGGCCGGGGCCAGTCGGCATCGGATCTCATCTCGAAACGAATCGAGGATCTCGGCGACTGGCGCGGCAAGACGCTCGCCCGGATGCGCAGGCTCATTCAGCGCGCAGACCCGGACGTCGTCGAGGAGTGGAAGTGGATGGGCACTCCGGTTTGGTCGCACAG
>JBOGJO010000193.1:0-8710 GCA_050747885.1 Thermoanaerobaculia bacterium
GTCCAACACCCCCTCGTGGATCCGGGAGCTTCAGCAGCCGCGGTTCATCGGCGAGAAAGGCGCCGAAGTCCTCGCCGTCTCCACGATTCGGGCGGGCGAGACCGACATCTCCGCGCTGACGACCGACGATCTCCTCTATGCCCGGCTCGCGGACCTCTCCGGCGTTGCCCTCAAGCCGATCGGCGCTCGGACGGATTCCAGTCACGTCGGCCTCCGGGTCTCCGTGGATGAAAGCGACGAGAAGAAGAGCATGTCCGCCCCGTTCATCTATCCCGCGGAGGCCGTTCCCGCCGACCACTCGAGGTCTCCCTGGATCGCGGTCTCCTGGATTTACACGTCCCCTCCCGTTCTCGGCGCGAACGCGCAACCCGGCGGGAACGAAGACCGAAGGACCGTCGCCATCTTCACGCGGCTGTCGTGGCGGCGCGCCCTTTCCGAGCTCTTCGCTCAAGGGGCCATCCAGACCAAGAACCAGAACTGGGCGTTCCTGGCCCTCCTGACCATCGCCTCCATTCTTCTGGCCGCGTATCTCGTGGCCCTCCTGATCGCGTTCCTCCTCGTTCGCGCGATCACCAAGACGGTGAACCGCCTGTCCCGGGCGACTCGAAAGGTCGCCGAGGGCGACTTCTCCGTGCGCATCGCGACGCGGGCCCGGGACCAGGTCGGCGACCTTGCGAGGTCTTTCGACTCGATGGCATCGTCGCTGGAGTCCACCCTGCAGGACCGCGCGGCCAAAGAGCTGCTCGACCGGGAGATCGATCAGGCGAAATTGATCGCGCAGAAGCTTCTTCCGGCGCCCGGGGTGATCGTCCCCGGCCTCCGGACCTCGGCATTTTTCGAGCCGTTCGCGCAAATGGGAGGCGACTACTACGACTTCCTGTCGACGAGCGGCGGAGACGCGGTGGTCGCCGTCGGCGACGTGTCGGGCCACGGCCTCCCCACCGCCCTCCTCGTCGCCGCGGCGAAGGCCGCACTCGACACGCTCCTGGAATCGGGCGAAGGAGGCACTCCCCTCTTCGTCAAGCTCAACCGGCTCCTTCACCGTTCGACCGATTCCCGAAACTACATGACGCTCGCGCTCGCGACCATTCGGCCCGGAGCGACTGTCGAGCTCACGAACGCGGGCCACCCGCCTCCCTATCTCGTGTCGAACGGGACGGTGAATTCGCTGGAGCTTCCGGCCTTCCCGCTCGGACTCTTCGAAGGAAGGGATTTTCCGACGCGCTCGTACCCGTTTTCTCCCGGCGACCGTCTGGTCTTCTACACGGACGGAATCATCGAGTGTCGGGACGGCAACGACGAGGCGTTCGGCTTCGAGCGGTTCGAGGCCGTGATTCGGACGCAGGCGACGGCGCCGATCGAAGAGATGCGGAGGGCGATCCTCGAGGCGATCACCCGACACTGCTCCTCCGGAGTCTTCGACGACGACCGAACCCTCGTGATCTGCGAGCGGCTCGAACAAGGGGCTCGCAGAGGTTAGAGGCCCGAACGGTCCCCGAGCGGAGAAAATCTTCCGGCGTGGAGGTAGGGCCGCACGAACGTGCCGATCGGCGTCGAAAACGTGACTTCGCCTTCGACAGAGTATTCGACGCCGCCTGAGAGGAGAAAATCCAGGCCGCGGGCCTTCAAATTCCGCCAGTCGAGTTGAACCGGCAGGCTGACCGTCGATTCGGACCGCGCTTCCACTCGGACGTCGGCCGGGCTCTCTCCGCCGCCGACCGGGGACGACCCGATGGCCAGCCGGTAGGTGAAATGTCGAACGACGATGTTGTAGCCGTTCGGGTTCTGGACGCGCAGCTTCACATCGAGACTCGCCCCGTCCTGGCTCAGCCGGTGAAGCGAGATCGCTTCGAACTCCACCGTCGGCTTTTTCCACACGGCGCAGCCGAGGGCCGCGGCCATCACGGCGGCCGCGGCCGCCGCGCCGGAGCCGCGCAGTCTCACAGGAGCTTCCGCTGCAGCTCCTCGTTGCGCTGCGCGTCGACGACGGCGATGGCGGCCATGTTGACGATGTCGGTGACTTCGACGCCCCGCTGGAGGACATGCACGGGCTTGCGCATTCCCATGAGGACCGGCCCGACCGCCTCCGCGTTGGCAAGGCGCCACACGAGTTTGTAGGCGGCGTTGGCCGACTCGAGATCGGGAAAGATGAGCACGTTCGGCTTGCGGACGGTCGCCCACGGGAACGTGTCTTCGAGGAATTCCGGCATCACGGCCGTGTCCGCCTGCATCTCTCCGTCGATCGGCAGGTCGGGGCGGAGCTTCTTCACGATGTCGACCGCGTCGCGGACGCGATCGGCGCGAGGATGCCGGTTCGAACCGAAGTTCGAGAACGAGATCATCGCGACGCGAGGCTCGAACCCGAAGCGGCGGGCGGCTTCCGAGGAAAGCAGCGCGATCTCCGCGAGGTCCTCGGCGCTCGGGTTGATGTTGACGGTCGTGTCCGCGAAGAAGAAAACGCGGTCTTTCAGGATCAGGATGTAGAGCCCGCACACCCTCTTCACCCCGGGCGCGATGCCGACGATCTGGAGCGCGGGGCGAATGGTGTCGGAGTAGGACTGCGTGAGGCCCGAAATCAGGCCTTCCGCCTCCCCCATCTCGACCATGAGCGATCCGAAGATGTTCCGGTGCGTCACTTCGCGGCGCGCGTCTTCTTTCGTCATCCCGCGGCGGCGACGGAGACTCTCGAGGCGATCCGCGTATTCCTCGAGGCGCGGAAACTTCGAAATCTCGACGAACTCGATCTTCCCGGCCGGAATGCCCAGCTCCTTGATCTTCGAGGCGACCTGCTCCTGCCGGGCGAGCAGGATCGGCCGGCAGAGGCCCGCCTCCGCGAGGATCTTCGCGGCGCGCAGGATCTTCGGATGCTCTCCCTCCGGAAAAACGATGCGCTTCGGATCGGCGCGCGCCCGCTCTCTCACTCCGCGCATGACCTCTCGCGTCCGGGAAAGGAGGATCTCGAGCTTCCGGCGATACGCGTCGAGGTCGATCTGCACCCTCGCGACGCCCGTCTCCATCGCGGCGCGCGCGACGGCGGGAGCCACCCAGAAGAGAACCCGGTAATCGAACGGTTTCGGAATCAGGTAATCGCGGCCGAAGCGGAAACTCTGTCCGCCGTAGGCTTTCAACACGGAGTCGGGGACATCCTCCATCGCCAGCGCGGCCAGGGCCTCGGATGCTGCCCGCTTCATAGCCTCGTTGATTTCGCGCGCGCGGACGTCGAGCGCACCGCGAAAGATGTAGGGAAAACCCAGCACGTTGTTGACCTGGTTCGGATAGTCGCTGCGCCCGGTCGCCATGATGACATCGGGCCGGGCGATCATCGCCTCCTCGGGGGTGATCTCCGGATCCGGATTGGCCATCGCGAAGACGATGGGACTCTCTTTCATCTCGCGCAGCATGTCCCCGCTGACGACGCCCTTCGCGGACACGCCGATGAAGGCGTCGGCCCCGGCGAGGGCCTCGGCGAGAGTTCGCTCGGAGGTCTCGACGGCGAATTTCTCCTTGTAGGGGTTCATCCCTTCTTTGCGGCCCTTGTAGATCACTCCGTTGCGGTCGCAGAGCCGCAGGTTCTTCGGACGAACTCCGTACGACACATACAGGTTCGCGCACGCGATGGCAGCGGCCCCGGCACCCGCGAAAACGACCTTCACGTCTTCGATCTTCTTACCCGCAATCTTCAAGGCGTTCAGGAAGGCGGCCGCCGAAATGATCGCCGTCCCGTGCTGATCGTCGTGGAACACGGGGATGTCGAGCAGCTTCTTCAGGCGCTCCTCGATCTCGAAGCACTCGGGGGACTTCACGTCCTCGAGGTTGATCCCGCCGAAGGTCGGCGCCATCCGGCGCACCGTGTCGACGAAGCCGTCCACGTCGGGCGCGTCGAGCTCGATGTCGAACACATCGATGTCGGCGAACCTCTTGAACAGGACGCCCTTCCCTTCCATGACGGGCTTGCCGGCAAGGGGACCGATGTTGCCGAGCCCGAGGACGGCCGTGCCGTTCGAGACGACCGCCACGAGGTTCCCTTTCGCCGTGTAGTCGTAGACCTTGAGGGGGTCCTGCTGGATCTCGAGGCAAGGCTCCGCGACGCCGGGCGTGTACGCGAGAGAAAGGTCCTCCTGCGTGCGGCACGGCTTCGTGGCGACGACCTCGATTTTTCCTTTCCGGCCTCGCGAATGAAAATCGAGAGCTTCCTGCTTTCCGATCTTTCTCATGTTCGAATCGATCCTATCAAGCCGGGCGCGCCGCGGCCGACCCGGCCCCCCCGGAGGAGGGTCGCCGATCGGGCGCGAACCGTCTCGCCGTCAGGGCCGGGCAGCCTGGTGAACGCCGGCGACGGCGGCCTCGACGGCCTGTTCTTTCAGCAGCGATTCCGGTTTTCCGTCGCGCCGGAAGGAGAGCTCGATCTTCCCCTCCTTGAGCGACCGGCCGCCGACGTTGACGCGCAGGGGTATTCCGAGCAGGTCGGCGTCCTTGAACTTCACGCCCGCCCGCTCGTCGCGGTCGTCGTACAGCACGTCGATCCCCTTCTCGGACAGCTCCGCGTAAACACGATCGGCTTCGCTCCGGGTCTCGGGGTCGTTCACGTTCATCGAAATCAAATGGACATCGAAGGGCGCAAGGGGCGCGGGCCAGAGGATCCCGTTGTCGTCGTGGTTCTGCTCGATCACGGCCGCGACGGTCCGTCCGATTCCGAGGCCGTAGCAGCCCATCACCATCGGCTTCTTCACGCCCGCCTCGTCGAGAAACGAGCAGTCCATCGGCGCGGAATACTTGGTCCCCAGCTTGAAGATGTTCCCGACCTCGATCCCGCGGGCGACGTCCAGAGCCCCGCCGCAGCGGGGGCAGGGATCGCCTTTTCGGGCCGACGCGATGTCGGCCTCCTCGAGCACGCTGAAATCGCGGCCCGGGTTCGCGTCGACGTAGTGCGCGTCCTTCTCGTTCGCGCCGACGACGACGTTGACGAGACGCAGCACCGAGCGATCCGCCACGATCCTGACGCCCTCAAGGCCGACGGGGCCCGAGAACCCGGAAGGGCCGCCCGTGGCTTCCTCGACCTTCGCCTCCGAAGCGAGCTGAAGATGATCCGCCCCGAGTTGATTCTTGAGCTTGACCTCGTTGACCTCGAGATCCCCCCGAACGAGGGCCGCGACGAATTCCTTTTCCGTTTCGAAAATCAGCGTCTTGACGCACTGGACGGGCGAGACACCGAGCAAACGGCAGACTTCCTCGATGGTCTTCTGGCCCGGGGTCGGGACTCTTCGGACCGGCCTCTGGGCCCCGGGTTCGGGCGCAGGAAGTTCGGCCGTGGAAGCCTTTTCGAGGTTCGCGCCATAGTCGCAGCCCGCGCACTTGACGACGGCGTCCTCTCCGGTGTCCGCCAGAACCATGAACTCGTGGGCCGAAGCGCCGCCGATCGCGCCGACGTCGGATTCGACCATCGTGAAATCGAGTTTGCAGCGGGTAAAGATCGCGGAATACGCACGGGTCATTTTTCGGTAGACGACATCGAGCCCGGCCTCATCGACGTCGAACGAGTACGCGTCCTTCATCGTGAACTCCCGGCCCCGAAGAAGGCCGAATCGGGGGCGCACCTCGTCGCGAAACTTCGTCTGGATCTGATACAGGTTCAAGGGCAGCTGGCGGTAGGACGTGACGGTTTTCCGAACGGTGTCGGTCACGACCTCCTCGTGCGTGGGGCCGAAACAGAAGTCCCGGCCGTGCCGGTCCTTCAGCCGGAGCAGCTCTTTCCCGTATTTTCCCCAGCGGCCGCTCTCCTGCCACAACTCGGCGGGGGCGACGGCCGGCATGAGGAGCTCGACCGCTCCTTCGCGGTTCATCTCTTCGCGGACGATTTTCTCGAGCTTCTGGATGACGCGAAGCCCCATCGGAAGATACGTGTAGATTCCCGCCGCGACTCTTTGCATCATCCCCGCGCGAATCATGAGCCGGTGGGAGGCAGCCTCGGCGTCGGCGGGCGTCTCCCGCACGGTAAAAAGGAAAAACTCCGACCAGCGCATTTTCGGGAGAATAGCAGATCGTCGCGGCGGCTACGCCTTTCGCCGCGGGGCCGCCATCTCGGCGAGCCGGACGTTGAGCCGAACCTGCTCGAGCATCCGATCCTCCAGCCCCGAGCCGCGCGACGCGACCGTTTTGGCTCGCCGAAAGGCGGCTTTCGCCTCTTCGGGCCGGTCGGCGGCGAGCAAAGCCATGCCGAGGCGATGGAGAGTGGAGGGGGTCGCCAGGCCCTCGCAGGATCGCTTGAGCAAATCGACCGCGCTCTCGTATTCTTTCTTCTTGTAATAGACCCAGCCCAGAGCGGCCAGCGAGAATGGCTTGAGCTCGTCCGGCGCCGCCTCGAGGGACCGCGACGCAAACTCGAGCGCGTCCGCAAGGTCTCCGTCGGAATCGGCGAGGTTGCAGGCCAGCTCGTAGAACCCGATGGTGCGGGCGGCCGGAGAATCGTGATTTTTCATGAACTCCTCCACCGCCCGCGTGGCCTCGCGCCACTGACCGTCGCTCCGGAGGGCTTCCGCGAGGGTGGAGCACGCCGCCGTGGCGACCATTTCCTCCGCGGGACCGGCGAGGATCCTCCGGCAGGCCGCCATGGCTTCCGCCGAGGCGCCGAGCGACGCGCACAGAAGCGCGTAGGAGATCCGGACGGTCTGGTTGTCGGGCTCACGTTCGAGCGCCCGTCGATAGAGATCGAGCGCCTGCCTCAACCGGCCGGCCGCAGCGCTCTCCTCGGCGCGCCGGAAATCCTCCGCGGCCGGGCCGTCGACAACGGGCTTCTTCGCGGGGTCGCCGCCGCGAAGAACCCGGACCGCCTCCTGAACCTCCAGACGGCGGGGGTTGATCGCCAGCGAGCTCTGGAACGCCTCGAGGGCCCGGCGGGGCCGATTCTTCTCGAGGTACGCGATCCCGAGCTGAAAGAACGCCTCGTCGGACCTCGGATCCTGTTTCGCGGCGGCCTCGAATTCCTCGATCGCCCTCGCGGCGTCGCCGAGCTCCCGGTGCACCTGGCCCAGGAGGATCCTCGTCGCCGTCAACGGGGCGATCTCTCGCGCGATGGACAGTTCGCGCTGAGCTTCGGAGAACTTCGACTGACGCGCGAAGAGGCCCCCGAGGGCAAAGTGCGGCAGAAAAGCGTCCGGGCGGATCTCGATCGATTTCTTCAGGAACATTTCCGCGGGCCGCGCCTCCCCGGATTCCGAGGCGACGATTCCCGAATACAGGAGGGTCTCGTAATGATTCGGGTTCGCGGCGAGGACCTTCTTGAGGAAATGCGCCGCCCGGTCGAGGTCTCCGTCGGCGAAATACGTCTCGGCGAGGAAAAAGCCCAGGTCGGCATTCCCCCGGTCCAGGCGGAATCCGTCCTCGAGGAGGCGGAGTCCCCGATCCGAGTCCAGGGAAACGATCGCCAGTTCCGCCTCGCGAAGCTTCTGGTCGAATCCCTCGCGGTCGCTTCCCGCGAAACCGGCGAGAACCCGGTCGCGGCGCTCGAGGAGGCGCTCCTTTGTTTCCACCGCGTGGAGCCTTTTCTCCGACCGGGCCTGCCACCGGTCCGTCGTTTCCCCCGGCGGAAGAACGCCCCGCTGCTCGAGGGTCTCCTGGAGCGCGACGATGCCGGTCTGGGCCACCGACAGGCTCTTTTCAAGACGCTGGAGCGACTCGAAGAGCGTCCGGATCATCTCCCCTTCGCGACGAACCACTTCCTCGAGCGCCGAGATGCGTTCCAGCAGGTGCTCGTCAAACGCGATGTCGTCGGGCGAGCCGGACTCCCCTTCCTCGTCGGCCCGCGGCCCCGAGACGACGAGGAGCTTGGCCTTGCACCGAACGCAGAAGTCCGCGTCGTCATCCGAGTTGAACGTGCCGCAGGTCTGGCAAAGCATCCCTGTCACGGCCCGTACGTGTAAAAACCGCGCCCCGACTTCTTCCCGAGCCAGCCGGCGTCGACCATTTTCACCAGCAGCGGACAGGGCCGGTACTTCGGGTCCCCGAAACCGTCATGGAGAACGCGCAGGATCGCCAGGCACGTGTCGAGGCCGATGAAATCCGCGAGCGCGAGGGGACCCATCGGATGGTTCATTCCGAGTTTGAGGATCGAGTCGATGGCCTCCTTCTCGGCAACCCCCTCGAAAAGGGCGAAGATCGCCTCGTTGATCATCGGCATCAGCACGCGATTCGAGACGAATCCCGGAAAGTCGTTGCAGAAGACCGGTGTCTTTCCCATTCTCCGGGCGAGAGCCTCGGTGGCGTCTGCGGTCTCGGCGGACGTCGCGATCCCCCGGATGACCTCCACGAGCGCCATCACGGGCACCGGATTCATGAAATGCATTCCAATGAATCGCTCCGGACGCGACGTCGCGGCTCCCAGGACCGTGATCGAGATCGACGAAGTGTTCGAGGCCAGCAGGGTCTCCGGAGGAAGGATCGCGTCGAGCTTTCGGAAGAGCTCGCGCTTGGCCGCCGCGTTTTCGGTCACGGCCTCGATGACGAGGTCGGCTCCGGCAAGGCCGGACAGGTCGACCGTCTCGCGAATCCTCGCAAGCGCCGCGTCCCGGTCGGCGGGGGTTTTCTTGCCCTTCGCGACTTCCCGCTCCATGTTCTTCTCGATGACGGCACGGGCTTTCGCGAGGATTTCCGGGCTCGTGTCCGCCAGCACGACCGAAAGGCCGCACGCTGCCGCGACATGGGCGATGCCGTTGCC
>JBOGJO010000194.1:0-7826 GCA_050747885.1 Thermoanaerobaculia bacterium
CCATCGCGATCGACCGCGCCGTGCCAGCGGACGAGTGCCGAGCTCCCCGGCCCCGGTGCTGAATGGCGATCCGGGCCGAGCGAGTCCTGCGATTCCCGAGCGAGCGATCTGCCGCTGGAGCGCCGGGCGGGCTCGGGCAACGATCCGGGCCGAGCGAGTCAGCTGCTCGGGGCCAGGACTTTCAGCGTTCGTCGCGAGATGCGACACGCCACGGGCGTCTCGAGAACGCAGTCGCCGTCCACCTGCGTCTCGATCTGGTACGGCTCGAGCGACGTGATCTTCACCTCCCGGCCGCGCACGACCCGGGCGTAACCGTCGCGGAGGTGGCGGGCGTCTCCGGCCTTCATGCCGAGGAAAAAATTCATGAAATCGCGCCGACTCCTCGAATTGAAGATAACCGTGTCCAGCACGTCGTCTTCCGCGGACGCTTCGGGCGCCGCGATCCAGTCGCCGGCGTAATGTTTCGAGTTGCAGACGACGGCGAAGGTTGCGGCATGGCGTTCGCCGTCGACTTCGACGTCCAGCCTCGGAAATTCGTACTTCAAGAATTCCGGCGCGACGGTGAGCCCGATACCCGCCCGGCCCAACCACCGCTTCAGAAACAGATTCATCTTCCCCATGACGCGGGCGTCCAGCCCGACGCCCGCCATCAACAGGAAAGGCCTCTCGTTGGCGATTCCGGCGCGGACGACTTTCGGGGCACCCTCGAAGATCAGCCTCCGGGCCCCCGCCAGATCGAAGGGAATTCCCAGCTCGAGCGCCAGGACGTTGGAGGTTCCCCCGGGGAGAATGGCGAGGGGCACTTCCGTTCCGAGAAGCGCGGCCGCCGCTTCTGAAATCGTTCCGTCGCCCCCGCAGACGGCGACGAGCGACGGGTTCGTGGGGAGGAATTCGCGGACGATCCTCGTCGCGTGGCCGGGTCCGTGCGTGGGGGCGTTGGCGAGCTCGACGCCTTCGCGTTTGAGAGCGTCGATCAGACGGCTCATGGCACCCCGCCGGTCCTTCTGTCCGGCCGTCGGGTTGTAGATGAGCACACCCTTCTTCACGTCAGAAGAGCGTGCTTTCATTGCGGCCCGGCGCGACCCCGAGTCGCTTGTACGCCCGAGCGGTCGCGACGCGTCCGCGGGGTGTCCGCTGCAGAAACCCCGCCTGGAGCAGGAACGGCTCGTAAAGATCTTCCAACGTTCCACGGTCTTCCCCGAGCGAAGACGCGAGAGACGAGATGCCGGCCGGCCCTCCGCCGAACTTCTCGATCAGGACCGTCAGGATCCTCAGGTCGAGCTCGTCCAGGCCGTACTGATCGACCTCGAGTTTGCCGAGAGCCTCGCGCGCGGCTTCGAGGTCGAGGCGCGGGTGGCCGGCGACCTGAGCGAAATCGCGCACCCGCCGAAGCAACCGGTTTGCGATCCGCGGGGTCCCGCGGCTTCGACGCGCGATCTCCTCGGCCGCGTCGGGCTCGACGGGCACCGACAGGATTCTGGCGGTGCGGTCGATGATCGTCGCAAGGGCTTCCGTGTCGTAGAAATCGAGCCGATGGTGGATCCCGAACCGCGCGTGCAACGGTTGAGACAAAAGACCGGGCCGCGTCGTCGCTCCGACGAGCGTGAAGGGCTTCAGGTCAATGCGGTGAGTCCGGGCGGAAGGCCCCTCCCCGATGACGACGTCGAGCACGAAATCCTCCATCGCCGAGTACAGGACCTCCTCGACCGACGTGGGGAGGCGGTGGATTTCGTCGATGAAGAAGACGTCCGCCGGCTGCAGGTTCGTGAGGATCGCGGCCAGATCTCCGGCCCGCGCGATCATGGGGCCGGCCGTCACCCGCAGGCCCACGCCCATTTCACGGGCGATGATGTGGGCAAGGGTCGTCTTGCCGAGGCCGGGCGGCCCGGTCAGCAGAACGTGATCGAGCGATTCCCCCCGGGCCCGAGCGGCCTGGATGAACACGTCGAGGTTTTCACGGACTTTGGCCTGGCCGATGTATTCCGCGAGTTTCTGAGGCCGAAGCTTCGGCTCGACCGCGGCTTCTTCCGCCAGGGCCGAAGGGGAGAGCAGCGAGGCGGCCTTCGGAGTTTCGGCCGACACGTCAGGAACCCGAGAGCGCGGCAAGCGCCTGTTTCAGGAAGTCGGAGAACTCCGCGGGGGTTCCCCGCCGGGAAATCGACTCGACGGCCCGTTCCGCTTCCGACTTCTTGTAACCGAAGTTCACGAGCGCCGAGACGACGTCTTCCGGGTCGATGCCCGACACCGGCCCGGCCGGTGTGTGAAGCTTTTCGGCTTTCTCTCGCAGCTCGAGCGACAGCCGATCCGCTGTCTTTCGCCCGATCCCGGGCACGGAGGTGAGCCTTTTCGCGTCTCCGCGGGCGAGCGCGGCGATCAGCTCCGACGCCGGAATGCCGGACAGGAGTGTCAGGGCGAGCTTCGGGCCGACTCCGGAGACGCCGATCAGCATTTCGAAAAGGCGCTTTTCCTTCTCCGTGGCGAACCCGAAGAGCGCGAGGGCGTCTTCGCGGACGTGCGTGTGGATCCAGAGCGCCGCTTCGGCCGACGCGGCCGGAAGGTCCTGGTACGTTTGGAACGAGATCGAGACGAGGTAGCCCACTCCCCGCACGTCGAGCACGACGCGGTCCGGCTGCTTCTCGAGAAGAGTCCCGGCGAGCCGGGCGATCATCGCCGAGCCTCAGGATCTCGACGGCAACCCGCTGGCGCGGCGCGCCAGGTATTTCCGTCGCGGGACACCTGGCTAGCCCGCGTTGTAGCGCGCCAGGAGATCGTCATTGACGACGATTTTCTCCTCGGCCCGGCGCTTCGTCAGTTCCGCCTGAATCAGCTTCTGCGCCTCCTGCTGCCGGATCGATTCCCGGATCACCCCTCTCTGGCGTTCGAAAGCCGCGGGATCGAACTCGCTCTTGGAAGCAACGCGGAAGAGCACGACGCCCTGCGGGCCGATCCAGACGGGCCCCCCCGGCTTCCCGACCGCCGTTTGAAACACTTCCTCGGAAAGCGCCGCGGAAGTTCCGAGCGAAGGCACGGGAGCGCCCTTTGCGAATTCCGGAGAGGACTGAACGGTCGTGCCGTATTTCTTCGCGATGGCTTCCAGCGCCGTTCCGCCCTGCAGCTCCGCCTCGAGCGGCGCGGCGCCCTGGATGGCCGCCTGGCGGGCACGCTCGTCCTTGATGTCCGACGCGACTTTCGATTTCACCTCGGCAAAGTCGGGGATGCCCGGGGCCTTCACGTCCGCGACCTTCACGATGGCGGGCCCGCGGGGGGTCGAGATGGCGTGAGGCGAAACCTCGCCGCTCTTGAGCTCGAAGGCGGCCTTCATGAACCCCGGAGCGTATCCAACGCCGGGCACCACCGACTGAGCGGTCACCCAATCGGTGGCGTCGAAGGAAACGACATCGTCGGCGAGCTTTCGCAGGTCCTCGTCGGTCGAGGTTCGGGTGACGGCTTTTTCGAGTGCCTCGCTGCGCCGCGCCTCCTCCGACTTCACGGCGCTCTCCTGAAGCGCGGCGACGATCTTGGGAGTTGCCTCCTCGATCGTTTGACGGGCGGCGGGAAGCTTCTCGATCAGCTTGATCACGTGATAACCGAAAGGCGACTTCACGGGATCGCTGATCTGTCCGGGGCTCATCGAAAACGCCGCCTCCTCGAAGGGCTTCACCATGGCCCCGCGCGCAAAGGCTCCGAGGTCCCCCCCGCGATCCTTCGAACCTTTGTCGTCGGAATATTTCGCTGCCAGCTCCGCGAAGTTTTCACCTTTTCGGGCTCGGGCGGCGATGTCCTCGGCCTTCTTTTTTGCGGCGGCATCCGCTTCCGGTTTGGCGTCCCGATCCACCTTGACGAGAATGTGGGCCGCGTGGACGCGGTCCATCAGGGGAAAGTCGTTGGGATGAGATTCGAAATACGCGCGGATCTCGGCCGGCGTCGGGCGAATCCTCTCGCGCAACCGAGACTCGTCCACGAGCAGGTACTTCAGCTTGCGCCTCTCGGGCTGGCGGTAGCGTTGCTTGTTCTTCTCGAAATACGAAAGAAGCTCCACATCGGTCGCGGGAGCGCCGGCCTGGAAATGGTCGGGCGAGATCAGCACATAGTCGATCTTCGCCTTCTCGCTCTGGCGCGCAAACTGGCTTTCCACCTCCGAGTCGGGGACGATGAGGCTGGCGGCCACGAGACGGTTGTATTTTTCGATCATCATGTCGTCGCGAAAGTCGCGCTCGAACTGGGTTGCGGTCAACCCGTTGGCCGCCAGAAGACTCGAATACTCCCGAGCGCCGATGAACTGGCCGTTTCTCTGGAGAGCCGGGAGCGACTGAATCTTGTCGGCGAGCTCCCCGTCGTCCACGCGGACTCCGCTGCGCACGGCCGCATCGATCATCATCCGCCGATCGATCATGCCGTTCAGGACCTGGTTCGGGAGATCGAGAGCCTTCGCGAGGGCGGGAGTCCAGTTGTCCTTGTACATCTGCCGGTAACGATCCTGCGCCTGCTGGTATTGCCGGCTGAAGTCCACGGCGGTAATCCGTTCGCCGCCGACGGTCGCAATCTCTCCGCTCGTCGCGCGCTCCCCTCGGACCTTCCCCATTCCCCAATCGACGAAAATGAAGGCCACGAACACGAACACGACGAACCAGAGGATCCATTTCAGCTGTTGAAAGCTTTGCCGCATGACTTTGAGCATCGAGGTCATCTCTCCTTCCCGGGCCTTCCCGGGCCTTCCCGGGCCTTCCCGGGCTTTCCCGGGCTTTCCCGGGCTTCGGGGCGAACTTGATATATTAACAATGCGCCCGTGGCATCGCAAAAACGCGACCGTTTGCCGGCAGAAGAACGCTATGCTATAAGGCACCCGCGGTAAATCCCGGGTATTCTTCATTTTATGGCACAGACGGCGAAGAAGAAGACGAACCAGGGAGAAATCGACTGGATCGTCTTCTCCTACAAGAGCGTTCGGAGATGGCTGCTGATTCTGTTGCTCGCGGCCGCCGGAGTCGTGTGGGGCTTCTACCTTTACCAGCGCAACCATCAATCGCCCCAGGTCCGCGCGCAACGTCAGATCGAGCAGGCCGAGGCGGCTCTCAAGAGCGCCCAGTCGGGCCAGGACTCCGCCCGCTTCACGATGACCCTGTCCCAGGCCAGGGACCGGCTGTCCGAAGCCCGCGAAGCCTATGTGGGCTCCAAGTACGATCCGGCGTATTCGCTCGCGGTCGAATCGGAGTCGTTGTCGCGCCGCGCTCTGGGACGGATGGGACGATCCGAAATCGGCGACGCGACCTTCGTCGCGCTGGACGGCGAGGTGACCTTTCAGCGAGCCGGCCGGGGCACCTGGGAGGAATGCAAACTCCGCCAGTCGCTTTACGACGGCGATTTCGTGAAGACCTCGAAAGCGGGATCGGCAGAAATCATGTTCTTCGACGGCACGCTCTACCAGCTTCGGCCGGACTCCCTGTTCGAAGTGAAGACCGGCCAGCGCCGGGAAGCGGAAAAATCCAGCGCCGTCGAGATGGTGTCCGGCTCGATCCAGGTTTACACCTCGAACGCGCCCTCCAACGTCAAGACGAAGGCCGTGAGCACCGAGATCCAACGCGACTCCCAGGTCGGACTCTCGATCGATCCGGTGAATCAGAGCACCGACGTCTCGAATTTTCGCGGGCAGGCCGTTCTGCGAACCGGGAAGGAAAGCGTCGTTCTCTCCGAGCGGGAGAAGGTCCGCGCCGACCTCGCGACTCAGAGTCTCGGTTCGAAGGTCATCCTTCCCGAGTCTCCCGCGCTCATCGATCCGGCGGACAACCGGATCTTCGACCTGAAGAGCAAACCGGACGTTCTGCTTCGGTGGACGGCCGTGAAGGACGCGGCGCGTTACCGCCTGCAGGTCTCGCGCTCCCGTCTCTTCATTCCGGACGCGACGCCGCTGGATCTTCCGAATCGAACGGGCGTCTCGGCCTCGATTCGCCCCCACGAGGAAGGTTCCTATTACTGGCGCGTCGCGGGAATCAACCACGCCGGCGTTTCGTCGGACTGGAGCCCCTACCGCCGATTCCGGATCGTCGCCGACGCCGCGAAGGCCGGCGCGCCCAGTGGAGCGCCCCCTCCCCTGAGCCTTCAGCCTCCTCAACAGATGGGAAATCTTTTTCTGATCTTCGGGAAAACCGATCCCTCGGCGTCGGTTTCCGTCAACGGAAAACGTGCGGACGTCGAGCCCGACGGTTCTTTCAAAACGACCGTTACGGTGGAAACCGAGGGAGAATCCCAAATCGTCGTCAAGGCCGCCGACGCCGCGGGCCGCGAGACCGTGAAACGGCTTCGCGTTTTCGTGGAACTCTATTGACGCCCCGATTGTAAGGAGGTCCATGGGCTGGAAATCGCTGTTCTCGCTGTTCTCTTCCGATCTCGCGATTGATCTCGGCACGGCCAACACACTCGTGTTTGCACTCAACCGGGGCATCATCCTGCGGGAACCGTCGATCGTCGCCATCAACAGGCTCACGAACCGCGTGGAAGCGGTCGGAAAGGAAGCCAAAGACATGCTGGGGCGCACCCCCGGAAACATCGTCGCGATCCGCCCGATGAAAGACGGCGTCATCGCTGACTTCGAAGTGACCGAAAAGATGCTCGATTACTTCATCAAAAAAGCCCACGGACGGTCCCTTTTCGTGCGGCCGCGCATCGTCATCTCGGTCCCCTCCGACATCACGCAGGTCGAGAAAAGGGCCGTGCAGGACTCCGCGATGCGCGCCGGCGCCTCGGAGGTGTACATCATCGAGCAGGCCATGGCGGCGGCCATCGGCTCGGGCCTTCCGATCACCGAACCGGCCGGCAACATGATCGTCGACATCGGCGGCGGCACCACCGACGTGGCGGTGATCTCGCTTGCCGGCATCGTGTATTCGCGAAGCGTGCGGATCGCTTCCAACGAGATGGACGAGGCGATCGTCCAGTACATCAAACGCAAATACAACCTGCTCGTCGGCGAACGCACGGCCGAGCAGATCAAGATCGAGATCGGCTCGGCTCACCCGCTGGACGAACCGATCTCGATGGAGGTCAAGGGCCGGGACCTCGTCGAGGGAGTTCCCAAGACGCTCCTGCTCTCCGACGAGGAAATCCGCGAGGCTCTTTCGGAAGTCGTCGCCGCGATCGTGGAGACCGTCCGTGTCGCGCTCGAACGAACTCCGCCGGAGCTTTCCGCCGACATCATGGATCGCGGAATCGTGATCACCGGAGGAGGGTCGCTCCTCAAGAACCTCGACCGGCGCCTTCGCGAGGAAACAGGACTTCCCATCTCGTACGCGGAGGATCCGCTGGCCTCCGTCGCCCTCGGCACCGGCGCCATGTTGACCGATTTTGGATTGCTGAAAAAGATCTCGATTGCCTGATCCTCGAACCTTCTCGTCCAACGCCGCATCCCGGTCCGAAAAGCTCCTGCTGGCCGGCACCCTCGCCGTCTGCATCCTCTTGATGTCGGCGCAGGCCCGGGAGGAGGGCAAGGGGCCCTCTCTCCTCGAGCGCGCCGGCCTCGCAATCGCCTCGCCCGCCGTTCGGGGGGCCGGAGACGCCGCCCGGGCGCAGAGAAGCATCGCCGCGACGCTCTCTTCGTACTTCGCCGCGCAAGCGGAAAATCAAGAGCTCCGCCGGAAGATCTCCGGCCTCAACCGCGAAGTCTTCGTCCTTCGCGCCGAAGCCGAAGACTCGGCGCGGCTTCGAAACCTCCTCAAGATTCAACCGTTTCTGCCCTCCGTCCGGCTCGGAGCTCCGATCGTTTCAATCGAGTCGCGCGGCGGGTATCGCCGCGCGCTTCTCGCCGCGGGGTCCCTCGACGGCGTCCGGCCCGG
>JBOGJO010000195.1:0-1126 GCA_050747885.1 Thermoanaerobaculia bacterium
GCATCGCGAGCACCTCGGCGCGCAGGTCCCTCCGGGAAGCGAGGCCTTCGCAGTGGTAGTTTGCGGCATGAAGTGACCGCGACCGTCCGAGAGCGGTACCGCGGGTTCAGGAAGACCGGCATCCCGCGAAGTTCTCGCGAAATATGAGGGATCACCGGGAACGCGCGCGAGCGAAGCTACTCCCGGCTTCTGGAAGCGCCGGGCTCGTGTTAGTCTCGCTGGATGCGCTTACTTCAGACCACTGCACTTGTCGGACTCGTCGCACTCCTGGACGTGGCGGCTTGCTCCTCGAGCGCGACGCATCGCAAGCCCGGCAGCCCGGAGGATTCCGGAGCCCCGGACGCAGGCGCGGGCGGCAGCGGCGGGAGCACCCAGTCATCCGGGACGGGCGGCAAGGTCTCCACGGGCGGTGCGCCGCAAGAGGCGGGGGTCCCCGAAGCGTCCGTCGCCGTTCCGGATGCGTCGGCTCCAGATGCGTCGGTTCCTGATGCGTCGGTTCCTGATGCATCGGGCTCCATTCCGGCCCTCTACTGCCCGAATCTTCCCGTGGGTCGCGTGGACGGAGGCCCTGCAGATGCCGGGACCGTTCCTCAGTGGAAGGACTGGGCGCTCTCCACGTGTGGGACCTGCCCGGCCCCGAGCATCACGTGTGAAGACCTGGTCCATGCGCCTTCGACGTACGATCCGACGACACGACAGTTCGTCATCCAGCTTGCGCCGAGTATCGCGGAGATCCGCTCCGCGACCCTGGATTTCAACTTCGACGCGCAACTCCCGGGCGGCGGTGAGAGCTCGGGCTACGCCGACGGCGTGATCTTGACCATCGATCACAACACGCTGACCGCGGATCTTTCCGGCGTGGTTCCGCAGGGCGTGATCGATATCAGCAGCACCGATCTATACATCACGGACGCGTGCGGGACGGAATCGGAGGTAACCCGTGACTACGACGGCGAGTCCGGCCTCTCGTGGAGCGCGATCACGCCGGACGACGGCGCGGCCCCCTTCTTCTCCGTCCAGTGTGAGCGCTAAGTCGGCGAGCACGGTCCGGCTACACCCGCTTCGGCTTCGTCGTCGATCTCACACCGAAACTCTTCGAATTTCCCGCTCGCCGAGCGTGGGATGG
>JBOGJO010000196.1:0-2597 GCA_050747885.1 Thermoanaerobaculia bacterium
ATCGCGACGATCGCCGAGGCGGCGGCCTCGGGGTCTCGGACGGGCACGAGCAGACCCGACTCTCCTCCGACGACGAGCTCGGGGTTGCCCCCCGCGTCCGTCGCGATGACCGGTTTCTCGAGAGCCATGGCTTCGCGAATTGTCCCGGTGACCCCGAGCCCTTCGTAGGACAGGTCGATCGCCGCGTCGGCCGCCATGAGCACGTCGGGCATGTCGTACCGAAACCCGACCGGCAGGACGGCGTCCCCGACGCCCCTGCTCGCCGCGTAGTCGGCGACTTCTCTCTTCTGATCCTCGTTCTTGCACGCCACGATGGCGGTCCGGAGGCGGGGGACCGCCTTGCGGGCGATCGCCGTGGCCTCGACGAGGTGCTTCCAGCCTTTCCATTCGCGCGCTCCGACCTGAACGAGGAGAAACTCTTCCGGCTCGACGCCCCACTCCGTTCGGACTTTGTCGCGGTCCAGGCGCGCGGGGTCGAAGGTGGCCAGGTCGACCCCGGCGTAGATCACGCGCACCTGCTCGGGACGCAACCGGCCGGATTCCACGATGACCCTCTTGATGTCCTCGCAGACCGTCACGACCGCCCCCAGCCGCGCATGGAATTTAATGCGATTGAAGACATCGAGCGGAAAGGAAACGCCCCGGTTCACAACGATCGCCGGGCGGCGGGAGCCGAGAAACGTCGCCTCGAGAGCCACGGAGTGGGCGATGCCCTTGTGAACGTGCACGACCTCGACTTCCCGATCGCGGTACAGGCGCGCCAGGCGGCGGGCGGATCCGAGGTCGAACTCGTTTCGCAGCGGCAGAGCATGGAAATCGATCTTCGCCGACGCGCACCTCTCGCGGATCTGTCCATCTCCGCGGGACACCACCCCCACTCGGTGGCCGCGGCGCTGCAGATTTTCGGCGAGCTGAAACATCTGCACGACCGAGCCCGTGTTGAAGTGGCCCTTTTCGAGGATCTGAAGAATCGAGAGAGGCCGGGCGCTCATCTGCCGAAGAGCTCCCGGACTGTCAGGGCGGCGAAATCGACGGCGCAATCGGGCAGGCCCGGGCCCGGGACGGATCCGCCGGAATCGGCAGCCAGCGGGATCGGGGCCTTCGTCTCATCCGTGTCGCGGGCGCGGAAAAGGGGAACTCGCTTCATCGCTCCTCTCCGGCTAAAGGGCGACCACGATCTTGCCGTGCTGCCAGCCCGATTCCAGCTTTTCGAACGCTCCGCGGACCGACGCGACCGGAAACACGGAGTCGACGCGGGGGCGCAGCCGGCCGGCGAACACGGCCGAGAGGAGCGATCGAAATTCGCGGTCGTTCGCCATCGTCGAACCGAGGATGGAGATCTGATTCCAGAAGATCAACCGGATCTCTTCCTTCGGATTGGGCCCGGAGGTCGCTCCGCACGTCACGATGCGCCCTCCCCTGGCCACGCTCCTCAACGATATCATCCACGTCGAGTCCCCCACCGTGTCGACGACCACGTCGCAGCCCCGCTTTCGGGTAGCTGCGGAAACGGCCTTTCGAACGTCCTCGGCGCGGTAGTTCCAGGCCTCCTCCGCGCCCGCGGCGCGGGCCGCCTCGAGCTTTCCCTCCTCGGAAGACGTCACGAAAACGCGCGCGCCTGAGAGAATCGCGATCTCGAGCGCGGCCCATGCCACGCCGCCCCCGATGCCGTGGATCAGCACGGTCTCCCCGGGACGCAGCGCCGCCCGTCCGACAAGCATCCTCCAGGCCGTCTGATAGGCGAGCGGAAAAGAGGCGGCCTCCTCAAACGACATCGAGTCGGGGATCCGAAAGACGTTTCGCGACGGCAGGGCCACTCGCTCGGCAAACGTCCCGGGAACATGCTCGCCCAGGAGCTTGAACTTCACGCAGAGGCTCTGCTCCCCGGCCCGGCAGAACTCGCAGGCATTGCAGTACAGGCCGGGCTGAATCAGCACGCGATCGCCCGTCCGGAAGTCCTCGACCGCTTCGCCGGCCGATTCCACGATTCCCGCGCCGTCGGACCCCGGAATGTGCGGCAGCTCGATCGGAACGTTGGGAAGCCCGTCTCGAACGAAGAGATCGAGGTGATTGAGCGCGGCGGCGCGAATCCGCACGACGACCTCTCCGCGCCCCGGCTGAGGGTCGGGCCTTTCACCCAGCTGCAACACCTCGTTGCCCCCGTGCGACTCGAAATACACCGCCTTCATGCGTCCCTGCTCATTTCACAACCTGCGATTCAATTGAGATACCCGAGCGACTTGAGCCGTTTCAGATACTCCCTCCCGGAAACGGATTCTTCCGCGACGGGCTCGCGCGACGTCCTCCGGCCAAAGCTCGCCACCGTCTGCAAATCGAGCGAGCCCGGGACGAAGAGCGGGACCAGCGGGGAGCCGTCGAGGTCTCGGGCCGGCGGGACGCCGAGCCGGGCGAGAATCGATGGCGCGAGGTCTTCTTCGCGGACGCTCACCCCGAAGACCTTCCTCGCCTCCGAATCGAAGAACGCCGCGGCCCCTTCGTTTCCCGACCTGCCGGCATCGGCGATGATCCACAGGTTCTCTTCCCCCGCCCCAGCCTTCCCCCTTTCCTGCTCCACGAACCGGCGAGCCTCATCGGAA
>JBOGJO010000197.1:0-1591 GCA_050747885.1 Thermoanaerobaculia bacterium
CTCGAGCTCTGGGGCTCCCACGGTCTCGAGCATCGGTCCGCCTCCGGTTCACCCGCCGCGCCGACGCCCAACGAGAACGAAGGTTTTCTCGCCCGGGAGGCGGCATGGATCGCGGATCGCGGCTGGGACAAGGTCCTCGAGCGCAAGCCCTTCGGCCTCGCCCTCCACGGCCGCGCGTTCCCGGCCGCCTTCCAGGCGGCCAGGCGGGCCGTTCTCCCCCGCTGGTCCGCCGCGGCCGACGGACGGAATCTCGAAATCCGGGCGTTCGATGGAGGCATGGAGCTCCGGCCCCGCGGAGCGCACAAGGGGCAGGTCGTCGAGCGGGTGCTCGAGGACGTCGGGCCGCTCGCTCCGGTGGCATCTCTGGGCGACGACGCGACGGACGAGGATGCCTTCGAAGCGATCCGGGGACGCGGCCTCGGCGTTCTCGTGCGGCACGAATCACGACCGACGCTCGCCGACGTCTGGATCCGCCCGCCCACCGAGCTCGCCGACTTCCTGGAGGCATGGTCCTCGGCCGACGGCGGCGCGCTCGCGTGAACATCCCGTGGGCCTGATCGTTCTCTCGAACCGACTTCCCTTCACACTCGCGAGGGATCCGGAGGCCGGGTGGCGCGTGGAACCGGGGGCGGGCGGCCTCGTCACGGCGCTGCGCCCCGTCCTCCAGGACCGCGGCGGGAAGTGGATCGGATGGCCCGGAGTCACCCGCGAGGAGCTCGACGACGCGGGAGGCGTCTTTTCCGCGGCCCGGCAGCACTACGGGTACGACCTCGTCCCGGTGCCCCTCTCGGAGGCCGAGCGCGACGACTTCTACCACGGCTTCTCCAACGAGGTTCTCTGGCCCCTCTTCCACGACCTGCCGTCCCTCTGCCGCTTCCGTCCCCGCTACTGGACGGCGTACGAGGCGGTCAACCGGCGGTTCGCAGAGGCCACGGCGAGCCACGCGCAACCGCAGGACTTCATCTGGATTCACGACTACCACCTCATCTCGGTCGCCCGCGAGCTCCGGGAGCTCGGCGTCCGCTGCCGGATGGCCTTTTTCCTGCACGTTCCCTTCCCGCCGATCGATCTTTTTCTCAAGCTCCCGTGGCGGTTCCAGGTCCTCCGAGGCCTCCTCGAGCACGATCTTCTGGGCTTCCAGACGGTGCGCGATCGCCGCAACTTTCTCCAGTGCGTTCGCCTGCTCCTGAAGGAGGCGGACGTTTCCGGGAAGGGCGACGTTCAGATGGTGAAGATCGACGGGCGGGAGGTTCGTGTCGGATCCTTTCCGATCTCGATCGACGTCCGGGAGTTCGAGAGGAGCGCGGCCGATCCCGAGGTGGTGTCGAAGGTCCGAAGCCTGCGAGAAGACGAGCCCAATCGAAAGATCATCCTCGGGATCGACCGCCTCGACTACACGAAGGGCATCCCTCTCAAGCTCGAGTCGTTCCGCACGCTGCTCCAGCGGTTTCCCGAGCTCCGGGGAGGCATCACGCTCTTCCAGGTCGTGCTTCCCAGCCGCGAGGAGATCCCCCGTTACCAGCGCCAGAAGGTGGAGATCGAACGGCTCGTCGGGGAGATCAACGGCCAATTCACGCGCTCGGGGTGGGTC
>JBOGJO010000198.1:0-1176 GCA_050747885.1 Thermoanaerobaculia bacterium
GGCTTCTTCTTCCTCGCCTCGGGCCAGGCCAACCCGAACCCTTCCTCGTTTTCCGACACGCTGCTGCCGGGTGAAACGAAAATGTACGAAGACGTCATGCTCTCCAGGTTCGGCCTGACGACCGCTCTGGGCGCCGGGCACATCGTGGCTTCCAGCGGCGACGTGTTCGTTTCGTCGCGGATTTTCAACCTCCCCACCGGACAGGACCTGGGCGCCAGCACGGGCCTCTTCTTTGCCGGAGTTCCCTCCCTGTTCGCCCTCCAGCCGGGCGAGTCTTCCACGATCCAGGGGATCAACCAGGGAGCAAACGAGAACTTCCGTTACAACTTCGCGATGGTCGAAACCACGGGTAATCCCGCGACCTTCCGCGTGGACGTCCTGGACGCGCTTGGAACCCTTCTCGGAACCAAGACCTACTCGCTCGGAGGATTCGAGCACCTGCAGGCCAACGTCACCGACATCGTTCCCTCCATCTCGACGACCAACGCCCGTCTCGTCGGCACCGTGCTCACGCCCGTGGATTCCCAGCTTGCGAGCACCAGCGGCAACGTGATCTTTGCGGGAGCGCAGATTGCCAACGAAAGCCAGGACTCTTCCGGCTTCGAGATGCTCTTCCAGGGGGGCCTCGGCGGCGGGATCGGTCCCACGGGACCGACTGGTCCCACGGGCCCCAAGGGCAACCCCGGACCTGAAGGCCCCAAGGGCTCGCAGGGCATCCAGGGAATTCAGGGCGTCACCGGACCGACAGGCCCCACAGGCCCGACCGGACCTGTCGGGATCAACTGGCAGGGCACGTACACCGCCATCGACTACAACTATCGCGATGCGGTTCAATTCAACGGGTCGAGCTACTTCTGCAAGAACGTCGGCGGATGTCCTTCGGCCAGCGGTGATCCGGCCACGGACACGGCGGATTGGGACCCCCTTGCGCTCGAGGGCGTGACCGGACCGACCGGACCCACGGGTCCCACGGGCCCAACCGGTCCCACGGGACCGACGGGACCCACCGGACCGACCGGACCGACAGGGCCGACCGGACCAACAGGACCCACAGGGCCGACAGGGCCTACGGGACCGACCGGACCAACAGGTCCCACAGGCCCAACCGGGCCGACAGGCGCGACCGGACCTACGGGACCGACAGGCCCGACGGGAGCTACCGGACCCACCGGCGTC
>JBOGJO010000199.1:0-3272 GCA_050747885.1 Thermoanaerobaculia bacterium
TGGGGGTCCGGGCACCGCCCGGACCGAGACGGATCGACCAGAGCGTAAAGACCTCGCGATCGTTCTTGAAATCGTTCTCGCGGAGAAGAAACGCGACCCGCGACCCGTCGGGAGACATCTGAATTTCATCGAAGGATTTCTGGCCAAGAAACGTCTCGATGTCGCCGAGGTCCGCGGCCGAGGCGGAGACGGCCGCGAGGCAGAGCAACACGAGAGCGAGCATCACTCGAGGCTTCCTCACAACTTCTTTCTCGCTTTCTCCCTCAAATTCAGGACCGCCTCGCGCGACGCCTGCAGAAGCTCTTCGCGGTCGGCGACCGTCTTTGCCGCCGTCGGAATCGGGATCCCGATTTCGAGGGCGGCCGGGCCCGGCGTCAGGAAAAACGAACCCTTCTTCAGAATCGGAAACGTCCCGGCCAGGCCGACCGGAAGGATGGGATGGCCCGTCCTCAGGGCGATCAGCACTCCGCCCTTCTTGAACGGAAGGAGCTCTCCGTTTTTCGTGCGCGTCTGTTCCGGAAAGAGGACCAGCGACTTGCCGCCGCGCAATTTTCCGGCGGCCCGGTCGAGCGACGCGGCGGCGCTCCTGCGATCCGCCCGGTCGATGGCCACGAATCCCGCCGCGGCCATCGACCATCCGAGGACGGGAAGGTAGAAAAGCCCCCTCTTGGCGAGAAAGCGAATCTGCCCCGGCAAATAGGCCATCAGGACCAGGATGTCGTAAAAAGATTCGTGGTTCGCGAAATACACGTACGAAACGGAAGGGTCGAGGTTCTCCCGTCCTTCCACGGCGACGTTGACGCCCGTCGCGAACAGCAGCGTTCTCGCCCAGCCGCGCGCGAAGAGGAGGTACCAGTCTCCGCGCGGCGGGATGAAGGCCGCGAGGATCGACGGAATTCCAAAGAGGATCGTCGCGCCGACGATCACCGTCCACGAAAACAGCGAGCGGAGAAACCGCAAACGCGCGCCCTCTCTACCCGGGCCCGCGGCCCGCCCGAAACGCCGTGCCCGGGAAGACTCGAATCGTCATACTTTCTCTCGGAACATCCCGCCCCCTGCCCGATCTTTCCGCGCGAGCGATCGGAGTCGGGCGCGATCTTAGCGCGCCCCTTCATTTGATACGATCGGCCGGATGGGCGCGCCGGGCGAAACCACGGTCTTCTACCGCAACCTGCGGTGGCTGCGCTTTCTCGACAACCTCGGCCGCAAAGGAGCGGCGACCCTCGACTACCTCGGAGGGATCTCCGAAATGACCATGGATGCCGTCCGCGGCGCCTTCCGGCGGCCCTTCTACCAGCAGGAGATCCTGCACCAAATGGACGAGAACGGCGTCAAGTCCCTGGGAATCACGAACATCACCGCGCTCTTCACCGGAATGGTGCTCGCGCTGCAGACGGCCTACTCCCTGGCGGCTTTCGGGGGGAAGCTCTTCATCGGCCGCGTCGTTTCCCTTTCGCTCGTCCGGGAGCTCGGTCCCGTTCTCACGGCCCTGATGGTGGGCGGCCGGGTCGGCGCGGGCATCACGGCGGAGCTTGGCTCGATGACGGTCACTGAACAGGTGGACGCCCTGCGGGCGATGGCGGTCTCGCCGATCAAGCGCCTGGTGACGCCGCGCCTCATCGCGGTGTTCTTCATGCTGCCCCTGCTGACGGCGCTTGCCGACCTGCTCGGAATCCTCGGAGGCCTGGCGATCGCGGTCTGGGAGCTTTCGATCTCGGCTTCGTTCTATTTCAACAGTATCTGGAACCAGCTCCGAATTTCCGACATCGGGAGCGGCCTCGGAAAGTCCTTTTTCTTCGCACTGGAGATCGCGCTGATCGGTTGCTACAACGGCATGAGCGTCAAAGGAGGGGCGGCGTCGGTCGGCCGCGCCACCACGAGGACCGTTGTCGCGGCGTCGATCTCGATTCTCGTGTCGGATTTCTTTCTGACCAAGCTGTTTCTCGCGCTGTGACGACGACCACGAGCCCCTCCGCGCGGCCCTCTGCCGCAGCCCCGGTCTCACCGGACGACGCCGTGGTGCTTCGAAACGTCCGGAAAACGTTCGAGGGACGGCCCGTCCTCTCGGGTGCGTCCCTGACCATCCACCGAAGCGAGACGATGGTGATCCTGGGCCCCTCGGGCACGGGGAAAAGCGTTCTGCTGCGCCATATCAACGGGCTCACGAAGCCGGATTCGGGAGAGGTCTTCGTCTGCGGAGAAAACATCGTGCCTCTTTCCGAGGAAGAGCTCGTGGCCGTACGGCTTCGCGTCTCGATGCTTTTTCAGGGCGGCGCGCTGTTTGATTCCATGAACGTGCTCGAAAACGTGGCGTTCCCCCTCCGCGAGCACACCCAGATGTCGAATTCGGAGATCTCCGGACGCGTCGCGGAGAAGCTGTCGATGGTGGGCCTGCCCGGAACTCAGCGCAAGATGCCCGCGGAGCTGTCGGGAGGAATGCGCAAGCGCGTGGCCCTGGCCCGCTCCATCGCGCTCGATCCGGAAATCATCCTGTTCGACGAACCCACCACGGGGCTCGATCCCATCAACTCCGAGAAGATCAACGAGCTGATCGCGGACCTGAACTCGAGGCTCAAGGCGACGTTCGTGGTCGTCACCCACGACATCGTCTCCGCCAATGCGATCGCGGACCGCGTCGCGTTTCTCCACGGAGGGACCTTCGAGTTCGTCGGGACCTTCGAAGAAGCCGCCCGGGGGGCCCATCCGATCCTGTCGGACTTCTTCCGATCGCAGGGATTCCCCTGCAAGACCGAGACCGCGGCCCTGTCCGCCGCGGCCCTGCGGGCGCTCTCGGCGGCGCCGCACCCGTCTGAAGCGGGCTCGGCGAAAAGACCGCAGGAAGAGAGCGCGGAATGAAGAGCAACGAAGTCGTTCAAAGGCGTTTTCGTGTCGGCCTCGTCGTTTTCATCGCCCTGATCGCATTCGCGGTCGGCGTTTTCATGGTCGGCAAACGGGCGAGCCTCTTCACTCGAAAGGTCGACTACCAGATCCGGTTCGCGAGCGCTTCCGGCTTGACCGCCGGCAACGCCGTGCGGCTCGCCGGCGTCACCGTGGGAAACGTGACGGACGTGGCGCTCTCCGAAAAGCCGGGCGACACGACCGTGACCGTGCTGGTCTCGATCGAGCGCCGGATGGCCTCGCGAGTCCGCGAGGATTCGCGCGCGTCCATCAAGACCATCGGGCTGCTCGGAGACAAGTACATCGAGCTCGAAGGCGGATCCGAAGGTTCGCCGGAGGTCCCGCCGGGCGGGCAGATCATCGCTGCCCAGGAG
>JBOGJO010000200.1:0-16102 GCA_050747885.1 Thermoanaerobaculia bacterium
TTACGACCCCGTCCTGAACATCTGGAAACCCCTCTCGACGCTCAACGCGCCGTCCCCCCGCGGCTCTCAGAGCGCCGTCTGGACGGGCTCGCGAATGATCGTCTGGGGCGGCGACGACGGCCGCGAAACCGACATCGGCGGCGGCGGCATCTACGATCCCGAAACCGACACCTGGGTCGCCCTCCCGGTCTCGGGAGAGCCCTCGGGCCGGGACGAGCACACGGCGGTGTGGACCGGAACGAGCATGGTCGTCTGGGGCGGTTACGCCGGCACGGTCGTGACCAACACCGGGGCCGATTTCGACCCGTCGAAAGACAGCTGGAAACCGACATCGGCCGCCGGGAGCCCGTCCGCGAGGGAGCTTCATGTGGCCCTTTGGACCGGGGAACGGATGCTGATCTGGGGGGGATGGACGGGCACGTCGAACGTCAACACCGGCGGCCTTTACGACCCGGTCGCCGATACCTGGAGCCCTGTGAGCACCGTCGGGGCGCCGAGCGGACGCGAGCAGGCAAGCGCCGTCTGGACGGGAACCCGGATGATCGTCTGGGGCGGCTACGACGGCCACGCGGACGTGAACACGGGCGGAATCTATCTTCCTCCGTCGACTCCCTGTTCGCACGGGATCCAGCGAGGCTGTTTCTCCGGAATTCCCGGACACCCCGTCGCGCGGGTCGGCCACGTTCCGGCCCATCCGTAGGGGCGGCGGGGTGTGATATATTTTTGGACTTGGGCTAGGATCCCATCGGGTCCATAGCTCAGCGGTCCAGAGCCACCGGCTCATAACCGGCCAGACCCCGGTTCGAATCCGGGTGGACCCAGGACCGGGCCGGCGTCGAAAAGGGGACTCGTTGACGGAAGCGGGACATCACAACAGGGCCGAATCGGCCGCAAATGGCAAGCAAACGGGGCGCCCCTCGAACGGGACGCCCCTTTTTTATGTCCAGACGGAGAAGGCGTGACGGGTGAAATGGAAAATCTGATCAAGCTGCAGGACCTTTTCCTGCGAAAAAGAACGAAGTCGAAGGAACGCAATACGCTTCCGCCGGAGCTCGAAGAAGTCGACCGAGCGTACCGCGAGAAGCTCTCCGCCATCGAGCAACTCAAGCAGACCCTCGAGGACGCCGAACAGTCCCGGCGCGCGAGCGAGGGCCGCCTCTCGGAGCTGACCGAAAAGCAGAAGAAATACCAGGCCCAGCTGATGGCGGTGAAGAACTCGCGCGAGTACGGGGCGATGCTCAACGAAATCGACCAGGTGAAGCGCGCGATTCGGGAGACGGAAGACGAGGTCGTGGGCTACATGGAAACGATCGAGTCTTCGCGCAAGGACCTGACGGAGCGCGAGGGCCGCCTCGGGGAGGAGACCGAAGAGCACGAGCTGACGCTTTCGGGCTGGCGTGAGACTCAGAAACAGATCGACGCGGAGCTCGCCGCCATCGCGACGGAGACGGCCGAAGTCGAGAAGACCTTCCCGCCGAAGAAGCTCGCGGAATTCTCGCGGCTGTTCGAGCGAAAGGGCGGCCAGGCGGTCGTCCGCGCGGTCGGGGGATCGTGCTCGGCCTGCCACGTGCGGCTCCGGCCGGCGCTGTACCAGGCCCTGCGCCTTTCCGACGAAGTCGTGACGTGCGATTCGTGCAAGCGCATTCTTTATTACCAGGAGAGCGCCGCCGCCTCGTCCTAGAGTCCCGGGTTGCGAGTCGTGAGTCGCGAGGGAGGCGGCGCGAGACTCGACGCCCCACACTCGCGACGAGAATTCAGCCGTGAAGATCGTCGCTTTCATCGACGGCGCCGCTCGCGGCAACCCCGGCCCCGCCGGCGCGGGAGCGTACTTCCCGGCGGACAGCGCAGACGGCAGGCCCGCCGAATTCTTCGAATCCCTCGGCCGCGCGACCAACAACGAGGCAGAATACCGGGCGCTTCTCCTGGCGCTGCGAAGCGCGCAGAGTCTCGGCGCGACAGACCTTTCGATCTTTGCCGATTCCCTCCTCCTCGTCGAGCAGCTGAACGGCCGGTTCCGGGTCAAAGCGGAGAACCTCAAACCGCTCTTCGCCGAGGCGCTGCGACGCGCGAAGTCGTTCCAGTCGTTCTCGATCTCCCACGTCCGGCGCGAAAAGAACAAGGACGCCGACCGCCTCGCCAACCGCGGCGCCGACGAGTCGGAAAGGCGTTGATCGTCCCGGAGCTCTCCGAGAGGGTGCGCGCGATCCGCGAGCGAATCGCGCGGGCCTGCGAGAAATCCGCCCGCGACCCGAGCTGCGTTCGGCTGATCGCGGTCACGAAAACTCATGGAGCCGACACCGTCCGAACCGCCGTCGCCGCGGGGCTGACGGAGTTCGGGGAGAACCGGGTTCAGGAGGGATCGGAGAAAATCAAGGCCCTCCGCCCCGACTTTCCGGATCTTTCCTGGGTCCTGATCGGAAGACTCCAGACGAACAAAGTCAAAACGGCGCTAAAATACTTCCGGGAAATCCAAAGCGTCGATCGGGCATCTCTGCTGGAAAAGATCGCGCGCGAGGCGACGGCCCAGGGGGCAGTCATCCCGATCCTGCTGGAGGTCAACATCGGCGGACAGGAATCGAAGGGGGGAGTCGATCCGGACGGGTGCGACGCGCTGCTCGGGAAGGCGCTCGCGGAGCCTTCGCTTCGAGTTCGGGGACTCATGAGCGTTCCCCCGCCGCGCGAGGATCCGGAAGACGCGCGCCCGTCGTTCCGCGAGCTGCGGGAGCTTCGCGACCGCCTCCAGGAGCGCCACGCCTTCGCGCTCCCCGAGCTCTCGATGGGGATGAGCCACGATTTCGAGGTCGCCGTCGAGGAGGGAGCCACGCAGGTTCGGATCGGAACCGCGTTGTTTGGAGAGCGCGGGGACGGAGCGCGTCCATGACCCTTCTGGGTGGCATCGTCGAGGCGGTCGGAATTCTGTTGACGATGCTGCAATGGCTGATCATCGCGGCCGCTCTCGTGACCTGGGTTTCTCCTGATCCGCGAAACCCCGTCGTTCAATTCCTTTTCCGTTCGACCGACTGGATCCTGCGCCCCTGCCGCAAGATCCTTCCCCCGCGCTGGACCGGCGGCATCGACTTCTCCCCGATCCTCGCGATTCTCCTCATCGTCATCGTCAAGCAACTCGTCATCGGGCTGCTTCTGGGAGCGCCGTTTCGCCTTTTCTGAAAGTGGGAGGTTCCATGAACGCCAAAATCACCGCGGTCGAAATTCAGAAGCGCGAGTTTCCGGTGGCGCGCAAGGGGTATCCGCCCGAGAGCGTCCGCGGGTTCTTGAACTCCGTCGCGGAAGACTTTCAATCTCTCGTCCGTGAGAATTCGGAGCTCGAAACCCGACTCCGGCGGCTCGAGGAGGAGAACCTGGAGCACCGCGACCGCGAAAGAATCCTCAAGGAGACCCTCCTTTCCGCGCAGCGAATCTCCGAAGAAATGAAGTCCAACGCGCGGCGCGAGGCGGATCTCGTGGTGCGCCAGGCCGAGCTCGCCGGCCAGCAGCTGACGACCGAAGCGCTTCAGCAGTCCGCCCGGGTCGAGAAAGCGATCCGCGACCTGAAGCTCCAGCGCGCGAATTTCCGGCTCAAGCTGCGGTCGATGATCGAGATGTTCCAGACGGTCCTGGATTTCGACGAAGAAGAAGACGAGAAGATTTCGTCGGTCTCCTATCTCGTGCGCCCGCAGGACACGAATGCCGGGTAGGAGCCGGCGCGGCGATCCCCCGAGCGAGGCGGCCGCGGCTGACCTCGCTCGCGCCTCGCCGCGCTTCGCGAACAATGCCGGCTGAGCCGGCGGCGAATCCTCCCGAGACCCTCGAAATCCGGAATCTCGCCTGCCTCGCGACGCCGCGGGGCCACCGCGCCGCCGCAGGCCGCGGCCAGGGAGAGATCCTCGTCCTCTCGGGCGCGGCCGTCCGCTGCGAGGCCGGACGAATCTCGTTCGTCGGTACCGAATCCGAGTGCGCGGCGCGTCGATTCCCGCGGGCCGACCGCGAGATCGACGGCGCCGGAAGGACTTTGCTTCCCGGGTTCGTCGACGCCCATACGCACCCCGTCTGGGCCGGCGACCGGGCGTCGGAGTTTGCCCGCCGGCTGGCCGGGGATTCCTACGAGGCCATCGCCGCGGCCGGTGGCGGCATTCTGGCGACGGTCGACGCCACGCGCCGGGCGGATCCGGCGGCGCTTTCGAGCGCAACGCTCGGCCGGCTCAACCGGATGTCGCGCAGCGGCACCACGACGGCGGAATGCAAGTCGGGGTACGCGCTCGACGTCGAAGGGGAGGTCCGAGCCCTCGAGCTGCTGCGCGACCTTCGTCCGGCTTCGCCCGTCCGAATCGTTCCGACGCTCCTCGCCGCGCACGACATCCCCCCGGAGTTTCGCTCGAACCGCCGGGAATGGATTCGCCGCATCGTCGAAGAGATCATTCCGCGCGTGGCGCGAGGACGGCTCGCGGAATTCTGCGACGTTTTCTGCGAAACCGGCTACTTCACCGTCGAGGAGTCCCGTGAAATCCTCTCCGCCGGCGCGCGTTCCGGCCTGGCCCCGCGCATCCATGCCGACGAGCTCGAACGGTCGGGCGGCGCCCGGCTCGCGGCGGAGTTGTCGGCCGTGTCCGCCGACCATCTTCTGTTCATCGGCGATCGCGAAATCGAAGCCCTTCGAGCCTCGGGGACCGTCGCGACGCTGCTTCCGGGAACCGCCTGGTGGCTCAAGTCGCGAAGGGCTCCCGCGCGGGCGCTCGTCGAAGGCGGTGTTCCGGTCGCCGTCGCGACCGACGCCAACCCGGGATCCTGCAACACGGAGTCGCTGCCCGCGGTCGCGGCCCATGCGTGCCTCGACTCCGGAATGACCGTCGAGGAAACCCTCACGGCCATCACCCTCAACGGCGCGGCCTCGCTCGGAAAAGCCGCCGACCGCGGCTCGATCGAGGTGGGCAAGTCGGCCGATTTCGCGCTCCTCGAAGCGCCCGATTACCGCCACCTCATTTATCATTGGGGAATCTCCCTGGTTTCGCGCACGGTCGTGAAAGGAATCGTTCATGAGTTTTGAATCGCAATCGGTCGCCGAATTTTGCGCGGCTCTGGCGTCCGCCGACCCGACACCCGGCGGGGGCACGGCGTCGGCCGCCGCCGGAGCGATCGGCGCGTCGCTCGTGTCGATGGTGATCGCTCTCACGCTCTCACGGGAGAAATATCGCGACGCGGAGCCCGACCTTGCCCCGATCGCCGCGGAAGCGGGCCACGCGTCAAGCCGTCTTTTGGAGTTGATGCAGGAGGATGCCGAGGCCTATGACGGCATGGTCGCCGCGCGGAGGCTTCCGAAGGAAACGGAAGGCGAGCAGGAAGCCCGAACGCGTGCAATGGCCGCCGCGGCTCGGCGGGCGACGGAAGTTCCGATGGAGACCGCGTTGGTCGCGGCGGGGATCCTGTCGAGGATTGCGCTCGTGGTCGAAAAGGGCAATCCCAACGCGTCCTCCGACGCCGGGGTGGCGGCCCTCCTGCTCGCGGCCGCGGCCGAAGGCGCGCTCCTGAACGTCGGCATCAACCTCACGTCGATTTCCGACGCGGCATTCGCCGGCGAGATGGAAAAAGAAACCGCGCACATCCAGAGCGAAGTCGAGCGCTCCAGCGCCCAGGTGATCGCGCTCGTGCGCAAGTCCTTCAAGAAGTGAGCGTGCCGCACTCACTCTCGTGAGGGCGAAGACCTCGTCCCGAGGAGCTCGGCGAGTGCGCGCCGAGGGATCTTCCTCCGGCTAGCCTTTCCCCGACTTCTCCAGCTCCTCGCGCGCCTTCTCGACGGACGAACGGGCTTTGCGCATTGCGTCGATCGAAAAGAGGCGGCTCTTCTCGAATGCCGTGCGGCCCAGCGCGAACAGCGATTCGCCCAGGAGCCTCAACTCTTCCGCGACCGAATCCTTTCTCGACGGATCTTCCATGTCTTCCTCCGGCGTCAGAACGATTTCTTTTCCCGTTTCGAGAAGAACGTCGCGGGAAAAGCCTTCTGAAAGTAATCGAACACGGCCGTGATCTGCCGGTTCGTGCCGTTTTCCCATCCGGTGTCGCGGAAGCACCACTCGTCGCCCGAGTACGTCTTGAAGCAGAGCTCGAGGCAAAGGTTCTCGCCCGCGCGCGGCGCACAGGCGAGCCACATTTCCTTGATGTTCTTCGTAAACATCGAGAAGTTGTCTTCCGGATCGACCGACTGGTACCAGTGGACCTGTTCCTTGTCCACGACGAGCTTTCCGACCGCCTTCTTCTTCGAGCCTCCGATGCCGAGGAAGCCGTGTTTTTGACGGACGAGCCCGTCGAAGCTCTGGCCCGCCGCGCCGAGATCAGCTTCCAGGTCGGCCGATGCGGGCGCCGGGCTTGCGGCCGGAGCCGCCGAACTCGCGGGAGCCGCCCTGGCCGGAGCGGAAGCGGCGGCCGCATCGGGGCTCGGCGCGGCCGCCGGCGTCGAAGACGTCGAGACCGCCGGAACGATGCCCGGCTCCGACACCGGAGCCGCGGCTGGAGCTCCTCCGGATGGCGCCGGAGAACCGGACCGCAGCATCGCGTCGATCACGGTCTCCGAGAGCCCGGCCTTGCGCAGCAGGACGAGATCGTCGGTCGAAAGCGAATACGCGCGCTTCTCCCGGTGAATCTTGTTGAGAAGAAATTCTTCGCTGTATCCGGCTTCCTTGAGCTTCAACATCTGTTGAGCGTCCGACAGCGCGGCGGGCGCAGGCTCAGCCGAGCTCGCCGGCGGGGCCGGAGGGGGCGGCGTTTCCTCCGCGGCCGCAGCCGCAGAGGCGAGGGCAAAAAGCAGGACACCCGCTGAGATCAGCGAAAACCGTAGAATTTTCATCGTTCACCTCAAAAAATCTTTGGGGATCTTACACCCGGCTGTTCCAGAGCGTGTCGGGCGCCGCGCGCCGGTGGTTCTCGTAGCGGGCCATCACAAAAAGGGCGTCGGAGAGCCGGTTGAGGTAAGCCACGACATGGGGACCCACCGGCTCTTGCCGGGCGAGGCGGATGACCCCGCGCTCGGCGCGGCGGCACACGGTTCGCGCGACGTGCAGCTGCGCCGCGCCCGGAGTCCCTCCCGGAAGAACGAAGTTCTCCAGCGGCGCGAGCGCTTCCGACATCTCATCCATGCCGCGTTCGAGGGCGTCGATGTGGCGCTGCCCGATCACGGGCACGGGCCGTTTTGCTTTATCCGACTCGAGAGCGCAAAGGTCGGACCCGACGTGAAACAGGTCGTTCTGAATCTCCGAAAGGCGCCGGGAAAGATCGGGGTCCAGCCCCGAGGCGATCGCCACGCCGATCTGCGAGCTCAACTCGTCAACCGTGCCGAAAGCCTCGATGCGGAGCGACTCTTTGGGAACTCTCTGCCCTCCCCCGAGACCCGTCGTTCCGTCGTCGCCGGTGCGCGTGTAGACCTTCGTGATGCGGGGCATGCACGCAATTCTACGGCGAGAAGGCTACGGCGAGCCCTCCGAGAATCCTCCGTCCGGCCGCGGGAAAGCCGCTCGCCTCCGAGTAGCGCCGGTCGGTCAGATTCTCGAGGCGCAGGAAGGGGCCGACGTTGTTTTCGAAACGGTACCGCACGAACGCGTCGAAACGCAGATACGAAGGGTCCTGGACGGTTCCAAACGGAAACACCGACTGGAAGTCGGGCCGAGTTCCGACGTACAGAGCCGTTGCGGACGCCGTCCAGGCGCCCGGGCTCCAGACGAGGTCGATCGAGCCCCGGTGGCGCGGCCGCCGGGCCAGGGGCTCGCCGGTTTCGCGGTCGATCGCGCGCAGGTACGTGTACGAAAGGCGCCCCTGGAGGGCCCCCGAGATCGGGAACGAAGCCGAAGCTTCCGCTCCCTCGGTTTGCGCACGCCCCACATTCGCATTCGTCTGCCGGACGGGGTCGTACTGGATCAGGTCGCGGATGTCGTTGCGGAAGATGGCGAGATCGAGCTGAAACGCTCCGACGGTCCGGTTCGCTCCGATCTCATAGCTTCGAGAGCGCTCCGGGTCGAGTTTCGGGTTGCCGAAGAACGGATAGTAGAGCTCGCCGATCGAAGGAGCGCGGAAGGCCGTTCCGTACGACGCCCGGATTGAGATTCCCCCGCCCAGGGCCCCGATGAAAGACACGCGGGGATTCGTCGACGGTCCGAATACCGAGTGCCGGTCGAACCGAACCCCGGCCACCGCGCGAAGCCGTCCTCCCAAAAACGCCGCCGAATCCTCGACCCCCACTCCCCAGATCGCCGTCCGCCGGTCCTGAAGGATCGGCCCGAACGCGCCGCTGGAGTCGACGGTGGACCGTTCGTACGAGGCGGAACCGGAGAGCGCGTTGGATTCCGACGATTTCCACGTGTCCGCCGCGCGGGCGCCGAGAATGCGCGAGTGCGTCTCGCTCTGGAAGAAGCCGGAGGAGTCGTCCGGATCCACGGCGGTCGGGCGCAGCTCGACGTCCGAGAGCGAGCCGAAGAACGAGTTGCTCTCCGAAATCGCGGCCCGCACGGGAAGGGTCCATGTGGTCTGGGCGAAATCGGTGAAACGGCGAGGCGTCGCGACCCCCGAGTCGGAAGGAATCTCGCTTCGCGCGAACATCCGCTCGACTTCGAGGCCGGCGTGGATTGCCGGGGAAGGCGCCCACTGGACCGCGGCAGACCCGTTTCGGTCGCTCCAGCCGTCGTTGTCCACGCGCGTCCCGCCCACCGTCTGGGCCTCACCCGCGTCGTGGGCGTCCCGACCCGAAAGCGTGAACCCGAAGGAGCCGGCCCGGGCCGAGGCAAACAACGTCTCCTCGTGGGAGGAGCGGTTCCCCGCGGCAACGCTCGCCCGGGCGCTCGGTTCGGCGGAGGGCTCGCGGCGAAGGATGGAGATCACTCCCCCGATCGCGTCCGAGCCGTACAGGGCCGAGAAGGGCCCGCGCACGACCTCGATTCTCTCGATGTTCTGCGTCGACAGCGCCGAGAAATCGTAGCCGGAGAAATACGGGCTGTTGACGCGCACGCCGTCGATCAGGACGAGAGTCTGCGTCGAATTCGTTCCTCGAAGAAAAACGCTCGTCACCTTTCCGGCGTCTCCGCTCTCAACGACATCGACACCGGGGACCTCGCGCAGAAGCTCGAGGACGTCGGTCTTGCCGCTCTTCTCGATCTGAGCGCGTGAAATGACCGTGACCGACGACGAGACGTTGGGCTCGGTCTCCGGCGCCAGGGAGCCGGAAACCACGACGTTTTCCGAGACCGGGGGAACCTGCGCTCCCGCGCTTGCGGCCAGGAAGAATCCCACACAAATCGCGAAAAAAGCCCCGGGCAACCGGACGGAAGAGGGAAGAATTGCGTCCATCGAAGCCTCCCGCTCGACGAAACCTCGCAACTTTTCTTCGGCAGGTCTCCTGACTTCCGGATCGGCCGCATCGGGCCCCTTCCCAAACGCGGAACTTGCATCCCGGCGTTCAGTGGATCTGGCGCGTGCGTCCCCGGTTACAGTGGCGGGAGCCGTGCGGGTTTTTCACCCGCTTCCCTTTTCACCCTCCCCCGGAAATTCGGGGGCAGGGCACCGAAGAAGTCAAAGATCGCGAAGGGGCCGAAGATATCACACGACGACGTGGAGGCCCGCCCGGGAGGCCTTCGGCGCCGGCTCGTAGGCGCGCCACGCGCGCGCAAGACGCCGAACGCCGTCGCGGATCTGCTGGGGCTCGAGACAAAACGGGAGCCGGAGGTACTCCGAGAAGCGTCCGGTCGGCGAGCACGTCGAGCCGGGAAGGATCGCGACGCCGTGCCTCAGGGCAAGCGGCGCGAAGTCTTCGGCATCGCCGTGCGGGAGATGAACCCAGAGGGAAAGGCCTCCGAGAGGCCTCTTCCAGACCCAGCCGGGAAGCTGGGCGGACAACTCGGCGGCGAGCAGGTCGAACCTCTCCTGAATCTGCTCGCGGCGTCGCTCCCGGATCCCCCGAGCCCGGCGAAGCAGGCGCACGGCGACGGCCTGCGAGATCGCCGAATTGCCCAGGTCTCCCATCACTTTCAGGTTCGCGAGCGGCGCCAGCAGGGCTTCCGGCGCCCGGAGCCATCCGACGCGCAGCCCCCCCCAGATGAGCTTCGACAAAGAGCCCACGGAGATCACGCGGCCGCTGCGCGAGAATGCCGCCAGGGGCGGAGGAGGCCTCCGTCCGAAGGACAGGTCCTCCAGGGTTCCGTCTTCGAGGATCGTCGTGCCGTGCTGGTCCGCGATCCGGGCGACTTCCCTTCGCGCGTCCGGGGAAAGGACCGTTCCCACCGGGTTTTGAAACGTCGGCATGAGGTAGACCAGGCGCGGATTCTCGCGCGCGAGCGCTTCGGACAGGCGGTCCGGGCGAACTCCCTCCTCGCCGACCGGAATCGGGATCAGGCGCGCGCCGGCCGACGCGAACACGTCGATCGCTCCGAGGTAGGTCGGATCCTCGAGCGCGACGGCGTCTCCGGGCCGCAGAAGGACTGATGCCGCGAGCCCGATCGCCTGCTGAGCCCCGTGCGTCACGAGGATCTCCTCGGCCTTCGTCGGAAGGCCGGAATCGGAAATGTGCGAGGCGATCGCCTCGTGAAGCGCCGGAAGGCCCAGGCCCGTGTAGCCATGGTGGCGCAGCAGCGACTTCAGGTCGCGCGCCGTCTCCCGGAACGCGTCCTCGAACTCCGGCGAGATGGCGGGCAGGTGCAACCCGAGAAAAGAGATCGTGGAGGGGTTCGATTCGATGAGCCCGCGGAACGCCGTGTGGCGCCGGTTCGAGTCGGGATCGCGCCGCGAGGTACCCGTTGGGGGAAGGTCGGATCGGGAAATGCGAGTCCCGCTCCCCTGGACGCTCTCGATCCATCCGTCCGCCCGAAGGGCTTCGTATGCGCCGACGACCGTCGTCCGGGACACGGAAAGCGCCTCGGCAAGCTTGCGTTCGGCGGGAATGCTCGCGCCGAGCGGGAGATTTCCGGAGGAGACTTCTTCGCGAATCGCCTCGGCGAGCTTGCGGTACGTCGGGCCCGGGCGGGATTGCCAGCTCCCGAGCTTCGAGACGAACTCCCACAGATCGGCGTGCGGCATCGAAGTCCAATTATACTGAATTGGCAGCAGAAATGGTATCGCTTACCCGACGGATTTCAGCCATAATACTCAGTATTGGACTGATTGGACTCCAAATGGAGGTGACGGATGGCGCTCCCGAAGTTCGCGTTCTTTGACGGAAGGATCGTGCCCTACTCCGAGGCGAAGGTCGGCCTGCTGACGCACGCTCTCAATTACGGCACAGGCTGCTTCGCGGGAGTCCGGGCATACTGGAACGACGCGGAGCAGGAGCTGTTCGTCTTTCGCCCCCACGACCATTTCGTGCGTTTCCTGGAATCCACGCGCCTGCTCGCGATGGAAATCCCGTTTTCCGCGGGAGAGCTCACGATTCGGCTGGCCGAGCTGCTCCGCGCGGAGGGGCTCCAGGAAGACTGTTACATCCGGCCGCTCGCGTTCCTCTCGGAGGAGACCATTGGCGTGCGGCTGCACGGGCTGAAAAGCTCCGTCTCGATCGTGGCGTTTCCGTTCGGCAAGTATCTCGACCGGGAGGGCGGGGCGCACCTGACGGTCTCCTCCTGGAGACGGATCGACGACAACGTGATCCCGCCGAGAGGAAAAATCACCGGCGGCTACGCAAACTCCGCCCTCGCGAAGACCGACGCCCAGAACGCCGGCTTCGACGACGCGATCCTTCTCGACACGCAGGGCAAGGTCAGCGAGGCCACCGTTTCGAACATTTTCCTCGTTCGGCGCGGCGAAGTGATCACCCCCCGGACGACCGACAGCGTCCTGGAAGGAATCACGAGGCGCACCGTCGTCGCTCTCGTCGAGCGGGAGCTCGGCCGCGTCGTCGTCGAGCGCACGGTCGACCGAACCGAATTGTTCCTTGCCGAGGAGGTCTTTCTGGCCGGAACCGGCGTGGAGATCATTCCGGTCACGCGCATCGATCATCGCCCGATCGGGACCGGAAGGCCGGGACCGATCACGGCGCAGATTCGCAAGACGTTCTTCGATGTCGTCCGTGGCGTCGCTCCCCGATACCGCTCCTGGTGCGAGCCGGTCTATTCGCCGGTGCCGGCGGTCGCGGAACACAACCCGGCATCGACGAGGACCCGGTGACGGGATCGACCCACTGCTGCCTGGGCCCGTTCTGGGCTCAACGTCTCGGAAAGAACGAGTTTCTGGCCGCCCAGCTCTCTGCCCGAGGAGGCCGGCTCGGCGTCCGGATCGGACACGGGGACCGCGTGTTCCTTCGAGGGACCGCGGTCACGATCTTTCGCGGAGAGCTCGCGCCCGAAAAGAAGCATCGTCCCGAAGAAAGGATGAAATAAAACCGGGGTTCGAGTCGTTCTCATGGACGAGGGGAAAACCCTCGCGCCTCTCCAAATCTTCTCACCAAAGTGATGGGGCGCGGAACGGCCGAAAGGTCCTGCTCCGCGCCCCGCCCGCCTATTGCCGCAGGGTCAGACCTTTCTTCTGCACTTCAGGGCTTTCCCTCCGAACGGGGCTCGCCGGCCGCGCCCGAGCAGCGTGCGAGAACCTTCCATTTCCGCCTGTCGAGCCGCCATATGTCCGTGAACGTGCCGGCCGGGCAGAGCGTCGAGACGATCGCGACGTCGTCGAAACGCCGGACGTCGATCCATCCGTCGGAGCACGGGAAGCGCGCCGTCCCCCCCTTTGCCGCTTCCAGAACGGCCGCCCTCGGCGTCGATTCGAAGCCCCGCCCCTCGGTTGCGGCCAGCGCTTCGAATTCCGGAGAGAGCAGCGCCCCGAGCGCCTTCGGATCGCGTTTTTCGATCGATTCGCGCCATTCTTTCTCGAGCGCCGTAAAGAGCGTTCGGTCCGTGTCCCCGGGCTTCGCGGCGCTTGCGCGAGGCTCGGAACGGACGCGCTCGAGGGAGATCGTGGAAGACCGACGCGGGTCGATCCCCGTGCCCTGCAGGCGCTCGCCGTCCTCGGACAGCTCGCCCCGAAACAGCAGGCGGCCGTGAGGCATCGCGACCTCGAAGGCGACCTGTCGGCCGACGACGGAAATGTTGCGAACCCCGGCCTCCGTTGCCCCTTCGCCCGGCACGGCGAACGTTCCCGTCCAGGAGTCGTCACTCGCCTCGGAAAAGGCCGCCCAGGCGTCCAGCGTCGGACCGTGAGGGTAAACGAGCGTTCCCTTCCAATTCCCGGCGAGGCTCTGCGCCGTCTCCGCCATGAGAGACGGGACGACCAGCATTCCGACAAGCACGGCAATCAGCGTCTTCATTTTCCCCTCCCAGTCTCGAACGATCATACGGGAAACGAACCGGGCCCGCGGAACGCAAGCCGAGCCAAAATGACGCCGTCGGGGCCTTTTGTGATTTCCCCCGAGTTTCGCGAATAACGTACCGAACGGAGATTCGAATGACCGGACTCCCACAACAAGAGCAGTTCCTGGCCCGGCTGGAGCTCCACAAGAAGATCCTCTACAAGGTGGCCAACGCCTTTTGTCGAGACGCGGAGAACCGGCGCGACCTGTCCCAACAAATCGTGACCGAGCTCTGGCGCTCCTTCGGGCGGTTCGACGAAGGCCGCTCGCGGTTTTCGACCTGGATGTACAGGATCGCCATGAACGTGGCCATCTCGTTCTCGCGAAGTGAGCGCCGACGGACTTCGAGAATGACCCCCATTGAAGAATCGGTCTTCGAGGTCGCGGCTCCCGAGCGTGCTCTGGAAGAATCGCCGGGCGACCTGCGCCGGCTCCACGAGTTCATCAACCGCGAGCTCGATGAGCTCAATCGCGCCCTCGTCATTCTCTATCTGGACGGAAACAGCCACGAAACCATCGGCGAGATTCTCGGAATTTCGAGCTCGAACGTCGGAACCCGGGTGGGAAGAATCAAGGAACAACTTCGGAGACACTTCGATCGCGCGCGCCGCGATTGAGAACAGGAGGAAGGCTTCATGGAACTCGACGATCTGAAGAGCCAGTGGGCCGAATACGGCAGGAAGCTCGACGCGAACATCCGCCTCAACGAGCGGGTCCTGCGCGAGTCCCGGGTGGGGAAGGCCGACTCCAGTTTGAAATGGGCGTTTCGGGGCATTCTCTTCGAGCAGCTGATGAGCATTCCCGCGGTAATCCTGCTCGGAATCTTCATCTCGGATCACTTTTCCGACCCGCGGTACCTCCTTCCAGCCGCGGTGCTCGATCTTTTCGCGATTTTTTCCATCGCTTCCTGCGGCTATCAGATGGGCGAGCTAAAGGCCGTCGATTACGGCCAGCCCGTCGTCGCGATTCAGCGCAAGCTCGCGAAAGTGAGGGTCCTGCGGCTCGCCACCATCAAGTGGGCGTTTCTCCTTTGGCCGGTCCTCTGGATTCCTTTCGCGATCGTGACGTTCAAGGGCATCCTCGGTATTGACGGCTACGTCCTGTTTCGCGGCGACTGGCTGGCGATCGATCTCTCCGTGGGTGTCGCCATCACCCTGCTGCTCGCGTGGGCGTCCCTGCGGTTCGGGGCCCGGGCTCGGCGCTTGCCCCTGGCGCGACCCATCCTGGACGCGCTTGCCGGACGAAGCTTGAGTGAAGCCATGGCCTTTCTCGAAAGACTGACGCAATTCGAGAAGGAAACGGTGGAACGCAACGGGATCGAGCCATCAAAATCCTGAGCGCCATGAAGGAGCTCAGCACCGAAGACTGCCCGTCCCGAGTCGTCCCGGAATCCGTCGCTGTCGCGAAGTTTATCCGTGTTCCCCTTTTCGGGGTTCTGCGATGAAAATGGGGAACCAGGAAAAACCAGGGATATGGCACATCCTCCTTGATGCCTTCCGACTTCTGTGAGATCGTCGCACCTGAATTCTGGCAAAACGCACAACGTACGGAGGTGTCGCACCATGTTCGTCGTCGTCATCCACAGGATTCATGACCCCAAGGGATTTCAAGCGGCAGAGGACAGGGCAATCGAGCAGGGCCTTCCGGCCGGCGTCAAGCTTCCCATTCATGCAGCCACCAAGGATCACAGCACCGGTGTCTGTATCTGGGAAGGCAAGTCGGTCGCGGCCGTGACCGAGATCGTCGAATCCGTCGTCGGGCTCTACAGCAAAAACGAGTATCTCGAGGTGACCGTCGACGGGCTCACGCCGCAACTTTGAGCCCGTAGCCTCGCGCGCCTATTCCCGGTCAAACACCAGAACGCTCTTGGGTTTGCTTTGATTCGCCAGGCGCTCGGTCATCGTCAAGGTCTTGAGATCGGGAGAAAGCTCGATCCGCCGCGTGCCCGAAATGTTGCCCTTGATTTTGTCGGTGATTTCCAGAATGCGCTCGTTCACGCGGCGGCCTGAATAGGCAGCGCCCTCACTCCCCCCGAGGCCCGGATGGTCGTTGCCATCGAGCTCGATTTTCCTGGCCGTCTCTTCATCGGAACGTTTGAAGGACAGGCCGTCGTCTTCGGCACGCTGGATCCGGAGCTCGAGCCTCGCCGACACTCTCGCGCTCTCGCTGTCCCATGTCCCGAGCAGACCGGAATTCCCCGCCGTCCGCTCGTACACATAGGGCAGGAACAGTGTCGAGCCGTCCGGCAAAGGCTCCGAGAACAACGTCGTACCGTCGGGCAAATATTGCGTAAAGGCGTCGTTCAGCATCTTGCCGTCTTCGGAAAGCGTCCAAATCGCGCGGAGGAGCGTGCGGCCCTTCATCTTGCGGACGACCTCCCAGGTATTGGGCCCCTTCACGGTGACGGACAGCAGGGTTCCCCCCAGGCCCGGCTGGGCAGTCCCATTCGCCACGATGGTCTCGGTTTCGCCGGGGACACCGGTAAACGTGAGCTTGATGGTGTTCGGGCCGGAGGCCTCGACCTTGAACTCGTCGGTCAGCGTGCTCCGGGACGCGTTCACTTTCCACTTGCCGACGAAGGGATCGTCGGCCGCCCATGATGAGCTCGTCACCAGACCCGCGAACAGCAGAAGCTGAATTGTTCGATTCAACATTGAAGGTGTTACGTGGAACCGCCTGCGGGGTTTCAACTCGGCCCGACCCGACCCCGAATCTCGATCGGCCGCCGTCCATTCGTGGGAAGAATCGAGGGGGGCATCTAATCCTCCAGGGATGGAAGGGTCTTCAGGACCTCCCTTGCCC
>JBOGJO010000201.1:0-32001 GCA_050747885.1 Thermoanaerobaculia bacterium
TCGTCGAGGAGTGGAAGTGGATGGGCACTCCCGTCTGGTCGCACGACGGAATCATCTGCACGGGCGAATCCTACAAACAGGTCGTGAAGCTCACCTTTCACAAGGGCGCGTCCTTGAAGGATCCGGCGCGTCTCTTCAACGCGAGTCTCGACGGCAACGCGCGCCGCGCCATCGACATCCACGAGGGGGAAGAAGTGGACGGGCCCGCCTTCCAGGAGCTCGTTCGCCGGGCGGTCGCGCTGAACGGTTCCGCCGGGTCGAAACGTTCGAAGAAAAAGAAGTCCGCGCCGGGACGGCCCTGAGAGAAGGGACGCTCTCGGCCGGTTTTCGCGGGCTCGGGTTGCGTGCCCCTTGCGGACTCTGTTGATCGCGGCCTTCCCGAGGGATAGATTCGGCGGGATGAGACTCTTGACGTTCTGCCTCGTGCTCGCCGCCTTTTCCGCGACGGCGCGCAGCGAGACCCTCCTGACGAACGTGAAAATCGTCGCGTCTCCCGGTGAGCCGGCGCGGGCGGGCGCCCTCGCGATCGCGGGAGGCCGGATCGAGTTCTCGGGGCCGGAATCCGAGGCGAGACACCGCTGGCCCGACGCCGCGATCCTCGACGGAAGGGGAGGCTATGCCTTTCCCGGGTTCGTGGATTCGCATGGACATACGTGGGAGCTCGGTGAGCTTCTCGAGATGGCGGACCTGAAAACCGCCGGCTCGCCGCAGGAGTGCGTCACGCGGATCCGCGCGGCGGCGGCCCGTTCCGCCACCGGGGAATGGATCCGCGCGTACGGATGGAACCAGAACAACTGGGCCGGGAAAGCGTTTCCCGACGCGAAGATCCTCGACGCCGAGTTTCCTTCCCGGCCGGTCGTCGCGAAGCGAATCGACGGGCATGCGGTGTGGGTGAGCTCGGAGGCCATGCGGAGGGCCGGGATCACGAAGGACACCCGCGAGCCGGAAGGCGGAAAAATCGTTCGCCGCCCCGACGGGACTCCCTCCGGCGTCTTCCTCGACAACGCCGCCGATCTGCTGGCCCGGGCGGAGCCTCCCCCGACACGGGAGGAGATCGTGCGTCGTTTTCGGCTCGCGCTCGCCGCCTGCGCCGAGGCGGGCCTCACGGGCATCGGTGACGCTTCGGGCGATTCGCCCGGGTACGACGACACCTACCTTCCGGTTCTGCGCGACATGGCGCGGAGGGGCGAGTTGCCGATTCGCGTCTATGCGACCGTCGGCGGGCGCGACCCGAAGCTCGATTCGATTCTCGCCGCGGGGCGGGTTTCCGAGGGGCTCCTGACGATCCGGGCGGTCAAGATCTACGCCGACGGAGCGCTCGGGAGCCGCGGCGCCGCGCTCCTGGAAGACTACTCGGACGATCCCGGGAACCGCGGCTTCTTTCTCACCGAGCCCTCGCGCATGGAGAGCATCGTCGAGAAATGTTTTCGCGCCGGCTTTCAGCCTTGGATCCACGCGATCGGCGACCGGGCGAACCGCGCCGCCCTCGACGCCATTGAAAAGGCGGAGGCGGCGGTCCATCCCCGCGATGCCCGCCCCCGGATCGAGCATGCTCAGGTCGTCGACGAGACGGACCGGAAGAGATTCGCGGCGCTGGGAGTGATCGCCTCGATCCAGCCGAGCTTTGCGACCTCCGACATGTCGTGGGCGGGGCAGCGGTTGTCTTCGCGCCGGATCGGGGAATCGTACGCGTGGCGCTCGCTGAAGACCGCCGGAGCGAGGCTTTGCGGCGGAAGCGATTTCCCGTGGGAGTCGAACAGGCCCCTTCTGGGAATCTACGCCGCGATCGCTCGGGAGGATCTGAACGGCAAGCCGACCGGCGGATGGCGGCCCGGGGAGGACCTGACCCCTGCCGAAGCCGTCGCCCTGTACACGCGGGACGCCGCCTTTGCGAGTTTTTCGGAAGCCACGCGAGGCCGGATCGCCCCGAACGGCGATGCCGACCTGACCATTCTCGATCGCGACGTGACGGCTTGCCCGCCGTCCGAGATTCCCGGGAGCCGCGTTTTGATGACCGTGGTCGCGGGTCAGGTCGTGTTCCGGGCGCCATGACGAAGCGTCGCGGCGTGGCGCTGCTCCTGGCGGCGTTGATCGAAGCGGGCTGCGGCGGGGGGAAAAAAGTGCCGGACGACCCTGAGACCCAGGCGCGGGACCGGATGGTGAACACTCAGATCGCCGCCCGGGGAGTCCGCGATCCGCGGATCCTCGCCGCGATGAAGGAAATTCCGCGCGAGACGTTCGTCGACGCCCGGTACCGCTCGGAGGCGTACGCGGACCACCCGCTTCCGATCGGAGACGGGCAGACCGTCACGCAGCCTTACGTCGCCGCCCTGATGACCGAGCTTCTCGACATTCAGCCGTCGGATCGCGTGCTGGAAATCGGCACGGGCTCGGGATACGAATCCGCGATTCTCTCGAGGCTTGCAAGCCGCGTGTACTCGATCGAGATCCTTCCCGAGATCGCGCGCAAGGCGCAGGAAAAGCTCCGGGCCCTGCATTGCGAGAACATCGACTTCCGGGTCGGCGACGGATACCGCGGCTGGCCGGAAGCCGCTCCTTTCGACGCCATCATCGTGACGGCGGCGCCGCGAAAGATCCCCGAGCCGCTTCTCGCCCAGCTCGCCCCGAACGGGCGCATGGTGATTCCCGTGGGCGATTTCTACCAGGAGCTGAAGGTCTTCTCGAAGGCGGCCGACGGGACCGTTACGGAGAAGTCCGTGCTCCCGGTGCGCTTCGTCCCGATGACGGGCGAGGCGGAAAAGCCGTAGCCGCCGCCCCTCCCGCCTTCGAGTCGTTTCGATGCCTACTGCTTGCGCCCGATGCTCGAGATCGTGGTGCCCGGGTTCAGAACGACGGTCCGGATCTCCTTGCCGCCGTCGTCGATCACGAACCCCGTGCGAATCGGTACGCCCGCGGCGTTGAGAAACGTGAATTGCCCGCTGCAGTCGGAATCGACGAGATAGCTCCCCGATTCGAACCCGCTCACGAGGGTGCCGTTGTGCATGACGGCGTCGTGCTGCGTAAATCCTCCCTGGCCGTCGAAAAAACTGATGGCGGCTCCCGCGACCGGGCCGGCGAGCGGGCCTCCCACGGTCTGCGAGCCTTGAATCGTAAATCCGTAGCCTCCCTGGAGAGTCGCATTCGAGCACGGAGAGGCCGAGGTGGCTCCGTCCTGCGCCACGGCGACGGAACCGATCGAGATCGTCGCGAGGACCGCCGCGCAGACCGCCCATCCAGAACCGCCGAACCGAGTCTTGATGTCCATTGTTCTTCCTCCGATCGCACAACCGGCCCATTCCAGTGTGCGATAATCACCATCGCCGAAAAGCAAGACCCTGTCTTCAGGAATTCTTCAGGGTTTTCTGGAATTTCAACGACCGATGCGCTTTCAATTCGGAGTTTTTTCGTTCGATACAGAGAGCCGGGAGTTGGCGCGGGGCACATCCCCCGTACCGCTTTCCCCGCGCGCATTCACTCTGTTGAGGCTGCTGCTGGAGGAAAGGCCCCGAGCCTTTTCCAAGAGCGACCTCCAGGATCGTCTGTGGCCGGCAACCTATGTTTCGGAGACGAATCTGGCCAATCTCGTGGCGGAGATTCGCCGGGCAACCGGCGACGATGCCCGCCATCCTCGCTGGATTCGGACCGTCCATGCTTTCGGCTACGCCTTCTGCGGACCTGCCGGGGACGATCTGACGGCGCCGCCGCGAAACGCGGCTCCCGTTTTCCGGCTCGTCATTGACGGAGCGCGGGAGATGATTTTTCCGGCCGGGGAGATCGTCATCGGGCGCGACCCGCGTGCGGACGTCTTTCTGGACTCGCCGACGCTGTCGCGCCGCCACGCAAGAATCGTTTTTTCCGCATCGGACGCGACCGTGGAGGACCTCGACAGCAAGAACGGGACGAGCCTGCGTGGACGGCCCTTGAAGGGTCGCGCGCCGGTCGAAGACGACGACGAGATCCGCGTCGGCGCGATCCGCATCACGTTTCACAGGATTCGCGCGGAGAAGTCCACCGAGACCGACATCTCGCACGCCCCGGCCGGTCGCGTCGGTCGCCGATGAATCTGTCTCCAGGCGCCCGCCTGGGACCTTATGAGATTCTGGCCCTGCTCGGTGCCGGTGGGATGGGAGAAGTCTATCGGGCGCGCGACACGCGCCTGAACCGGATCGTTGCCGTCAAAGTCCTTGGCCCCGCTCGGCCGTCGGGCGCCGAAGCTCGCCGGCGCTTTGCGCGGGAGGCCCGCGTGATCGCGCGGCTTTCCCATCCTTCGATTTGTGCTCTCTATGACGTCGGGAACGAAAACGAAGTGGACTACCTCGTCATGGAATACATCGAAGGGGAAACGCTGGCGCGCCGGATCGGCAGGCGTTCCCTTTCGCTCGAACAGGCGCTTCGCGTGGCCGCCGAAGTTGCCGACGCGCTCGATGACGCCCACCGGCATGCCGTCATCCATCGGGACGTCAAGCCCGCGAACATCATGCTGACTTCCGGCGGCGCAAGACTGCTCGATTTCGGGCTGGCAAAACTCCTGGCTGCCGACGGGGTCGCGGATGAGCAACCAACGGACTCGGCCCGGGAAACGCTGACGGAGGAAGGCCGCATTCTGGGCACCGCGCAATACATGGCGCCCGAACAGCTGGAAGGGCAGCCGGCGGATGCCCGAACCGACATCTTCGCGCTCGGGACGGTTCTCTACGAGATGATCACCGGTCAAAAGGCGTTTACGGGGAAGAGCCGTTCTTCCCTGATCGCGGCGATTCTCACGGCGACGCCTTCGCCGATCCGCGAGCTTGAACCGCTGGCGCCGGCTTCGCTCGATGCCCTCGTCCGGGGCTGCCTCGCCAAGGACCCGGAGCAGCGTTGGCAAAGCGCTCGAGACGTCGCGTTGCAGCTGCGTGGAATCGAGACCTCGGCGACGGGAGAAGCGGCGCGTTCGGTGCGACGTCGGCGCGGTTCCCGGCTTCTCCTTTTCACCGCGGTGGTCGCGGTGGTCGCGGCGGTCGGCGCCGCGCTGTTCCTCGCACGGCGGACGCCGCGCCGCGGGGACGCACCCGCCGTCGCTTTCTCCGTCTCGCCGCCGGCGACCACCCCGTGGAATTCCCGGCCGGTCCAAAACCATTTCGCCATGTCGCCTGACGGCCGCTTCCTGGCGTTCGCGGCGCCCGACAGCGGGGGCAGCTCCGTTCTGTGGGTGCGCAGGATCGCCGCCTTTTCCCCCGTGGCTTTGCCCGGGACCGACGGCGCCGCGGCCCCTTTCTGGTCGCCCGACAGCCGCTACCTCGGATTTTTTGCCAATGGCAAACTGAAGAAAGTGGAAGCCTCGGGCGGTCCCCCGCTCACGATCTGCGACGCCGCCGGCGCGTTCTTCACCGGCAGCTGGGGGAGCGACGGGGAGATCCTTTTCGCGCAACTGCTGGACAAGGCGATCGAGCGTGTGTCCGCCCTCGGCGGAACGGCGGTTCCGATCGTTCGAGCGCGGGCGGCAGACGGGGAATGGTCCGTCTGCTGGCCGAAATATCTGCCCGACTCGCGGCACTTCCTCTACGTTGGGCGGAGCGAGCTCGCAAGCGAGACCTACGTTCGTGTCGGAGACGCCGCGACGGGCAGGAGTTTTCCCCTTTTGCAGAAGTGCTCGCGCGCCGAATTCGCGCCCGGCCGGTCGGCGCGAGAGGGAGATCTCCTTTTCGTCCGCGACGGTACGTTGCTGGCCCAGTCTTTCGACGTCGGTCGCCTCCGCCTCGCGGGCGAGCCCCGCCCCATCGTCTCCGGCGTTCTTCAACACGCCTACACGGGTCTGGGAGGATTTTCTGCGTCCTCCACGGGCGCCCTGGCCTTCCAGGCCAGCACGGGCTCCTCACGGATGCTCTGGCTCGGCCGGCAAGGGCAACCGCTCGGAGTCGTTGCGGGCGCGGGTGATTACCAGAAACTGCGACTCTCTCCGTTCGGGCACAGCGTCTGCGTGAGTCGCACGGACCTCCAAACGGGGCTTCGGGACCTTTGGATCGGAGATGCCACGAAGGGCGCCCTGACGCGTCTCAGCGCCGCCACGGGCGACATCATGCAAGCAACGTGGTCTCCGCAAGAAAAGGATCTCGCTTACGCCTCCGGCACGCTGCGCTCCGCCCCGCGCCTGTGCCGGGTTCCGCTCGACGGCGGCGTTCCGGTAGTCCTGCGCCCTCCCAGCGGGGTTCAGACGGCGTCGGATTGGTCGCGGGACGGCCGATTCATCGCGTACTCGGACACGAACCCCGAAACGCACGGCGACTTGTGGATCTATCGGGTCCGGGAGGGCAACGCCTTTGCGTTCCTCCGGTCTCCCGATGACGAAATCGAGCCGCAATTTTCTCCCGACACTCGGTGGCTGGCTTTCGCTTCCAACGAGTCGGGAGCCTATGAGATCTACCTCGCGCCCTTTCCCGGCCCCGGCGAAAAGATCCGTGTCTCGACGGCGGGCGGCACGATGCCTCGCTGGCGAAAGGACGGAACGGAGCTCTTCTACGTTTCCCAAGACAGCCAGATGATGGCGGTGCCCTTCCGCACCGCGAACGGGCAGGCTGGCGAGCCGAAACCGCTCTTCGGCATGGACCCGTCCGGGTGGCGGGACTACGACGTCACCGCCGATGGCGGGAAGTTCCTCGTCATCGCGAATGCCGGAACGCAGAGCTCCCGCTTCATCCGCGTGCTCACGAATTGGCGGCTGGAGAAGCCGTGACGTCTTCGTCGAAACCGGCCCGAATATTGCTCGTTTCTCCTGTGGAAGGAGCTCGAGATGAGCAAGAAGCACGGTGTTCGGTTGTTCCTCGCGGCCGTGGTCGCGTCGATCCCGCTGTTGGCGGGCTGCGTGAGCTACGGATATGCCTCCTACGGGCCTCCGGCCGACGAGGTCGAAGTCTACGGCGTGGCGCCCGGCCCCGACTTCGTTTGGGTCGGCGGCCACCACATCTGGCGCGGCGGCGGATACACCTGGCAAAAAGGCCGATGGGAAAAGCCGCCCCGCCGAAATGCGCACTGGACAAAAGGCGCCTGGCAGCATTCCAATCGGGGCTGGCGCTACCGGGACGGCCGCTGGAACTAGCGGGAGCTCGAAACCTCGAGAGGGCGGTCCCGGCGGAACCCGGAGGGAAGGGATCTTGATGACGAAGAGACTTCGCACCCCGGCTCTTCTGGCCGCCCTCGTCGCGACTTTTCCGTTTCTGGTCGCCTGCCCGCCGCCTCCGCGCGGCGTGGTCTACGCGCGATTCGCGCCCCCGCCCGCCGAAGTGGACGTCATCGGGGTGGCACCCGGGCCCGAACACGTCTGGATCGGTGGACACCACGAGTGGCGCGCGAACGCGTACGTGTGGGTCCCCGGCCACTGGGCGGCTCGCCCGCACCGTCGAGCCCGCTGGGTCGCGGGCCGCTGGCGTCACAACCGCCGTGGCTGGTACTGGGTCGAGGGACACTGGCGATAACGGGTTAAACTGCCCGCGATGTCGTATTCCTGGGAGCGCCTGACGGCGCGGGAGAAAGACCACATTCTGGAGGCCATCGCCTCCGGGATGCCGGCTCCGCCCCCCGGCGTGGTCGAGCTCAACTGGCAGGACCGCTGCAACATCGACTGCTTCTTCTGCTCGACGGCGGAGATCCGGGCGGGTGGCCGCCAGCTTTCGGGTGATCGCCTACTCGCGCTGTTCGACGAAATGAAGGATCTCGGCGTAAAGGCGGTGCGGTTGACGGGGGGCGGCGAACCGCTCTTTCGCAAGGACGCCGTTCGGCTCATCGAGGGGCTCGGCAGCCGGGGCATCCGGATCGTCGACGTGACGACGAACGGCGTTCTCCTCACCGAGCCGGTCGTTCGGGCGATATTTTCGGCCGGGTGCGACCAGATCACGGTTTCGCTCAACACGGGCGATGCCGAATCGTACGCCGCCATGATGCGAACCTCTCCGCGCAATTTCGACCGCGTGATCGAGAACGTGCAAACCGCGTCGCGGATCAAGCGTGAAACGGGCGCCGGATGCATGATCCGTCTGCAGTTCCTGATCTACCGCGAAAACTTCCGGCAAATTCCTCGGATGCACCGGGTGTTTCTCGACTCGGGAGCCGACCGCTTCTGGTTCAACGGGCTGTATCCGGTGACGCCGATCGTGCCGCTGTCGGCCCCGGAGGTCGACGAGATGCTCGAGCTCTACGAAGGGGTCCTCGACCGGGACCTGTTCGATTCGTTCGACGGTTTCTTTTTCTGGGAAAGCCGGATCGCGGACCGGATCGCCGAGTCCACGCGAAAGGTCTTTCGGCGCGCGTCCCTCTGGCGGCGGGCCGGCGTGAAATGGAAGGGTGTTTTCGGGCGCGAGGAGCGCGAGCTGCGGGAAACCGCTTCCCTCCACGAGTTCTGCCTCGTCGGCTGGTATTCCGCGACCGTCAACGCCAACGGAGACGTCGTGCCGTGCTGCGTCCTTCAGGATCGAAAGACGGCCGTCCTGGGCAATCTCAACGAGCGGTCGCTTTCGGAAGTCTGGAACGGAGAGGGCTACGAGCGCCTCCGCGCGGAGCTCCGGGAGCTCATGGCGCGCCGGGGCGAGGTCTCGGAATTTGATGGGGCCTGTTTCGTGGAAGGGATTTGCGCGCGCAAAGGAGAGTGCCCGAACCGCTCGTACTACTGGACGAGAGATCCCGCTTTCCGGCGGCGGTTTCATCGCGTCGTCGAAGGGATGGAGCCTCCCTCGGGCTCCCCGTTTGCGGGCGCCGGCGCAAGACCCCATTCGGCCGAGCTGCCCGCGTTTCCGGCGAGGTGACGGCATGATCTCGATTCGGAACCCGTCAACGCTCGATCCGGTCCGCCGGGCCCGCTGCCAGCGCGCCCTCGAGCTGGGGGGGATTCTGTTCTTTCCCGAATCGCCGATCGCGGTCTCTTCCGAGGACCGGAAGTTTCTCCTCACGCTCGACGCGTCCGATTCGAGTTTCCACAAGAACATCGCCTACCGGCCGGGCGAAAACCGGCTGACCGGCTTTTCTTCGAAGCATCCGGCGACCGCCGAGCGGCTGAAGGAGGTCCTGTCGCGTTATTCGGAAGGCTCCCGCCGATTTCTATCGGAGATCTTCCCGTCCTACGGCGGCGCCGAGAGGGACTACGCGAGCTTCCGTCCGATCGAGGAAGCCGGACGGCCCCTCGCGCTTCGGTCGCGCAACGACCTGCTGCACGTCGATTCGTTTCCGACGCGGCCCACCCGCGGCGGAAGGATCCTCCGGGTCTTTGCGAACCTGAACGATCGCGAGCCGCGCCGGTGGATCACGGGACGCGAACGGTTTGGAGCGCTCGCGGCGAGGTACGCGGCTTCCTCGGGAATCCTCGGGCGCTCGGGCTGGCGGCAGCTCCTCCTTCGAAGGCCTCGCTACGACGACTTCATGCTTCGTTTCCATCACTTCCTCAAGGAAAACCAGGAATATCAGGCCGCGTGCCCGAAGGTCGAGACGTCGTTTCCGCCCGGGTCCGGATGGATGGTCTTCACGGACACGGTGGCCCACGCGGTCTTGAGCGGCCGGTTCGCCCTGGAACAGACCTTCATCGTCCCGAGAAGCCGTCTGGCCGTTCCGGAGAGGGCGCCGATCTCGGTGCTCGAGAGAATGTCCGGCCGCGCGAGGGAGGCCTGATGGCGGGCTCTCACGGCTGGGCGGAGATCGACGAACAAAGAAAACGCGAGATCATCTCGGCCATCGCCGGCGCAACGGCGACGAGGGGCCCCGTTCACGCCGAACTCGACGTGACGGATCGCTGCAACGTCGCGTGCTACTTCTGCAACCAGCAGGACGTCCGCACGAAGGAGCAGATTTCCCTCGAACACGTTCGCCGGTTGATCGACGAGCTCGTCGAGGGCGGATTGAAGTCGGTCCGCCTTTCGGGGGGAGGGGATCCCCTCTATCACCGGCAGATCGCCGAGATTTTCGATTCCCTCCAGTCGCGCGGAGTGGTCGTGGACAATTTGACGACCAACGGCGCGCTCCTCGGGCCCGAGCTTGCGAGGCGGCTCGTCGAGAACCGCTGCCGCGAGGTCCTCTTCTCGCTCAATGCGGCCGATGCCTCCGATTACTGCCGCATGATGCAGGTGCCCGAGGCGACCTTCGACCGGGTGCTCGAGAACATCCGGGGGCTCCTGGCGGCGCGCGGGGACTCCGCGTTCCCGAACATCGTCGTTCAGTTCCTGATCGATCGAAAGAATTTTTCCCAGCTGCCCCGAATGTACCGGCTCGGGAGGTCGCTCGGCGTGGATCGAATCGCCGTCAATCCCGTGCTGGAAATTCCCCTCGAGCGGATCGACGACGACCTTCTCTTCGAAGAGAAAGCCGACGGCGAGGCTCTCCGGCCGTACCTCGAGGAGGTGCTGCGCGAAGACCGCGAAGCCGGAAAGCTCCAGATCTTTTTTCCCTTCCAGGCCTGGAACATCATGGCGGACGAGATCCGAAAGCAGATCGCGGAGCCGCCGCGGGAAGTCTTCGCGACGGCGCCGTCGTTCCGTGAGATCAACGGTCAGTGCTTTTTCGGCTGGTACACGGCGACCGTTCGCGGAAACGGGGAGCTGTACCCGTGCTGCATGCTCCTGAACCCGGAGTACAAGCCTCTCGGCAACGCGCTCGAGGGCACGTTCCAGAGCCACTGGCGGGGCCCGAAGTTCACGAAAATGCGGGAAGAAATGCGCGAGGTCATGCTGCGGGGCGGCCGGATGTTCTATCGGCCGGGCCGGTTCGAGACGCTCAAGCGCCAATGCGTCGAGCCGTCCCTCTGCGGTTTGAAGAACATGTTCTTCCGGGGCGACGAAGCCTTCTACGCCGAGCTCGGCGCGGAAATGGAAAGGCTCCGGCGGCGGGAAGTGCGATGGATCGGCACGCCGCGCCAGATGGCCCGGGCGGCGGAAGTCCTCGCGTTCCGCGTTTACCACGGGGTCAAGGCGCGGCTGAGGCCGTTGCGCGCGCGTCTCGCGCGGCTCCGAAAACCACGCGCCTGAGCCTCGAAATGGCAATCCCTTTTCGTCGAACGAAAATCATCGCGACACTCGGGCCCGCGACGGACCCGCCGCGGGTTCTCAGGGCGATCCTCGAATCCGGCGTCGACATCGTCCGCCTGAACGCCTCGCACGGCGAGCCGCCCGACCACCGGAGGCGCATCGAGGCCGTTCGGGGAATGGAACGGCGCCTCGGACGGCCGATTCCGATTGTCTTCGACCTTTCGGGGCCGAAAATCCGGACGGGCATTCTCGCCGGGGGACCTCGGGAGCTTCGCGCGGGTCAGAGGGTCACGCTCTCGCCCGCGTCGGAGGCGGCGCCGGGCGACATTTCCACGACGTATCCCCGCCTGGCGCAGGACGTCTCGGCGGGCGACCGGATCCTCGTCGACGACGGCCTCCTCGAGTGGGTCGTCGAAAAGGTCCGCCGGTCGAAGGTGGAGTGCGGCGTGAAGGTCGGCGGAGTCCTGCGCGACCACAAGGGATTGAACTTTCCGGGTGTGAGGCTCTCGATCGGGCCGCTCACCCCGAAAGACCGGCGGGACGCCGCGTTCGCGGCCGCCGCGGGCGTCGATTTTCTCGCGCAATCGTTCGTGCGGTCCGCGCGAGACATCGAGCTCCTCAAGAAAATGCTTCGAAGGATGTCGTCCGACCTTCCCGTGATCGCGAAGATCGAGAAGCCCGAGGCGCTGCAGGACCTCGACCGCATCCTGGATGTGGCGGACGGACTCATGGTCGCCCGGGGCGATCTGGGGGTCGAGCTGCCCGCCCAGGACGTTCCCGAAATCCAGAAGAGGCTGATCAACCTCGCGAACGAACGGGAGATCCCCGTGATCACCGCGACTCAAATGCTCGAATCGATGATCGAGCACGCGAGGCCGACGCGCGCGGAAGCCTCCGACGTCGCGAACGCCATCTTCGACGGGACCGACGCGGTGATGCTTTCGGCGGAAACCGCTTCGGGACGGTATCCGGTGGAGGCGGTCCGGATGATGGCGACGATCGCGAAGGTCGCCGAAGAATCGGAGTTCCTGGAGCGATCGTTCGTCTCGCGCGCCGACACCTCCGTTGCGCATGCGGTGACCAAGGCTGCCTGCCAGACGGCGGCCGAGGTCGGGGCGCGGGCGATCGTCTGCTTCACCGAGACCGGCCGGACGGCCCTCCTGCTGTCGAAGTTCGTCCGGGGACGGCCGATCTACGCGATCGCGCGTCGGCCCGAAGCGTGCCGGAAGGCGACCCTGTATGCCGGAGTCACCGGTGTGACGATGGCGATGCCCTCCAACACGGACCGAATGATCGAGAACGCGAAATCCAAGCTGTTGCGGCGCGGGGACTTGAAACGGGGCGACCGTCTCGTCGTCGTGTCCGGCTCGACGCGCGGCCGCGGAGCCACGAACCTGATGAAGGTCGCGACGGTTTGACTCCTCGATAGGAGTCCATCATACTCATGGCATGAGTAAGCGGTTGCAAGTGTTGCTGCAGGAGCCCGAGCTCCGCGAAATCCAGAAAGTTGCCCGGGAGCATCGGATGACAGTCGCCGAGTGGGTGCGTCAGGCGCTCCGGCAGGCGCGCCGCAATGAGCCGAGCGGGACTCCGTCTCGAAAGCTCGAGGCGGTTCGAAAGGCGGTTCGCTGCAATTTTCCGTCCGGAGAGATCGAAGACATGCTGGCGGACATTGAGAGGGGGTATGCGGGAGGGCCCCCTCGTTGATTTTCGTCGACTCGAACATTCCGATGTATCTCGTCGGAGCCGATCATCCGCACAAACGCGACGCAGAGCGGGTTCTCGAGAGACTCATCGCCGGCCGGGAGCGACTCGTGACCGACGCGGAAGTGCTCCAGGAGATCCTGCATCGTTATGCGGCGATCGGCCGGAGGGAAGCCGTGCAGCCGGCGTTCGACGCGATCCTCGGCGTCGTCGACGAGGTGTTTCCGATCGACCGCGCCGACGTCGAGCGAGCCAAGACGATGCTCTTGGACTCGGACCGCAGCCGCTCTTCGCGCGACGCGCTGCATCTGGCCATCATGAAGGGCCATCGCGTGGGGACCATTCTTTCGTTCGACACCGGCTTTGACGGGATCGCCGGGATCGAGCGAATCAGCGCCTGAGCTTCCTGCCCGTTCGTTACTGCAGGGACGACGATTTCGAAAATACCGGCGAATAAGCCCCGAGAAGCTCGCGCTTCCACCACATTCCGGTTCGGCGCTTCTCTTCCAGACTCGTGAACTTGTAGTCGTAGGCGAGCGCGCGGACGTAGCGCGGCGGGGCGTCGGGAAACGGGTTGGTCTTCAGGAGGCGCAGCACGTCGGGCGAGCCTTCGAGAAGCCTCCCGAGAAACGACTCGAACCACGGATTCTGGTCGAGCGACCCCAGCGCCGCGAACCACATCTGCCAGTCCAGGCGCGGCTGGTGAGGCTCGACGAACCGCGGCCGCCGCGCGAGGTTGCCCGGCTTCCATCGGAACTCGTACGGCTTCCAGTTCTCGCCGTCGGCGCTTCCCTCGACCACGATCTCGGGACGCGTCGTCGTCATCACGGCGAACAGGCCGTAGCTGTTGATCGTCCGAAACGGCTCGACAGCCTCGGCGAGGACGGCGGCGGGGGCAGGCCAGGCGCGTCGGACCAGGATTTCTTCGACCTGGATGGCGCTGACCGCGAGGATCACCGCGCCGAGAGTCAGGAGGACGGCCCGCGGCCACCGACGCGGGAGCGGGGGAGCGGGAACGGCGAACCCGGGAAGGGTCTGGTCGTCGCACGCGAGGAGGCAGAGTGCGATCGCGAGGAAGTTGAAGAACGCGTAGTTCCCGGTCAGTCCGATCGCGACCTGGAGCGCGACGAGAACGCCGAGTCCAAAGTTGCGGAGCCGGCGGGGCGCGAAAACGAGGAAGGGGACGGCCAGCTCGATCCCGAACAGCGTCGCGGCAGAGGCTTTCTGAATCGCCGCCGGAAGGTGGCCGGCATACCAACCGATCCAGGTGGGAAGCGGCTGGGTTTCGTAGTGGAATTGGAGCGCGGTGAGGTTGCGCCATGTCGGATCGCCGCTGGCGAGCTTCACGACCCCCGACAGGAACATCAGGCGGAAGAGCAGCCAGCGCGCGAGTCGGTGGGCCGTTCGGGGCGGGGAGACCGGAGGCCCGCGCCGGAGGCGCAGCGGCGCGAGAAAGATTCCGAGAAACAGGGCTTCGAGAAGAAGGCTGTCCCACTGGAATCCCAGGAATTCCTGGCCGACGACGCACAGCGAAAGGGAGAGGGCCCAGAGCAGGAATGCGCACAGGGCCGGGGCCACGTCGAGCAGGAGAGCGAGGGAGAGGATCGCGCCGGCGATGCAGAGCCCGTGCAGAAATCCGTTCGACGCGGAGATCCAGCACAACGTCGGGGCGAGCCAGAACCGCCTCGCCCCGACCTGGGCGGAAACATTCTGGAGAAAGGTTCGCGCGGGAAGAATCCCGTTTTCTCCGATCAGGCCGTCCACCTGGACGCCGAGCGAAACGAAGGCCGCGAGGGAGATCGCGCCGAGAATCCGAAGGAAGAGCCATGTGGATCGCGCGTAGGTGGGCCGGGAAGGATCCTTTCCCCAGACGATGGTGGTCGCCTTCGCGGCGATGTCGCGGTGAGCGGCGATCCAGCGATAGGCGAGCTCCGTTGCCGCCGCGCATCCCGGGATTCGCCGGGAGACGGCCAGGGGCCAGCGCTGCCCGCCCTTCTCGAGGGCTCGAAAAACGGCCTCCGCGCCGCGCGAGACTTCGCCCGAGCCCTCGACGAGATGAATCGCCTTCCGGAAAGACTCCGTCGGGATCTCGGGGAACGCGCCTCCCGCCTCCTGGTAAGGCCGGAAGACGACTTTTCCTTTCAAGAGGCTCTTCCAGCGCTCGACCCAGAACCGGCAGAATCCGCAATCGCCGTCGAAGAGCATCGTGGGTTCAGAAGGCGGCGCGGCGACATGGGTCCCGACCATCTATTCGGCTCCCACGGTCGAGGTTTCGCGGGCGGCGCGGTGTCCCGGGAGGGAAGCGTAACTTTTCGAGCTGCCGTATCCCGAAAAACTCAAGATGAAGCGGCTCGCGAGAAAAGTTCGCCGAGCGACGGCCGCGGACGGGATTCCACCGACATGGCCGTTGCGGCTTCCCGACGGGATACCGCGCCGCCCGCGAAACCCGACCACGCTAGCCTTTCCGCAGATCGCGCCCGGTCATTTCCTTCGGCACCGGAATGCCCATCAGGCCGAGCAGGGTGGGAGCCACGTCCTTCAGCGCTCCGCCGGGCGCCAGGGGACGGCGATCCGCGTTCGTCGCGACGATCAGGGGCACCGGATTCGTCGTATGGGCGGTCTGGGCGGCTCCGGTCTCCGGGTCGATCATCTGCTCCGCATTTCCGTGGTCTCCCGTCATCAGGAGAGCCCCGCCGCCGTACAGGACGGCGTCGAGAATCCGTCCGAGGCAGGCATCCAGACATTCCACCGCTTCGATGGTCGGTTCGAGTCGGCCGGTGTGGCCGACCATGTCCGCGTTGGCGTAATTCATCACGATCGCGTCGTACGAGCCCGAGGCGATCGATTCGACCGCCGTGTCCGTGATTTCGGGCGCCGACATCCGCGGGGCGAGGTCGTACGTCGCAACCCGGGGAGAGGGGATGAGAAGGCGCGATTCTCCGCCAAATTCCTTTTCGACCCCGCCGTTGAAGAAATACGTCACGTGCGCGTACTTCTCCGTTTCGGCAAGGCGGAGATTCCGAATCGCCGCCGATTCCCAGACCTGCGCGAGAATGTTTCGGAGCTTCTGGGGGGGAAAGGCCGCCGGCAGGGCGAACTCTTTCTTGTATTCCGTCATCCCCACGAAAGCGATGTCGGGGCGCCGCGGTCTCGAGAAATTCGAAAATTCTTCCTTCGTCAGGGCCTCGGTGAGCTGGCGAGCGCGGTCGGCTCGGAAATTGAAAAAAAAGACCGCGTCTCCATCGGCGATCGTCCCGACCGGATCGTCTCCGTCGAGAACCACGGTCGGCGTGACGAACTCGTCGGTCTCGCCCCGCAGCGCGGCGTTCGCCAGGGCCTCCGCGGGGCTCGCGGCGGTCATTCCGATTCCCGGGACCATCGCGGAATAGGCCTTCTCGGTTCGATCCCACCGCTGGTCCCGATCCATCGCAAAGTAGCGGCCCGACACCGTCGCGATTCTTCCGGTTCCCACGCGCGAGATCGCGTCTTCCAACCGCTTGACGTAAAGCGGAGCCGATCGCGGAGGCGTGTCGCGGCCGTCCAGAAAGACGTGGAGGAAGACGTCGGGAGGCCCGTGACGACGGGCGATCTCCAGCAGCGCGAAGAGATGGTTCTCGTGCGAATGAACGCCGCCGTCCGAAACGAGCCCCATCAGGTGGACGGCCGCCCCGCGCGATTTCGCGGCCTCGAACGCGCCGACGGCGGCGGAGTTTCGAAAGAACGAACCGTCCCGGATGGCGAGGTCGATGCGCAGGATGTCCTGAGGGACCATTCGTCCGGCGCCCAGGTTCAGGTGCCCCACTTCCGAGTTTCCCATCTGGCCGGCGGGCAGGCCCACGTCTTCCCCGGAAGCGAGGAGAGTCGTCGAGGGGAATTCCGCCAGCATCCGGCGAAAGTTCGGCGTCCGAGCGAGCGCGATGGCGTTTCCCCGGACTTCGTCGCGGACGCCCCAGCCGTCGCAAATGACGAGGACGACAGGCTTGAACGGCGCGGCGCCGCGGTTGGACATTTTCGTGAGAATATTCCGATTCGGCCGGATTTTGGAATTGATTTCGCATGTGATTACATCTTGAAGGAAAGAGAGGTCCGAGTGATCTCAACCCGGAACGACGCCGCGCCCTCGAGCGCGGAATCCAGGCTCGACGAGCTGTGCATCGACACGGTTCGGACCCTCTCGATGGACGCGGTTCAAAAAGCGGACTCCGGCCATCCCGGAACACCGATGGCCCTCGCGCCCGCCGCTTACGTTCTCTGGACCCGGGCCCTCCGCTACGACCCCGAAAACCCCCTGTGGCCCGATCGGGACCGCTTCGTCCTGTCCTGCGGACACGCTTCGATGCTCCTTTATTCGGTCCTTTTTCTGACGGGTTACGGGGTCTCGCTCGACGACATCAGGAATTTCCGTCAGTGGGGCTCGCGCACGCCCGGCCACCCGGAGCGCGGATGCACTCCCGGCGTCGAGGTCACGACGGGTCCGCTCGGGCAGGGCTTCGGAAACGCCGTCGGCATGGCGATCGCCGAGCGCCTTCTCGCGCGACGCTTCAACCGCCCCGGTCACCGGATCGTCGACCATCGCGTGTGGGGTATGTGCAGCGACGGCGATCTCATGGAGGGAGTCTCGTCGGAGGCGGCGTCTCTTGCGGGGCACCTTCGGCTCGGGAAATTGAACCTCCTGTACGACGACAACCACATCACGATCGAGGGCGACACCCGGCTGGCTTTCAACGAAGACGTTCAGGAGCGTTTCGAGGCTTACGGCTGGCACGTCCTTCGGGTCCCGGACGCGAACGACCTCGACGCCCTCGCGGGGGCGTACGAAGAAGCGTCGGCCGAATCGGACCAGCCTTCCCTGATCATCGCGAGGTCCCACATCGGGTATCCCTCTCCCCACAAGACCGACACGGCCGAGGCGCACGGCTCGCCGCTCGGGGAGGAGGAGGTCCGGGAGACCAAGGAGATCCTCGGATGGAATCCGGACGAGCATTTCGCCGTGCCGGCGCCGGCGCTCGCGCACTGGCGCGAGGCGGGAAAGCGCGCCGGAGCCGCTCAGGAGCAGTGGAGCCGGGCGTTTGACGCTTATGCGCGCGACCATGCGGACCTCGCGGCCGAGTTCCGTGCGCGGATCGAGGGCAAGCTTCCCGGGGGCTGGGACTCGGGGATTCCGGCGTTTGCGCCGGCCGATGGCAAGATCGCGACTCGCAAGGCGTCCGGAAAGGTGCTCAATGCCATCGCGAAGCGGTACCCGGCGCTCGCCGGGGGATCGGCCGACCTCGCGCCTTCAACCGACACCCTTCTCGAGGGGGAGGAGGATTTCGAGGCGGAAACGAGCGGGCGGAATTTTCACTGGGGCATCCGGGAGCACGGCATGGGGGCGGCCTTGAACGGGATGGCCGCCCACGGGGGCGTGCGGCCGTTTGGCGCGACGTTTTTCATCTTCTCCGATTACATGCGGCCCTCGGTGCGGCTCGCGTGTCTCTCGGAGCTTCCGGTGCTCTACGTCTGGACGCACGACTCGGTCGGGCTCGGCGAGGACGGCCCAACGCACCAGCCGATCGAGCAGCTCGCGTCTTTTCGCGCGATGCCGAACATGACGTTGATTCGCCCCGCGGACGCGAATGAAACGGCGCAGGCCTGGAAGGTCGCCGTCGAGCATCGCGACGGGCCCGTGGCCCTCGTGCTCACCCGTCAGGGGCTGCCGGTCCTCGACCGAACGAAACTGGCCCCCGCCTCGGGGGTGGGCCGCGGCGGTTATGTTCTGTCCGACCCGCCCTCGGGAGAGCCGCGGGTGATCCTGATCGCGAGCGGCTCGGAAGTTCACGTGGCCCTGTCGGCCCAGGAGATCCTGGACGGGCGCAAGATTCCCTCCCGCGTCGTGTCGATGCCTTCGACGCAGATTTTCGATCGCCAGCCGCAGGCCTACCGCGACGAGGTTCTTCCGCCGGCCCTGCGGGCGCGAGTGTCGGTCGAGGCCGCCGCGACTCTGGGTTGGGAACGGTACGTGGGGCCGGAAGGCCTTTCGGTCGGGATCGACCGATTCGGCGCTTCGGCGCCGGGGGGGACGCTCATGAAGGAGCTCGGAATCTCGGCGGAGAACGTGGCGCGGAAGGCGGAATCGCTGCTGCCGGGGCCGAAGCGATGAAAGTGGCATTCGGAAGCGACCACGCCGGATTCGCCCTGAAGAAGGCGCTCATGCCGTTCGTCGAGGAGTTGGGCCACAAGGTGTCCGACCTGGGCAACGTCGAGCTCGATCCCGCGGACGACTACCCGGATTCGGCGCGCGCCGTGGCCGTCGCCATCGCGCGGGAACAGGCCGACCGCGGAATCGTGGTGTGCGGGTCCGGCGTGGGCGCTTCGGTTGCCGTCAACAAGGTCCCGGGCGTCCGCGGAGCGATGTGTCACGACACGTTTTCCGCGCGCCAGGGGGTCGAGGACGACGACGCGAATGTCATCACGCTCGGCGAGAGGGTGATCGGGGTCGCGCTCGCGAAGGAAGTGGTGGCCTCTTTTCTCGGCGCCCGGTTCTCGGGAGCCGAGCGGCATCGTCGCCGCCTCGAAAAAGTGAAGCAGATCGAGCTCGACGCCCGAACGGGCAGTTTCGATTTTCCGGAGGTGAAAGAATGAGCCGCAATTCTCTTTTCCAGCTCAAGGACTTCGGGGTTTCGGTCTGGTGCGACGAGTTGTCTCGCGTCATGATCCGCGGCGGCGAGCTGCAGAAGCTGGCCGAGGAAAAGGCCGTCGTCGGAGTCACGTCCAACCCGTCGATTTTTCAGAAGGCCCTCGCGGAAGGAGACGCGTACGACGCCGACATCGAAAAGCTCGCCGCGGCGGGCAAATCGAAGGAGGAGATTTTCGACGCCCTGGCGACCGAGGACATCCGAGAGGCGTGCGACGTTTTCCTGCCGATCTATCGGAAGACTCGCGGCGAGGACGGGTTCGTCTCGATCGAGGTGGCGCCGGACCTCGCGTCGGACACCGAGGCAACAGTCCAGGCGGCGACCCGGTACCACAAGGAGATCGCGCGTCCGAACCTGATGGTGAAAATCCCGGGAACGCTGGCCGGGCTTCCGGCGATTCGCCGGATGATCGCGGCCGGAAAATCGATCAACGTGACCCTGATCTTCTCCCTCGACCGCTACGCGGCCGTCGCGGAGGCTTATCTCGAGGGGCTCGAGGATCTCGCCTCGCGCGGCGGCGAGCTGCGTTCGGTGCACTCGGTGGCGTCGTTCTTCGTCTCGCGGATCGACACCGAAGCGGACAAGCGGATCGACAGGAAACTTGAGGCGATCGACGACGCCGGCGCGCGCAGTCGTCTGGAGGGCCTCAAGGGCAAGATCGCGGTGGCCAATGCGAAGCTCGCCTTCGAGAGGTTCCAGCGGATCTTCTCCGGTCCCCGGTGGGACGCGCTCGAGGGCAGGGGAGCGCGGGTTCAGCGCTGTCTCTGGGCTTCGACCTCGACGAAAAACAAGGCGTATTCCGACATCCTCTACGTGCAGGAGTTGATCGGCGGGCCGACGGTCAACACGATGCCGATCAAAACGATGGATGCGTACGCGGACCACGGGCGCCCCGAAGCGACGCTCACACGGGGCGTTGCCGAGGCCCACCGCCAGATCGACGCGCTCGCGGATTTCGGCATCGATTACCATGACATCACCGACAACTTTGCCGAGTCCGAGGGGGTTCAGAAGTTCCGCGAGGCCTACGCGGAGCTGCTCGCCGGTCTCGAGAGCAAGCGCCGGCAGCTCCCGGGCGTGGTCGCGGGCGCGTGACGGACCTTCCGCCGGACCGGATCTTCCGGCTCGGGTCGGCGAGCGAACCGTGGGAGCAGGCTCTGGCGGGTTTCCGCTCCCGGAAGACGGCCTCCCGGATCTGGCACAAGGACGCGACGGTCTGGAAGACCGACTCCGCGCATCGAGAGATCATTGAGAACGCGCTGGGTTGGCTCGAGGTGGCGCGGGAGATGCCCTCGAGAGTCCGCGAGATCGAGTTCTGGTGTCGCGAGGTCGCCGGCGCCCGCCACGCGGTTCTGTGCGGAATGGGGGGCTCCTCTCTCGCCCCCGAGGTTTTCGCAAAGACGTTCCAGCGGCCGGACCGTCCCCGCCTGCTCGTTCTGGATTCGACTTCCCCCGAGCAGGTGAGGTCCGTTCGCGCGCAAATCGACCCCGCCCGAACAGTTTTTCTCATCGCGTCCAAATCGGGCTCGACGCTCGAGACTTTGACGCAGGAGCGATACTTCCGGCAGGAGGCCGAGGCGGCGGCCGGTTCGATTGCCGCGGCGTCGAAACTCTTCGTCGCGATCACCGACCCCGGCTCTCCGCTCGAGCGGCGGGCCGCCCGGGAGGGATATTCCCGGGTCTTTCGGAATTTCCATGACATCGGGGGGCGATATTCCGCGCTCTCGTATTTTGGCCTCGTGCCGGCGGCCCTGTGCGGGGCCGACATCTCGGCACTCCTGGATCGGGCCCGCGGAGCGATGGCGGCGTGCCGGGAGCCGCGGAACAACCCGGGTCTCGAGCTCGGGGCGGCTCTCGGCGTCCTCGCCCGGATGGGGCGCGACAAGCTCACGATCGTCTGTTCGGCCGGGATCGCGAGCTTCGGGACGTGGCTGGAGCAGCTCGTCGCGGAATCGACGGGGAAAGAAGGCCGCGGCATCGTCCCCGTCGAAGGGGAGCCGCTCGGGGACCCGGGCGTCTACGGGAACGACCGGTTCTTCGTGTACGAGCGCTTGAAAGACGATTCAGACGGATCGGTCGAGCAGCGGCTGGATCGGCTGTCGGAACAGGGGCAGCCCGTGGCGGCGTTCTCGCTCGACGATCGGTACGCGATCGCCGCCCGGATGTTCGTGTGGGAGTTCGCCGTCGCCGCCGCCGGCTCTCTGCTGGGCATCGACGCTTTCGACCAGCCGAATGTTCAGGAATCGAAGGACAACACCGCGGCCGTTTTGAAGGACTTCACGCGGCGCGGCCGCCTCCCGGAAGAGAAGACCGACTGGACCGAGGGCGGCCTCGAGTTCCGCGGGGCGCGGCTGGGAGACTTCCTCCGGTCGGCTCGCCGCGGGAAGGACTATTTGTCCCTCCAGATCTACGGGGAGCGAAACGACGAAAGCGAAGAGGTTGCCGGGCGGATCCGAACCCGGCTCCGTGACGCGACGGGATGCGCGACGACGGTGGGATTCGGGCCGCGCTTTCTCCATTCCACGGGACAGCTCCACAAAGGCGGCCCCGACGAGGGGGTGTTTCTGCAGTTCGTGTCCCCGGGCCGCGGCGATGTGGCGATCCCCGGATCGACATACGGGTTCGCCATTTTTCTGGAAGCTCAGGCGATCGGCGACGCCCGAGCCCTGCTTTCCCGGAAGCGCCGGTTCCTGAAGTGCCGGTTCTCCGGTCCTTCGGCGGCGGGGCTCCGGGATCTGGCGCGGGCCGTGAGCGAAGCGTGTGGGAGCATGAAATGAAACTCGGAATGATCGGCCTCGGGAAGATGGGCGCCAACATGACTCTTCGCCTCACGCGGGGAGGACACTCCGTCGTCGGCTATTCGCGCGGTCCGGGCTCGCCCGCAATCGCGCGCGGGGCCGGCGCCGACTTTGCTCCCTCGGCGGCGGAGCTCGCGGCTCGACTCTCCCCGCCCAGGGTCGTCTGGCTCATGATCCCCGCGGGAGATCCGGTCGACCAGACCATCGCCCTGCTGCGGCCGAAACTCGCCCGCGGAGACGTGCTCGTCGACGGGGGCAATTCCTACTACAAGGACTCGATGCGCCGGGCGGAGGACCTCTCGACCGACGGGATTTTCATGATCGATGCGGGCACCTCGGGAGGGGTCTGGGGGCTCGAGAACGGCTACTGCCTGATGGTGGGGGGCGACGAGGCCGCCTGCCGGCTCGTCGAGCCGGCCTTCCTCACCCTCGCGCCGGAGCGCGGATACGCGCGAGTCGGCGGTTGCGGCGCCGGGCATTACACGAAGATGGTGCACAACGCGATCGAGTACTCGATGCTCCAGGGAATCGGGGAAGGGTTCGAGATTCTCCACGCGTCTGATTTTCGGCTCGACCTTGCGAAGGTCGCCGAGCTGTGGCTGCATTCCTCGGTCGTTCGCTCGTGGCTCATGGAGCTGATGGCTGATGCCCTTCGGAAAGACCCGGACCTCGCGAAAATTCGGGGCTGGGTCGCCGATTCCGGCGAAGGCCGGTGGACGCTCCAGGAGGCGATCGACCGCGCGATCCCGGCGCCGGCGCTTGCCGATGCGCTCTTCGCCCGCTTCCGATCGCGCCAGGAGGACTCGTTCTCGGCGCGGGCGATCGCCGCGCTTCGCAACGAGTTCGGTGGCCACGAGGTCAAGTCGAAATGACGAAGCGAAAGCCGGCGTCCAGGACCCCGGTCTCGGACTCCGGGGCCGCCCGTCCGCCGGATTCGTGCGCGATGGTGATCTTCGGGGCGTCCGGCGACCTCACGGCCCGGATGCTGATGCCCGCGCTCTCGAAACTCACCCGCGAAAGGGCGCTCTCGGACGAATTCTTCGTCGTCGGAGTGGCCCGGACTCCGATGAGCGACGAGAAGTTTCGCGGCGCGATGCGGAAAGCCGTCGAAACCTTCGCGCCGGAGAGCGCCATCCCCGCCGATCTCCTGTCGAGACTCTTCTACATTTCCGGCGAATTTCGCGATCCGGAAACGTTTCGGAGCCTCGCAAAGCTGCTGGCCCGGCTGCGCAAAAGCCTCGGAGGCGCGCGGGCGAGCCACGTCTTCTATCTCGCGACGCCCCCCGAAATCGACCCCTTGATCGTCGAACAGCTCGGAAAGGCGGGCCTGGCCTCGGAAGCCGGCGGCTCGTTTTCGCGCGTGGTCATCGAAAAGCCCTTCGGCCACGACCTCGAATCGGCGCGCGCGCTGAATGCCCGCGTCCTCACCGTCTTTCGGGAAGAACAGATTTTTCGCATCGATCACTATCTCGGCAAGGAGACCGTCCAGAACATCATGGTCCTCCGGTTCGCCAACGGAATTTTTGAGCCTCTCTGGAACCGCCGCTACATTGACAACGTCCAGATTTCCGTGGCGGAGTCGATCGGCGTGGGGCACCGTGCCGGCTACTACGAGACAGCGGGCGTCCTGCGGGACATGTTTCAGAACCACCTTCTCCAACTTCTCTGCATGACCGCGATGGAGGCGCCCGTTCGGATGGACGCCGAGTCGGTTCGGGGAGAGAAGGTCAAGGTCCTCAAGGCGATTCGCGCCATCCCCGCGGACCACACGGAGGCGTGGGCGGTTCGCGGCCAGTACGGGCCCGGGGTCGTGGACGGAGAAGAGGTGCCCGGCTACCGCCACGAGGAGAAGGTTTCCCGGCGGTCTTCGACGCCAACCTTCGCGGCCGTCAGGTTTCTGGTCGACAACTGGCGGTGGGCGGGCGTGCCGTTCTACTTGCGCTCCGGCAAGCGCCTTGCGAAACGCACGACGGAGATCGCGGTGGAGTTCCGCGAGGTTCCCCACATGTACATGTTCTTCAAGGAGCCCGCGGCCAACCGCCTCGAGAAAAACGTCCTGCGTCTGAAGATCCAACCGGACGAAGGAATCTCTCTGAAGTTTCTCGCGAAGATCCCCGGAGCCGGAATGCGGGTGACGCCCGAAGTCATGGATTTTCCGTACTCGCAGCTCGGCGTGGCGCAGCACGGCAGCTACGAGCGGCTGCTTTTGGACGTGATGCACGGCGACGCGACGCTGTTCACCCGTGGCGACGAAGTCGAGGAAGCCTGGCGCGTCGTCATGCCGATCCTCGAAGGATGGAAGAAGGCTCGGCCGGCCGCCTTTCCGAACTATCCCGCCGGGACGATGGGGCCGGAATGCGCGGACACCTTCATCGAGAGGGACGGTCGCCGTTGGAGAAAACTGTAGGAGGCCGCGAGGTCCGGGTGTTCGACACCCCGGCGCTTCTGGCGGCGGCCGCCGCTTCGGAGTTTCTTCGCGCCGCGCGCGAGGCGATCGCGGGCCGCGGCCGGTTTTCGACGGCCCTTTCGGGCGGGTCAACGCCCCGGGCGGCGTACGAGGAGATTGCGGGAGCGGGAGCGGATTTGGAATGGCCAAAAGTCGCGTTCTTCTGGTCCGACGAGCGGTGCGTTCCGCTGGACGACGAGGCGAGCAACTTCCGGGCGGCCAAGGACTCGCTCCTGACGCGAATTCCGATTCCGCCCGAGAACGTTCACCCGTGGGAAACCTATCGGCCTCCGGCCGAGGCGGCCGATGCGTACGAGAACCGCCTCGGCCTCTACTTCGGGATCGCGATTCCGGAGTTCGACTGGGTCTTTCTCGGCCTGGGAGCCGACGGCCATACCGCGTCGCTCTTCCCGGGAACTCAGGCGCTGACGGAGTCCCGGCGCGCCGTGGCGGCGAATTTCGTGACGAAACTCGACGCCTGGCGGCTGACGCTGACATTGCCCGCGCTCAACGCCTCGCGGACCTGCGTGTTCCTCGTCCAGGGGAAGGATAAGGCGGACGCGGTCCGCGAAATCCTGACGGGGAAGGGCGACCTTCCCGCCGCCCGCGTGTCCGCCCGAAGGACGATCTGGATGCTCGACCGGGCCGCCGCGCCGCCCCGGCCGTAGACCCCCGCGCGGGTCCTGTCGAGGGGCTCGACCCGCTTTTCGCTCGCCGCGAGCCTGAGGACTTTGCTACACCCGCGTTGCGAGCCGCAAAAGGGGTCTCGGGGGTCACCCCTGAGGCGAGGCGAGACCGACGCGAGACGAGCGCGCGCAAACCGAGGTGCCCGAGGCGTACCGATGAGCGTATGTCGCAGGGCGCCGAGCGTTGAGCACCTTCGGCGCAGCGAGAGGATCGCCTTGCTGGCTTACCGCCGTCTCCCCATGAACCGCAACAGGAACAGGAACAGGTTGATGAAGTCGAGGTAGAGCGACAGCGCGCCGACGATCGCGAGGTTCTCCACGTGGCCTTCCGCCGTGGCGACCGCCATCGACTTCAGCCGCTGCGCGTCCCAGGCCGTCAATCCCGTGAAGACGATCACTCCGATGATCGAGATCGCGAATTGCAGGCCGTCCGAATGAACGAACATTCCGACGAGCATCGCGAGCAGGAGTCCGATGAGTCCCATCGAGACGAACGACCCGACGCCGGCGAGATTTTTCTTGGTCACGGTGCCGAACGGGCGAGGGAGCCGAACATGCCGGCGGTGATGAAGAAAGTCGTCGCGATCGACGTCATCGTGAACGCGAGAAAGATCGTCGAAAAAAGAACGCCGTTCAAAGCCGCGTAGGCCGTGAAAGAGGCGATCGCGGCGGCGGGCGACATCTTGAGCACGCGGGCGCTCAGGAAGACCACCAGTCCCAATTCGGCGATCATCAGTCCGAAGAAGAGTATCCGGTTCTGCGCGAATCCGACGACGAGAGCGGGATTGGCGGCCATTCCCGCGGCGACGAGGCCCGTCAGCGCGAGACCCGCGAACATCCAGCCGTACACGCGGCGCAGGAACGCCGAGACCCGGTTGACGTTTCCCAGCGCCCCGGCCTGGAACCGGGTATCAGGAATCATTTCGTAGGGGTTCATTGCGATTTTTTTCCTCCGAGAACATTCTAACGCGAACGGCGCGGAGAAATTCCTGCCATAATGCCTTCACGATGAAGCATTTTCGACGCCTTCCCTTCGTCTGGGCCCTCCTCCTCGCCGGCGCGGCGGGAGCGCAAACGCCGTCTCCCGGAGCGAAGTCGATCGGAATGGGCGGAACGTTCGTCGCCGCCGGCAGCGACGCCGCCTCGCTGTGGGGGAACCCCGCGGGAATCGCGCAGTGCACCCTCGGTTGTGCCGTGCTTTTCGGGGGAGCCATTGCCACCGACGAGAACCGGTTCGCGAACACCCTGCACGACGACTTCGCCAACGCCGATCTCACGCACCTTTCGGCGGGCCAGTTGACCCGGCTCGAAGACGAGTTGACGAGTTTTCAGACGCCCGGGACCGGGACGATCGGGTCGGGCTCGGCCGGCCTCGCCTACGCGATCCAGGGATTCGGCATCGGGATCGGCGGGACGGTTTATACCGGCGTCTATCCCACGATCGACCTGATCGGGATCGCGGGCTCGATGGTGCCCAGCCTCGACAGCCGCGTGACGCTCCGAGGGCTGGAAACCCGCGAGCTCCGCACGGGATATTCGAAATCGTTTTCCGGCATCACCGTCGGCGGGGACCTCCGATACATCCAGGGCCGGACGTATTCCGTCTCGGAGACCTTGACGCAGGCGGCGGAAAGTCCCGTGAATCTCTCCCGCGACGCTCTCAAGAAGAACGAGGTCAAAACGAGCCGCGTTGCGTTCGACCTCGGCGCCCTGTACCAACCCGTTCCCAAGCTGCGGCTGGGAATCGTGGGACTGAACCTGAACGAGCCGAAGTTCGCGACGTTCGACGGACCCGACGCGGTCCTTCCCCGGACCATTCGCGTCGGAGCGGCGTTTGCCCCGCTGTCATGGGACGGCGTCGTGATCTCGGCGGACGCGGACCTCAACAAGCAGAAAACTCTCATTCCGGGGCTCTCGAGCCGGCGCATCGCCGCGGGGGCGCAGATCTATTTCCTCCGCGTGGGCGCCTATCGGGATCTCGAGGCCGTCGACACCCACTGGGCTTACACGGGGGGTTTCCAGCTCTCGGGACACTTCCTTTCGCTCGGCGTCGCCGGCGTCTATTCGACCGGCAAGCGCGACCTCGGCGCTTCCGCCGAGGTCAAAATCAAGCTGTAGGGTCCCGAGGGCGTCCGAACGGGCCCGGGGTCAGCCCTCGATTTCGGCCGGCTTCTTCCCCGACTCCGCCGCGATTTTTTCGCGCAGCGCATGCGGTACTTCGGCGTAGTGGGAGAAGTCCATGTGGAAATCGCCGCGTCCCTGAGTGATGGAACGAAGGGTCGATCCGTACGTGAGCATCTCCGCCATCGGAACGAGGGCCCGGATGGTCTGCCGATCCCCCTCGGTGTCGAGGCCCTGCACGTGCCCGCGGCGCGAGGAAAGGTCGCCCATGAGATCGCCCATGTATTCGGCGGGCGCATACACCTCGATTTGCATGATCGGCTCGAGGAGCGTCGCTCCGGCTTTCGCCATGGCTTCTTTGTACGCAAGGGCGCCAGCGATCTTGAAGGCGAGCTCCGACGAATCGACGTCGTGGTACTGGCCGTCGTAGAGGCGAACCTTGAAGTCCACCATCGGGTAGCCGGCGATGTAGCCGTGGCGGCGGGCGTCCTGGATCCCCTTCTCCACGGCCGGAACGTAGTTGCGGGGGATCGCGCCGCCGAAGATGTCGTTCTCGAACTCGAAATCCGCGCCGCGCGGCAGCGGTGAAACCTCGATCCGGCAGTCGGCAAACTGTCCGTGGCCGCCCGACTGCTTCTTGTGCCGGCCGTGCGCCTCGGCTTTCTTCGTGATGGTCTCACGATAGGGGACCTTGGGAGGGTGGAGGATGACCTCCACGTTGTAACGCTTCTTCAGCCGCGCGACGGCGATCTCCACGTGGAGTTGTCCTGCCCCGGAGAGGTGAAACTCCTTGGTCTGCTCGTCGCGCTCGAAGTGGAGCGACGGGTCCTCCTCGATCAGTTTGTGAAGCGCGACGGAGATCTTGTCTTCGTCGGCCTTGGACTTCGCCTCGATTGCAAACGCGATGGCCGGCTCCGGAAACGTGAGGGGGGGAAGAACCAGCGGGTTCTCCTTCGTGGAGAGGGTGTCGCCCGTCATGGTTTCCTTCAATTTCGCCGAAGCGCCGATGTCTCCGGCTTTCAGCTCGGAAACTCCGACGTGTTCTTTCCCCTGGGGAAGAAACAGCCCGGTGAAGCGCTCGGGAGCCGATTTCGTCGAGTTCCAGTAGGTGCCGTCGGACTTGAAGACCCCGGAGAGCACGCGAAAGTACGTCAGACGGCCGGAGAAAGGGTCCGAGACGGTCTTGAAAACCTGGCCGAGGGGCGCGGCGGTTTCCTCGCATGCGACCTCCCGTTCTTTGCCATCTTTGTCTTTCGCGGTGACCTTCGAGGACTGGGGAGAGGGAAGGAGAGCGACGCAGGCATCGAGCACGCGCAGGACGCCGATCTCGAGCTGGGAGGAGACGCAGAGAACGGGAAAGACCTTCCTCTCGCTGATCTCCCGGCGGAGTCCCGGGAGGAGCTCCGCGGCTTCGAGCGTTCCGTTCGCGAAAAACTTCTCCATCAGGTCGTCTTCCCCTTCGGCGACCATTTCCACGAGATTTTTGTGCTCGGCGTCGGCGCGCTCGCGGGAATCATCGGGGATCGGACCGTCTTTGCGCTTTCCGTCCTCGAGCATGTGCGCTTCCATCCGGACGAGGTCGATGGTCCCTTGGAAATTCTTCTCGGCACCGACGGGAATCTGGAGCGCGATGACGCCGCGGCCGAATCGCTTTTGCAGCTCCGTGATGCACCTTTCGAGAGAGGCGCGTTCCCGGTCCATCCGGTTCAGGACGAACAGGACGGGCCGAGCGAGCTGTTCCGCGAATTTCCAGGCCTTCTCCGTCTGGACCTCGACGCCTGACACGGCGTCCAGAACGATCAGAACGGCGTCCGCGGCCACGACGGCGCATCTTGCCTCGGACGTGAAAATCCCGTAGCCCGGGGCGTCGAGAAGGTTGACCTTCGTGTCGCGATGAACGGCGTGGGCCACGCCGAGGTTGATCGAGATTTTTCGATCGATCTCCTCCGCGTCGAAATCGGTGATGCAGGTCCCGGCATGGATGTCGCCGGGACGGGTCGTGACGCCCGCGCGGTGCAGCATCGCGGAGACGAGGGTCGTTTTCCCGACCGTGTTGTGACCGAGAACGGCGACGTTGCGAATCTCGGGCGCCGAGAACACTTTCATGCGATCCTCCGTTCCGGGCGGGATTATATCGAAGCGCCCCCCGGGGAAGACTCGCTAGAAACGGACCCGGGCGGACAGGCCGTTGCGGATCGGCACGATGTCGAGGGAGGCCTTCGGCGCTCCCTTTTTCTGCTCGCGGCGATGGCGGGCGACGAGCCAGCGGCCGGTCACGGTGCCAAGGACGGCTCCGGCGAACACGTCGCTGGAGAAGTGGACACGGTCGTTCACGCGGTCGAACGCAACGAAGGTCGCGGCGGCGTAGGCGAGTCCGGGAATGATCCATCCCGGGGCGCGCATCGCGACGACGGAGGCGACGGAAAATGCCTCCGTTGCGTGCCCGGAAGGAAATGACGAATTGTTCGAGCCAAAATCGAAATCGGTTTCTCCGTTGGAACGGTAGGGGCGCTCGCGGCCGAACGCCCTCTTCACGATCAGGTTGTTGAGCAGGCTCGTGAAGAGCCCCGCCTCGATGGCCTCGCGGCCCATGTCGCGGACGTTCGGGTCGTCGAAAACGATGCCGGCGGCAATCAGGGCGACGGAGATCTGGGGACCTCGGCCTCCGCCCAGGCTCGTGGTTGCCGAAGACACCTTGTCCGTGAACCGGCTTCGATTTTTCTTCGCCGCGTGGTCGATTGATTCATCCGCCGCAAACAGGCCTCCGAGGATCACGGTCGCTCCGGCGGCTGTCTTCCAGTCCTTCGCGTCCCAGCGGGCGGGCGCCGTGGCGATCCCGGCGGCGTCGGCGACGTACCTGCCCAACTCCTCCTTTGCGCGGAGGAAAACCCGCTTCGGGAGGGAAGGGCGCGAGGGAGAGGCCGGCTCGGGGGTTTCCGGCGCCGGGGGCGCGGTTTCGTCGGTGACGGCATCCCCGTCTTCGCTCGCCGGGCAGGGCGATTGCTGGCCGAACGCCGCCCGGGTCGGCGTCGAGAAGAGCGCCGCCGCGAGGAAAACGAATAAAAGTCTTCGCACCCAGCCGTTCATTAGCATAGAGAATGCCAGCATGCTCCCGCAAACTTTGGCCCTCCCTGCCGACACCGCTCATCCACAGGCGCGCGAGAACACGACGAGGGCGAAGATCGCCGCCGCTCCGAGCAGGATGATCGCGAGGAGAAGGGCCGCAAGGACGGCCCGGGGGGAGTCTCGGGCCTGCCGCTCCTGGGGGTCTTCGGGAAGCACATCGGAAATCTTATTCGAGGAGCAACCGGAATGCTGACCCGTCTCGTTCACCTCGGCTTACTGCTTCAGAAGGTGCCCACGGGCTACCTCCTGCTGTACGACTTGATCGTTCTGTGCGTGATCGCGCTGGCCATCATCCGGCGTCGCGGCTTCGCGGGCACCCTCGCCTGGATCTTTGCGATCATCGCTTTCCCCGGGCTGGGCGTCGTTGCGTATCTTCTCCTCGCGAACCCTCACGTCGCGAGAACGCGGCGGGCCAAACGGGCGGCGACCCGGCACTTTCGCCGTCACCGGGGCGCGGCGTCTCCGGCGGCGACTGCGGATGCGGAGCAAGACCGGTCCGGCCGCGTCGATTTGCCGGCGGTCGAGAGCTCGATCGCGCGCCTCGCCACCCGGCTCTCGGGAATCCCCGCGGCGGACGGCAACCGGGCCGAGATCCTCTCCTCCAACGTGGAAGCCGCCGCCCGAATCAACGAGGCGCTCCGTGGCGCCCGGCGCTCGATCTGGGCCGAGTACTATATGGTCAAGAACGACGAAACGGGGCTCGGGTTTCTCGGGCTTCTGGCGGAGCGGGCCCGCGCGGGAATCGACGTTCGTCTCCTCTACGATGCCGTCGGGTCCTGGGGAATCGACTCAGCGGCACTGCGGGAGATCCGCCAGGCCGGTGGCCATGTCGAGGTCTTCCTTCCGGTCAACCCGCTTCGCAAGCACTGGGCGGTGCACCTTCGGAATCATCGCAAGATCCTCGTCGTTGACGGCAGCGTCGCGATGACGGGCGGGATGAACATCGGAAACGAATATTCGGGGAGCCGAGGAAGGAGCCGCCAGAAGCCCTGGCGCGACACCCTCCTCATTCTTCACGGGCCCGCCGCCGGCCAGCTCGGCGAGGTGTTCGCCGAGGATTGGTCGTTCGCCACGGGTTCGGAGGAACTGCTGGACGTGCCGAAAGCCGCGGAGGCTCCGGAGGGCCGCAGCCTCGTGGCCGTGCTGCCGAGCGGTCCCGATCAGGAGGCCAACGCGAACCGCCTCGGCTATTTTGCGGGAATCACCTCGGCGGTGTCGCGCTGCTTCATCGCGAGCCCCTACTTCATCCCCGACGGGCCGACCGTTCGGGCCCTCGTGACGGCGGCGCTTCGCGGCGTGGACGTGCGCGTGCTGGTTCCCGCGAGGAACGACATTCCCCTCATGGGCCCCGCAATTCGTTCGTACTATTCGCACCTCGTTCGCGCCGGCGTCCGGATTTACGAATACCGCCTCGCCATGCTCCATTCGAAAACGATGGTCGTGGACGGCCGATGGTGTCTCGTCGGG
>JBOGJO010000202.1:0-2580 GCA_050747885.1 Thermoanaerobaculia bacterium
GGGCAAAGCGATGCCGCGAGTTGCGATTTCCGAGCGAGCGATTTGCCGCCGCCGCGCCTTGGTCGGGCCAAGTCCTTCGGCGGACTGCCTGCGCTAAAATCCTTCCCGATGAAGACTCTCGACGATCTCGACCTCTCGGGAAAGACCGTCTTTCTCCGCGTCGATTTCAACGTGCCGTTGAAGGACGGCCGGATCGCCGACGACACGCGGATCGTCGAGACGCTGCCCACGATCCGGAAGGCCGTTGAAAAGGGCGCCAGGCTCGTGCTCGCGAGCCACCTCGGAAAGCCGAAAGGGACCCGGGACGAGAAGCTCACTCTTCGCCCCGCGGCGCTGCGGCTGGCGGAGCTCCTCAAGCGGCCTGTCCTCTTTGCGACCGACTGCGTCGGCGGGGAAGTCGAGCGCGAGGTTCAACGGCTCGAGCCCGGCGGGGTTCTCCTTCTGGAAAATCTTCGATTTCATCCCGGCGAAGAGAAGAACGACCCCGAGTTCGCAGCCGCACTTGCGAAGGGAATCGACGTCTACGTCGACGACGCGTTCGGCGCGGCGCACCGGGCCCATGCTTCGATCGTCGGCGTACCGAAACGCGTCGCAATCCGCGCGGCGGGCCTCCTCATGGCTTCGGAGGTCTTGCATCTTTCGTCCCTCCTGGATCCCGAGAGGCCGTTTGCCACGATTCTTGGCGGTGCGAAAATTTCTACGAAGATGGAGCCGCTCCGTGCCCTCGCGCAGGCCGCCGATACCCTTCTTCTGGGGGGAGGAATGGCGAACCATTTCGTGCGAGCCATCGGCCTTTCGGTCGGGAAATCGCTTCTCGAGGAGGACCGTGTTCCGGTCGCGCGCGAGATCCTGGACCTGTGCAAGGAAGAGGGCAAGACGATCGCGCTTCCGTCCGATTTCGTCGTGGCGAAAGGTCCGTCCGACGGCAAAAACGCCCGCACGGTCTCGATTCAGGGCATTCCCGCGGACATGATGGCCCTGGACATCGGCCCCAAAACAATCGAGCAGTTCGCGCGTCTCCTGAAAGACGCCCGCACGATCTTCTGGAACGGCCCCATGGGGGTTTTCGAAAACCCTCCGTTCGATCGGGGAACGATGGCGGTGGCGATGCTGCTCGCGAATTCTCCGGGGATCACGGTCGTCGGGGGGGGTGAATCCGTTCAGGCGGTTCGCCGGGCGGGAGTGGCCGGCAAAATCACCCACGTTTCGACCGGGGGAGGAGCCTCGCTCGAATTTCTCTCGGGCGTCGAGTTGCCCGGGCTGAAAGCGCTGGAAGAATGAAAAAGCTCTTCGTCGCGAACTGGAAGATGAACAAGACCCGCGAGGAGGTTCTGCGGTTCCGCGAGCGGTTCGCGACCCTCGTCGGAAGCGTGGAAGGCGCCGAAATCGTTCTGGCGCCTTCCTTTCCGTTCTTCATCGAGCTCGCGGATTCGTCGGGCCGATGGTCGATTGCGGGACAGAACTGCTCCTCGGAGAAGGACGGCGCGTTGACCGGCGAGGTCTCCGCCGCGATGCTGGCTTCGTGCGGATGCCGGTACGTGATCCTCGGTCATTCCGAGCGGCGCCGGGACTTCGCAGAATCGGGAGCCGTGCTCGGCCGGAAAGTCGATCGCGCCCGCGAATCGGGGCTTGTGCCGATTTTTTGTGTGGGGGAGACGCTTGACGATCGCCGCGAAGGCCGGACGAGGGAAGTTCTGGCGCGCCAGCTGGAGGAACTGGGGGGCGATCCCGCCGGTCGCCCGCTGGTGGTCGCCTACGAGCCGGTTTGGGCGATCGGAACGGGGCAGATTGCGACGCCGGAGCAAGCGGAGGAATCGATCGCCGAGATCCGCCGGCGGCTTGCCGGCCGCAGTGAGATCCGGGTCCTTTACGGAGGATCCGCGGGGCCGGGAAATGCCTCGGCGCTCCTGCGGCGGCCGGGAATCGACGGGTTCCTCGTGGGAGGCGCCTCACTCGATCCGGAGTCGTTTCTTGCGATTTGCCGGTCTTGACCGCGTTTCGGCCCCCGGGCTATGATCTGCGGCTCTCTCGAAAGAGGGACCGGAAAGGTTGCCGATGTTTACGTTTCTCGTGATTCTCTACATTTTCGTTTGTCTTTTCCTCATCCTCGTCGTCCTCCTTCAGCAGGGGCGGGGCGCGGATCTCGCCGGGGCCTTCGGAGGCGGGGGATCGCAGCAGACGTTCGGACCTCGAGGCGCGGCGACGTTTCTCCACAAGCTGACGACGGGGTTTTTCGTGGCCTTCATCGCCCTGGCGATGGCCCTCGCGGTCCTCGAGAGCCGTCCCCAATCGTCCGTGATCCGGGAAGGGTCGAAGAATCCGAAGGCCGCCACGAAACGGCCCGCGTCTTTCCCGGTTCCCGCTCCGGCGCCGCCGAGCACGCAGAAGTAGATTCCCATGCCGTCGTGGTGGAATTGGTAGACACGTACGTTTGAGGGGCGTATGGGGTAACCCATGCCGGTTCGAGTCCGGCCGACGGCACCATTCTGACTTAGCGGCACAACTGCTTTTCTGCGAGCCCTTCGATTTTGGAAGCGAACGGCGTATTCATCCGACTGGGGGACTGGGGGACTGGGGGAC
>JBOGJO010000203.1:0-11288 GCA_050747885.1 Thermoanaerobaculia bacterium
GGGTATCGCCGCGCGCTTCTCGCCGCTGGGTCCCTCGACGGCGTCCGGCCCGGATCACCCCTGGCGGTGACCGAGGGACTGGTGGGGAGGGTCGTCACCGTGACGCCCCGCGTGTCGAAGGTCATCCTGATCGGAGACACCGATTGCGCGGTCGGCGGACGGGTGGTTCGCACGGGAGACCAGGGAGTCGTCCGGGGCGACGGAGAGACTCTGCGAATGGAGTACTTGAGCACGCTCTCCCGCGTGGTTCCGGGAGATCTCGTCGAGACCGCCGGAATCGATGGAATCTTTCCGCGTGGGATTGTCATCGGAAGGGTCGCGGCGGTCTCCGGCGGAAAGTCGCTCTTCCTGAAAGTCCGAATCGCGCCATCGGCCTCCCAGGCGAATCTTTCCGACGTGCTCGTTCTCGACCCGTCGCCGGTTGTCGCGGATGACCACCCTTGAAGGCCCTCCGATTCCTCTTCTCGACCGCCGCCGCCGCGGGACTCACCTGGCTCTTCGGAACGTCGCGGGTGCCGGGGCTCGGCGCGATCGATTGGTTCCTGCTCGCCGTGGCCTACCAGGCGGCATCCGGAAACTTCGCGGCGGCGACGCTCGGGGGAGCCGCCGCCGGATTGCTGGAAGACGTCCTGCTGCATCCCCTCAAGGGCGCGAACGCTTTTGCCAAGGCCCTTCTGGGGTACCTCCTGACGGCCGTCTCGCTGCGCGTCGTCTTTGGAGGCACCGTCGTCGTCGCGGCAACGCTCGCCCTCGCGGCCCTCTTGAACACCCTCATCGTGACGGTTCTCGGCCGGGTCCTGATCGGCACGCCGTTCCTTCTCTCACTGTCCGACCTCGGCCGCAGCGCTCTCACGGGCGGCGCGGGGGGCATATTCTATTGGGCGTGGAGGTTTCCCTGGAAAGAAGAATGGCGGCGAAGGCGGCAACGGAAGCTCCGGTGAGGCGACGTGGGTAGCGTTTCCGAGGACCGGGAGTCCTTTCAGCGCCTCGTCGAAATTCTGTTCGTCGCGGCCGCTTGCCTGTTCGGGATGATGGCGGTGTCGTACTGGTACGTGCAGGTCGTGCGGGGCGACTATTACTTCAAACTGTCCGAGAACAATCGTCTGAGGTCGGTCGGGGTCACCGCCGCCCGGGGAGTGATCTACGAGCGCCACGGCCAGGTTCTCGTGGAGAACGAGCCCTCGTACAGCCTGTTCCTCTATCGTCGCGAGACGAAAAATCTGAAACAATCCCTGGAAACGGCGATCTCCCTGCTGAACCTTCCCCGCGATGACGTCGAGCGCCGGGTCGCCCGCTACCGTACGTATTTCGATTTCGTCCCGATTGCCCTCGCGGAAAATCTCACGATCGGAGAAGTCGCGTCCATCGAGGCCCGGGCGGCCGAGAACCCCGAATTTGCGATCGGAGTCGGGCAGCGGCGCCTGTACACGAAGGGGACCTTCGCCGCCCAGTCGCTCGGGTACCTCTCGGAGGCCTCGCCGGAACAGATCGCCGGCCAGCCCGATCGGTATCGGCCGGGGGTCTCGATCGGCCAGCGGGGAATTGAGAGCTCCTACCAGGAAATGCTCGCCGGGCGCGACGGGGAGCGTCGAATCATCGTCGACTCGTTCGGACACGAAACGGCCGAGGAAAGCCGGGAAGATCCGATTCCGGGACGAAATCTGACGCTCACGATCGACGGGCGCCTCCAGCAGGTCGCCGAGGACTATTTCAAGGACCGCGTGGGCTCGGTCGTGGCGATGGATCCCAAAAGCGGCCAGATTCTCGCGATCGTTTCGGCGCCTTCGTACGACCCGAACCTGTTTTCGAAGCGGATGACCACGTCGCAATGGTCCGGGCTCATCGACAACCCCTTCCGGCCGCTTCAGAACCGAGCGATTCAAAACGTCTACTCGCCGGGCTCGGTCTTCAAGGTCTTTCTCGCCGAGGCGGGCCTGGCCGGGGGATACATCACTCCGGACACGAAAGTGTTCTGCCCGGGTTATGCGACCTTCTACGGCCGGACTTTCCGCTGCCACAAAAAAGAAGGACACGGGTGGGTGAACCTTCGCGAGGCGATTCGGGGATCCTGCGACGTGTATTTCTACACGCTGGGCCGGCGCATGGGAATCGACAAAATTTCCGAGGCGGGACGTCTCTTCGGATTCGGAGAGTTGACCGGTCTGGACCTTCCCAACGAAAAAAGCGGCCTCGTTCCCTCGGAGGAATGGAGCCGGCAGGTGCGAAAAGCTCACTGGTACCCGTCCGAGACGATCTCCGTCGCGATCGGGCAGGGACCGCTTCTCGTCTCGGCGGTTCAGCTCGCCCGGGGGCTCTCCGGGCTCCTCGAGGGAGGCGTCTTTCCCCGTCCACATCTCTTTCTCTCGGCCGAGGATCCCCAGAGCGGATCCCGCTACGAATACGTCGACCAGAGCGAGCGCCGCCTGACGATCCCGAGCGGAATCCGAGACCAGATCGAAGACGCCATGTACGCGGTCGTCAATGAGCCGGGAGGAACGGCGACGGCATCGCGAATCCCCGGCCTCGAGTTCTGCGGAAAGACGGGCTCCGTCCAGGTCGTCGCTCAAAAAGACACGAAGAAAGAAGGTTCCCTTCCCTTCGAAAAGCGTGACCACGCCTGGTTCATCGGATTCGCTCCGAAACGGGATCCGAAGATCGTCGTCGCGGTCTTCGTCGAGCACGGGCAGCACGGCGCTTCCGCGGCGGCTCCCCTCGCCCGAGATCTGATCGCCACATATTTCGGCGTCGCCCTGCCGCAAGCGGCCCCCGCCGCCGCCCCGCCGCAAATCGCGGCCGCCGACATTCCCGGCCGCCGATCCGAGGCTCGGTGAGAGGAATCTTCCAGCGGCGGCGAATCGACATGACGCTGTTTCTCGCCGTCTTCGCGCTGCTTCTGGTCGGGCTCGTCCTCGTCGCGTCCTCGACTCTCGGTGGGCGCAACTCCGGCCTGGCGGCTCGCCAGGCCCTCTGGATGGGCCTCGGTCTGGCCCTGTTGCTCGGAATGCTCGCCCTTGACTACCGCGTCCTCCTGAAATTCTCGTTCCCGATTTATCTCCTGTCGCTCGTTCCCCTCGTCTACCTGCTCACATTCGGCCGGAGGATCGCCCACGTGCGGTCGTGGATCCGCGTGGGGGGCTATCAGTTTCAGCCCGGCGAGCTGGCGAAAGTCGCGACCGCTCTTCTCGTCGCTTACCTGTTCGAAAACGAGCAGGACCGCCGACTTCGTCCTGCCGCGCTGCTCAAGCTCTTCGCGATCGTTCTGACGCCCGTCGCGCTCGTGTTCCTCCAGCCGGACCTCGGACTCGCGCTGACCTTCCTCCCGATGCTCCTGGTCGGAATGTATTTCGGGCGGATGCGCTGGCAATACTGGACCGCCCTCCTTCTGGCCGGTCTTTTCGCCTGCACGGTGGGCTGGTTTCTCCTGAAGGACTATCAGCGGCAGCGGATCACGACTTTCCTTCATCCCGAGGTCGACGTCTCGGGAGCCGGCTACCAGCTCCGCCAATCCAAGATCGCCGTGGGCTCCGGGGGCCTCTTCGGCAAGGGCTACCGCCGCGGCACCCAGAGTCAGCTGCGGTTTCTCCCCGTGCGCCACACCGACTTCATCTTCGCCGTCCTCGCGGAGGAATGGGGATACCTGGGCGTGCTCGTCGTTCTCGCGCTATATGCCACGGTCGTACTGAGGGGCCTTCGCCTGGCGTCGCACGCCCGCGACCGGGGCGGAGCGTTCCTCGTCCTCGCGCTGATTTCAAGTTTGTTCGCTTCGGTCATTCTCAACACGGGAATGATGATCGGGCTCTTCCCGACGACCGGCATCCCCCTGCCGCTGCTGTCCTACGGGGGCACCTCCGTGGCCATGACCCTCATGGGAATCGGCTTGATTTTGAGCGTCGAAGCCCGGCGGTTTGCGAATGCCTGACCACGCCCTCGAGATCCTAATCGACTGCAATCCGTTTCAGACACGTGTCGCGGTTCTCGAGAACGGCCGCGCGGCGGAGCTCTTCTTCGAAAGACCGCGCAAGCACGGCGCCGTCGGCGACATCTATCTCGGTCAGGTATCCCGCGTTCTTCCCGGCATGCAAGCGGCATTCGTCGAGATCGGTCTGGAAAAAGACGCCTTCCTTTATGTCGCGGACGTCCGAGACGACTGGGAGGGCTACGACGATGGCCCGGCCGAGGAGGACGTCTCGCCTCGCCCGACGACCTCGATCGACGAGTTGTTGAAGGAGGGCCAGAGCATCATCGTGCAAGTCGTCAAGGAGGCGATGGGAGCCAAGGGCGCGCGCGTGTCGACGAACATCTCGCTGCCGGGCCGGCTGCTCGTGTACACCCCGTATTCAGCCAAGGCGGGGATTTCCCGGCGGATCGAAGACGAAACGGAACGGGAACGCCTGCGCGAGGCTCTCGAAGCCTTTCCGGGCGGCCGGGGTTTCATCGCGCGGACGGCCGCCCAGGGGCGCGGAGTCGAGGAGTTCGAAACCGACAGGGTGTACCTCTCAGCCCTCTGGGAATCGATCCTCGCGCGCTCCCGATCTTCCCAGCCACCGGCCCTTCTCCACGGCGAACAGGACCTCATTCTCAGGTCCCTGCGCGACCTCGTGTCGGAAGACATCGCGGCCGTGCGCGTGAACGACCACGAGGCGTTCGGCCGGATCGTCGAGTTCCTCCACGTCATCGAGCCTTCCGCCGTTTCCCGCGTGCGGCTGCACCAGAGCAACTTTCTGTTCGAGGAATTCGGCGTCGAGGCCGAGATTGAAAAGGCTCTCAAATCGAAAGTCTGGCTCAAGTCCGGCGGATACCTCGTCATCAATCCCACCGAAGCGCTCGTGTCGATCGACGTCAACACGGGGAAGTTCGTCGGGACCGACAACCTCGAGGAGACCGTTCTCGCCGTCAACCTCGAGGCCGTCCGGGAGATCGTCCGTCAGATCCGCCTGCGGGACCTGGGCGGAATTCTCGTCGTGGACTTCATCGATCTCGAGGACGAAGGACATCGGCGGGCGCTGTTCGAGGCTTTTGAAACCGAGATGAAGAAGGACCGCGCGAAATCCAAGATTCTCCAGATTTCCGAATTCGGCCTCGTGCAGGTCACCCGCAAACGCTCGCGGCCTTCCCTGGAACGCGCCCTCACGCGGCCCTGCCCGTGCTGCGGCGGGAACGGCCGCGTGAAGAGCGACATGACCGTGGCCCTGGAGATCCGGCGCGAAATTTTGAAACTCTCGAGGTCTCTCACCGCGGGGGAAACGATCCTGGTCCGCTCCACGCCGGAAGTCGCGAAGGCCCTTCGCGGGACCGACAAGGGAATTCTCGACGACGTCGAAAAGGAGCTCGAAATTTCGATCGTGATTCGGGAAGACGACACCCTTTCCGCCGCCCACTACGAGATCGCCGCCGTCTGAAAATCAGCCGATTTGGGGGATAATTTACTTGACTAACCACACGGACGCTCATTTGTGAGAAGCCCCTCTCTTTTTTTTCGGGGCGCGCTGAGGCTTCTGCGCGATGAGACGGCGCGTCAGATTTTCGAACCGCTCATACTCCGTTTTTCCCGGAACCTCGGGAGCCGGAAGGGGCTTTCGGCCCCGACTTTTTAGGACCTCTTTTTCGTCGTCTAGCACGTTTGAGGCTCCACTCCTCCGATGAGCGCCTTGAAGGTCAAACGCTTCCCGGCAAGCTGCGAGAGAAGCTGCGAAAATCGAGTCCCGTCCGATTCCTTGCGACGATTGAAACGGAAAACCTGTTCATCCACGTACCGGAAAAGGTGGAACGGCTCGACGTTGATATAGGTGCCACCAAGGCCCCGCTTCAAGAGGCTCCAGAAATTCTCGATGCTATTGGTGTGAACGTCTTGGCGAGCGTATTCCCCTTGCTCGTGGTTGACGCTCCGAACCGTAAATTCCTTTTCCAGCCCAGCGTAAACGCCGGACGAATCGGTGAAGAGCCGTGAGCCGGGTTCAACGTGCTCTCGGATATTCGCTTGTACAGAATCCTTTCCAACGTCGGGGAGCACTCTGGCGCGAATCTCGCCGTTGCGCTCAAGGACTCCGGAAACTACAGCCTTTCCCGATGGCCCCTTGCGGTTTCCTGCTGCACGGCGAGCGGCCCGGTTCATCTTGCGAACCTTTCCGCCGATGAATGTTTCGTCTGTCTCAATAGTGCCACCGATCTTTTCGACGGTCCCGGCCTGCATCGCGAGGCGGATTCGATGGAGCATGAACCATGCGGACTTCTGAGTTACCCCGAGCGCCCGCGCGACTTCGTAGGACGATACTCCGTTTCGGCAATTGGCAATCATCCAGATTGCGCAAAGCCACTTGTCCAGCGGGATCGGGGAGTCTTCCATGATCGTTCCACGCTTGACGGAGAACTGCGCCCGGCAGCCTCGGCACTTCCACCGCTCGACGCTCTTCAAGAACATCGGGTTCATCTCACCGCAGCGGTCGCAGAAAGGACCATTGCGCCAGCGCATTTTCGCCATGAATTCGAGCGCCACGCCGGGGCGAGCGAAGAATTTGATGGCTTCCATCAGGGTCTTGGGGGACTTGGAATCGCTCTTCATGGTTAGTAATCTACGTTAAATTTGTGGGTTTGTCAAGGGCCTTGAATCGGCATCTTCGGGCAGTCCTCGCGCAAGCTGTTCCATCAAGTCTCGTACCGCCTCGAATACCCTGCCCGCCTGGCGATCATCATAAAGTGTTGCAATAGAGTGAATTGTTGGATTCCTCCATACGTTCTTGATCGCTTCGATATGTATTCTGGCTTCGGATATGAATCTCAGCCTTGCTCTCGCGCCGTCGTCCTTTGTGGTACCGTTGAGCCTCCCTAACTCGCGGTCAATATCCCTGAAAACCGCATCCCAACTTGGTTGAAAATCGGACTTCCCGATCGCGGATCTAAGAGCGACAAGGCCCACTTCCACCACCCGCATCAAATGAAACACCGCCGCAGTATTCAATCCGAAGGCGAGGCATCGACAAGCCTCCGCGATGTCGTCGGAGGTGCCGGAGAATCGCTTCGCAACAGCCTCGCCAAACGGAAACGGACCCCTCAGGTAAAGCATTTTGTCGGGCGGAACGACCATCAGAAAAATCGACTTTAGTTCGCGCTCTAGCGATCTAGCTACGTCCTGGATGATCTGATCTTGGCTCCTCTTGTCGATCTTGTCCTTGCCTACAGCCTCTGCCGCCTCTTGGAAGATTTCAGCAGTGACGTTCAGCCCAATCTCACGAAATTGATCCGCAAACTCGACGAAGTGTTCTCGGAGAAACGCGCCATCCGGGACTAATGGAATCTCCCTCGGCCTCTCGACTCCTTCTCGCGCTAGAATCTCAAAAACGCCCCCCTTTTCGAGAATGCCCGGTAATGTTGCTGACATCTGCCCTAGCCAATATTGGGTCAGTATCCGCTTTAGAGTCTTGTATTCAAGGCGTTTCATCAGCAAGTCCCAAAGACTGACGGCATCCCTAGGGAAAGGCCATCTCGGCACAGAGATCATTGCTTGCCCCGTTTGGGTGAGTCAAGTAAATTATCCCCCCGATTTGTCCGGAGATCGCCATTTCGGCAGGCCCCCTCGATCGCTAACTCATTGAAAAATCGTCAGCAAAACCTGGCCCGACTTTTGCCGTAGTACTGAGTATCCTTCCTTTCCTTCCCAAACGGGCCCGCGAGGGCCCGCCTTTTTTTGGGCGAAAAACGAAAGGCTCAGAGCTTTCGCCGGTACTCCGGCAGGTCCTTCTTCCACACGAGGTCTCCGCAGAAGCGGTCTCCCTCCGGGCAGACGGGGCGGACGCCCGCGGCGTGGCGCAGGCCGCACGGGGGAAGCAGCCACTTCCCGATGCGCGGGTTGACTTCGCGAATCTGCATCGCCTCTTCGTGCGAGGCTTTCCATATCTCTTCCTGCGCGTTGTAGCAAAGGCGCATCGCCATCTTGTGGTGCAGGTTCAGGAGGTCGGCCGACTCGGTGAAGCGGATTGCCACGGCGTTGGGAAGCAGATACGCCGCGAATTCATCGTCGACGCCGGCCGCGCGCAATCTCCCGATCGCGCTCCACGTCTCTTCCATCGTCTCGCGGTAGAGGGCGGCCGCCTCGGGAACGTCGTCGACGAGCATCGGAACGATGAAATCCGGCTCGTCCGAAAGGTACGCCCCGAGCGCCGGCCTCGAGCCGGGCGTCATTCGGTGCCGCTGATCCTGCGAGTCCGCCGTGTGGGAGAGCTTCTTGCGAAACGTGTAGCCGGGGTGAAACATGGCGCGCGAAATCTTTCCATGCGTGGTCAGCGTCAGCGTCTCGCCGAGGAGGCGGTTCTTCGATGGGTCGAGGCACAGCGCGATCGCGTCGTCGTCGCACATTTCGGAAGCCGCGAGCCCCAGGACCTCGCGAACCGACGAAGCGAGAATTTCCTCGTTGCGGGCCTTTGCATCGACGAGCCGGGACGTGCGCCCGGAAAGCGAGGCGTCGAACTCGCGCCGAAACTCGGCCGAGGCGGAAGCCGGGCGAACGAGCCTCTCGAACGCACGGTATTCCGGCGTTTCCTCGAGCGGGATCGGATCTTCGAGGATGTTCGCGTAGAGCGGGTCCGCGGCGAGAACCTCTTCGACCATTCGGCCGACGACGTGCTTCTGCTCGGTCGGGGCGTCGTAGGACTCGCACAGGCGCTGATAGCGAAAGAGCGTGATTCCGGAAACCGTGTGGTACAGGTACGCGAACGTCGCGACGGGAAGGACGTATCGCGCGATCTCCTGCGCGCGCTTGACGACCGCGGCCTGAAAGCGCTGGGGACCGTCGCCGCGAAGGCGGCCGGGGAAGAGCTCGAAATACCGCTCGCGGCAGATCGGAACCAGAAGCTGCGTGAGCTTCGCGTAACTCTCGTTCTGGAGCAACGCGGTCGCCTCAAAGAGCTCCCTTTCGCGGGGCAGGAGGGCCGGAATGGCGAAGTTGCCTGCCTTGACCTCGACGTACCTCTGAGAGACCTGCTCGGAGTTGTAGAAAGGGTGGCTATGCAGGAACGACCAGAGAAACTGTCTGGACACATTGGAGATCGCAAATTGAAAGCTCGCGTGCTGGAACGTCGTGTGATGGCCTGCGGCATAGATCGAACGGGCCAGGGCATCGCGGCGTTCGGGGTTTCGGGAAGCCTGATCTTCGTCGATCACGCCCTTGCTCGAGTAGCACGTCCTCGCGGTGGCGACGACGTTCTCGAAGGGGCGGGAGAACGCGTGCGAAAGGCTCACCTGCGGCGGGGCGGAGAGAAACGAGAACGGCTTGTCTTGGGACAAGTGGACCGTGGACATGTGAAGGTGAAGATTACCATTTTGCGGCTGGCTTCGCTCGCCGAGAGCGCTGAAGGGGGCCCCTGAGCGGGGGTTCGGCGCTTCCCTCGAAGGAGTGCTCAGGCGGGTACTCGTTCCCTCGGGAATCGGGCTTCGCTCGTCTTCGGGCGCTTGGAAGCCCCCGAGCAGGTCTTCGGCGCCTCCCTCGTGGAGACGCAGCGCGCCTGTCGGTGGCATCGGTCCGCGCGCGCTCCTCGGGCGGATTTTTTCGCGATGAACCTCTTCATCATGTGTCAATCAAAGAGCAGCGAAAAAATCTACGCTCCTCTCGGGAGTGCACCGAAGACCCGCTCGAGGCCCGGCGCCCGCGGCCTCGCTCAGGGGTTGGGCCCCATCCTGCGAGTGAGGTCCGGGAGCGGTGGGGCTCCTGTCGGTGCGCCGCTGTCTTGGTGCGCGAGCCGGGTGGGTGGCATGGGGCGAGACCCCTTTTGCCGCTCGCGACGCCGGTGTAGCAAAGTCCTCAGGCTTGCGGCGAGCGGAAAAGTGGGTCGAGTCTCGTGACAGGACCCCGCCGGCTCGCGCAATCCTCGGACGAGTGCCGAGTTCCGCAGCCGTACGGGCTCGGTGGGCGATCCGCGCCGAGCGAGTTTTTCGATTCTCGAGCGAGCGATTTGCCGACATCGCGCCCGGGGTTCTCGCTACGAGTTGGGTCGAACGAGTCTTCGCAGGAGTAGAATCGCGTCCTGGAGCGCGAATGAAAACCCCCATCTACATGGACAACCACGCGACCACCCCGATCGACCCTCGCGTCCTCGAGGCGATGATGCCCTACCTGACGACTTCGTTCGGCAACGCGGCGTCCCGCAACCATCTCTATGGCTGGGAGGCGGAAGCCGCCGTCGATCAGGCGCGCGCGGCGGTGGCCGATTTTCTGGGAGCCTCGCCGAAGGAAATCGTCTTCACATCGGGAGCGACCGAGTCCGACAACCTGGCGATCTTCGGAGTTGCGCGCCTGTACCGGGAGAAGGGAAACCACATCGTCACCTGTCTGACGGAACACAAGGCGGTTCTGGATTCCTGCAAGGAGCTCGAGCGAGAGGGCTTCCAGGTCACGTACCTGACGCCCGATCGCTTCGGCTGCGTTTCTGTCGATCAAGTCCAAAAGGCTCTGACAGATAAGTCAATTCTCGTGACATTGATGCTCGCGAACAATGAAATCGGAACGGTCCACCCGGTTCGGGAAATCGCGGCCCTGTGCCACGAACAGGGCATCTTTTTCCACAGCGACGCGGTTCAGGGGGTCGGAAAGCTGCCGTTCCACGTGGAAGAATTCCAAACTGATCTCGTATCTATCACAGCCCACAAGATTTACGGTCCTAAGGGAGTCGGAGCGTTGTATGTCCGGGGGAAGAATCCGCGCGTCCGGCTGCAGCCAATCTTCTACGGCGGGGGGCATGAGAACGGGCTGAGATCCGGAACCTTGAACGTCCCGGGAATCGTCGGCCTTGGAAAAGCCTGCGAGCTCGCGAAAGAAGAATTCGGCGAGGAGACGGCTCGCCTTCGGCGCCTGCGGAACAAACTCTTCGAGGGAATCACCTCTCAACTCGACGAAGTCCACTTGAACGGCGCCCCGCTCCCGAAGATCGACGAGCACGGGGGGCTTCTCGAGCCTGAGCTCCGCCTGCCGGGCAATCTCAACGTTTCGTTCGGATTCGTCGAGGGAGAAGCGCTGCTCACGAGCATCCGCGACGTGGCCGTGTCGTCCGGAGCCGCGTGCACATCCGCGTCGATCGAGCCGTCACACGTTCAGAAGGCGATCGGTGTGACCGATGAGCTCGCGTTCTCGTCCGTGCGGTTCGGCCTCGGCCGTTTCAATACGGAAGAGGAAGTCGATTCCACGATCGGCGAGGTCGTCCGCGCCGTGTCGTCTCTGCGCGCCCAGAACCCGCAGTACACGTCCGCGGGACGCTAGTGTCCCGTCCCGGAAATAACTCTGGCGTCGCGGCAGCGGCTTGCGG
>JBOGJO010000204.1:0-18864 GCA_050747885.1 Thermoanaerobaculia bacterium
CTCCTCGACCCTCGGCCGCAGTTCGCTTTCCCTCGGGATCTCGGAGACCAGCCTGCGCAGGCGCGTTGACCCGGGCCGCTCGTCGGCTTCGCTCGTGGACAGAGGGCCCGAGGGCCCGGCGGGTGGCGTGGGGCAAGACTCCCTTTTGCCGCTCGCGACGCCGGTGTAGCAAAGTCCTCAGGCTCGCGGCGAGCGGAAAAGTGGAGCGAGTCCCGCGACAGGACCCGCCAGGCCGGGCGACAACGCTAAAATCTCAAGCATGAGCGAGAGCCGCGTCGTTGTCGAGACTCCCGACGGCCCCATGGAGGGCTATTTCGCGCTCCCGGGCCGCGAAGGCCGGTTTCCCGCGGTCCTCGTCGCGCAGGAAGCGTTCGGCGTGAACGGCCACATCGAGAGCGTCTGCCGGCGGCTCGCCGAAAGGGGCTACGCCGCGTTCGCTCCCGAGCTCTATCACCGCCAGGGCAGCGGCATCGCTCTCGACTATTCCAATTTCGACGGCGTTCGTCCTTACCTCGGAGCTCTCACGAACGAGGGCTTGGAGAGCGACCTGGCCTCGGCGATGTCGTTTCTCGACGCGCATCCCGCGATCGACCCGGCGCGCATCGGAATCGTCGGGTTCTGCGTCGGCGGCTATGTTTCTTATTTCGCGGCGTGCCGCACCCATGTCTCCGCGGCCGTTTGCTTCTACGGCGGCGGCATCGTGACGCCGCGCGCGAAGTCGAGGCTCAGCGCGCTGCTCGGGGAATCCGAGAGGATCCGCTGTCCCGTCCTGGGCCTGTTTGGAGAAGACGACGCTTCGATTCCACTCTCCGACGTCGAAGCAATCCGGTCGCGACTGACCGAGCTCGGGAAGGAACACGAGATCGTCGCGTATCCCCGCGCGGGGCACGCGTTCTTCTGCGAGCAGAGGCCCTCGTTCCGTCCGGAGATCGCCGCGGATGCCTGGAAGCGGACGCTCGACTGGCTCGGGAGATTCCTCGGCGCTCCCTCCGGCCGGCAGAAATCCGCGGCGGGGATTGGGTAAGATAGCGGCATGGAGAAATGGCTTTCGACATTTCAAGGCTCCGACCTCGCTCCGATCGCCGAGAAGGTGGCCGCAAGAGAGCGGATCAGCTTCGAGGACGGGGTCCAGCTCTTCCAGACGCGCGACTTCCTCGGGCTCGGACGCCTGGCGAATTTCGTCCGCGAGAGAGAGCACGGAAACCACGCATTCTTCAACGTCAACCGCTACCTGAACCCCACGAACCTGTGCTGGGTCGACTGCGCCCTCTGCGCCTGGGCCAAGAAGGTCAACGAGCCAGGCGGCTACGAGATGGGAATCGACGAATGCCTCAAGCATGCCCGCGAGGGATACACCGAGGCCGTCACGGAATTTCACATCGTCGGCGGCCTCCACCCGTACTGGCCGTTCGAGTACTACACAGGACTCCTCTCGGCTCTCAAGAAGGAGTTTCCCGGCGTCCACCTGAAGGCGTGGACGATGGTCGAAATCGACTGGATCGCCCGCGTCGGGAAGAAATCCCTGGAAGAAACGATCCTTGCGCTCAAGGAGGCGGGCCTCGATTCCTGCCCCGGCGGCGGAGCGGAGATCTTCGAGCGCAGAGTGCGGGACGTCATCTGCAAGAACAAGATCTCCGGCGAGCGATGGCTGGAAGTCGCGAAAGCGTGCCACGAAAACGGCGTGCGGACGAACGCGACGATCCTCTACGGTTCCGTCGAGACGATCGAGGAACGGATCGACCACCTCGACCGGCTGAGAAAGCTCCAGGACGAAACGGGCGGCTTCACGGGTCTGATTCCCCTCGCGTTCCACCCGGAAAACACGCCTCTCGCTCACCTTCCGGAAACCTCCGGCCAGACCGACCTGCGCGTGATCGCGGTTTCGCGCCTGATGCTCGACAACTTTCCGCACGTCAAGGCGTACTGGATCCAGATCGGCACGAAGCTCGCCCAGGTCGCCCTTTCCTTCGGCGCCGATGACCTCGTCGGCACGCTCGTGGAGGAGACGATCACCCACGCCGCGGGAGCCAGGACGGCCCGGGGGATGACCCGCTCCGCGTTCGAGGACATGATCCGAGAGACCGGCCGGGAGCCCTTCGAGCGGGACAGCGAATACCGCCGCGTGGTCCGGGCTGCCGCCTGAACCGGCACCCGGCCCAAGCGATAAAAGCATAAAAGCGCGGTCACGGGGCGGCCGCGGGACTCGACCGCGCACGTGATTTGCAGGACAATCACGGGGTGGGGACGACCGCTCGAACCCTGAATGCGATTCTCCAGCATGCCGAGACGAACCCGGCCTTGAAGAAGTCGGATTTGCACTGCGGAGACGAAGTCGTGATCGCCACCGAAAACTCGATCTATTCGATCGTCGTCGTGGACGATTCCAGCTACAGCGTTCGCGGCGGGTGGTTCGATCGCGAAGGCCCGACCCCCGTTCGGATTCCCATCAACGGATGCACGTGGGGAGGGAGCATGATCCAGACCGGCGTCCTGGCGGCGCTCGGACTTCGCCTGGAGTTCGCGAACCGCGTTCTCACGAGCCCGATCCGCCACTTCTGCGTGATCCGGCCCTCGGCATGGGAGGCCGACACGCTCCTCGCCCGCGACGACGAACAAGTCCTTTCCGGCTGCGGCATCTCCTGGAAGTCGGGCGCTCCGGCGCCCTGATCTCCCTCACCGAACTTTTTCAGTGGAAGTATTCGACCGTCGTTTCGAACCAGTCGAACTTCCCCCGCCCGGCATTGGAGCCCTCCGCTTCGATGACATGCCCAGGTCGTCGCGGTACTTCAGGCTCCCGGTCTTTCCCTTTTCGACCGGCGGCACGTTGAAGTCGTTGCTGTTCTCGACGACGATCGGGGACTTCCCGTTGCTGTCAGCTCCTTTCTTTGTCCGCGCGAAGCTGCCGGGATGAGCTCCCCCACGGCTCCGGGGGATTGATTCCCGCCAGCCGGTCGGCTTCCTCGGTGGCCTCGTCGATCGAGCGCTTGATCTTCCCGAGAGCCTCTTCGTCCGATTTGGATTCGAGCCGGAACGGCTCGCCATACGTCACGAAGCTTCGGGAGAACGCCTTCGGCACGAGGTATCGGTCCCAGGACTTCAGGAAACGCGGGCGCGTCGTTCCCGACGAGACGGGCAACACCCACGCACGCGACCGCCGCGCCAGCGTCACGATACCCTCCTGAACGACTCGCGGCGGACCTTTCGGGCCGTCCACGGTGAGCGCCGCGGGATGCCCCGCTTCCAGATACCGCTTGAGAACGACGATGCCGCGCGCGCCTCCTTTGTTCGTCGAGCCACGCACGGCGAAATATCCGTTGTCTTCGAGCCATCGAGCGATCACCTCGCCATCTTTCGATTTCGAAGCCATCGTCGCGACGCCCTGTCCCCGGTGGCGCCAGATCGGGAGCAGCATCCGTCCATGCCAGAGCGCGAAGACAAACGGTTCGCCCGTTCGGCTCAGGTCGCGAAAACGCTCCTCGTGCACCGGCTCGAGGCTCCCGGTCGCGAGGATGCCTCGAAGCGTCCAGGAAACGGCCGTTGAAGCGGGACCGGCCCATGCCGCGACATTCACCGGTAAAGCATCCAGTAAACGACGACGCCCGTGACCGAGACGTAGAACCAGATCGGAAGCGTCCAGCGTGCGATGTTCCGATGGCGCGAATACCGCCCGCGCAGCGCGAGCGAAAGCGTCGTTACGGCGAGCGGCAGCGTCGCCGCCGCAAGGATCGTGTGCGTCCCCAGAAGCATCAGGTAGAACGACCGGCGAGCGCCCGTTCCGGGATAGCGGTGCACCCCCGCGTGAAGGTGGTAGGTCACGTAGCTTGCGAGAAAAACGACGGACACGCAGAACGCCGAGATCATCACCGCTCGGTGCGCGGCGATCCGCCTTCCGCGAATCAGGACGAAACCCGTCGCCAGAAGAAGCGCGCAAAGACCGTTCAGGCAGGCGTTCAGCGTGGGGAGCGCGGAGAACGAGATCACGGGATCCTCTTCCCCGACCGCCGGCCTTCCAGCGGACTTAGGACGACGCTTCCGGAACGGCGTGCAGGCCCGAGGGATTGCGGCTGGCCCGCTTCCGGGCCTGGACGATCTTGTACGTGACGATCGCCACCAGAGCGAACTGGATCGTGATCATCAAGATGATCGACCAGAAGAATCCACGTCCGAGCGCCGAGGTCTGATTTCCAGTGACGTCGTCCGCAAGGTTGTCCGCGCACAGCGGACAAGCCGTCGCGGCGCGGGCTGCCAGAACGAAGGTGGCCGCCGTGAACGCGCGAAGCGAATTGGAAAGCACGGCCACGAAGGATACCGCAAGACCGGCGTCCTGTCATCCGGGCCGGCTTGACCGGGGCTTCGGCCGGGCGGTAATCTTGGCCGCCGTGGAAACCGATGCCGACCTCCCGCCCGATCCGGACAAAAAAGCCGGGCGAGCCCGAAGGTTCGCGAAGGAATTCCAGGAGCTTGCGCTCGTCGCCCTTCTGATTCTGACCGGCCGGTCGGTGCTCGCGGACTGGTACCAGGTCCCGACCGGCTCGATGAAACCCACGATCCTCGAAGGCGACCGGGTTTTCGTCGCAAAGTGCGCGTACCAGATTCGGATTCCATTCTCCGCGATCCGCCTGTTCTCGGTCGCAACGCCGAAACGGGGCGATGTCGTCGTCATCCGAAGCCCCGAGGGCGGAAGCGTTCCCCTCGTCAAACGGGTCGTCGGTCTCCCCGGAGACCTCGTCGAGCTCAAGGGCGAGCGTTTGTTCGTCAACGGATCCTTCCAGCCGCTCCGGCTCAAGCCGTCGGCCAACGAGGCCGACGAACGGACGTGGGTGGGAACCGAGAGGCTCGGGGGAAAGTTCCATCTCGTTCAGATCCTTCCGGACCGGCCGGCTCTCCGGACGTTCGGCCCGGTCCGCGTGCCGGACCGGGAAGTCTTCCTGATGGGAGACAACCGCGACGACAGCCGCGACGGGCGGTATTTCGGCCCGCGACCGATCTCGGATCTCCTCGGCAAAGCCGAAGGAGTCTTCTGGAGCTGGAATCCGGACTTCTGGAAGGGGCCGCGCCTGTCCCGATTCGGGCACCCGTTCGCGAGCGCACCGAAGAGCTAGGGCGAGGACGACGGAGGCGTTTGCCCCTCCGAATGCTCCCGCATGAGGTCCCCGACGGCGTCCAGAACGTCGGAGGAAAATTCCGGGGACGAAACCTCGAAGCCGCCGCGGATTCTGCCTTCCGTGTCGATCAGGAGAGCCCGCCCCTCCGGGACCGACCCGCCGGACCCCGAGAGAAAAATCCACTTCCCGGGCCGGGCTCCGAATTCGCGCGCGAGCTCCGAGAGCCGCGGCGCGTCTCTCAACGCCGGGTCGCTCACGAAGGAGACGAGTCGAACCTCGCGGGCCTTCTCGAGCGACGTCTGGAGGTCCGCCATCTTCAGCTCCGTGACCGCACACGATGAGCAGGACGAAGGAAGTGAGCTCGCGATCCAGATCGAACCGCGCAGATCCGCGTTGCGCCACATTCTGCCGGACGCGTCCGGAAGCGAAAACGCCGAGAACGTCCCCGTGCTCGGGAGAACGCGGACCGGCCGCACGGACATTCGCCGAAGGTAGATCCCAGCCGTGACGAGCAAAATCAGGAACACGGCGGAACCGAGTGCGAGTTTGAGTCGCGAGCTCAACGGTTCACGCTACCACGGCGCGGACTGCTTGAGTGCTCGCCCGCCGGTGGGCGCTCTTGGACCCGAGTGGGTCTTCGGCGCATCCCTCGAGGAGACGCAGCGCGCCTGTCAGTGGCATCGATCCGTGCGCGCTCCTCGGGCGGATTTTTCGCAATGAATCTCATCAGCATCGGTCACACGACACCCAGCGAAAAAATCTACGCTCCTCTCGGGAAAGTGCCGAAGACCCCCTCGAAGCCCCGCGCCCTCGTCTTCGCTCAGGGTTCGGGGCCCCAGCCCACGAGGGAGGGGTCGGAAGTGGCTGGGCTTCCTTCGGCGCAACGGCGGCTGTCGCGAGGAGGGAATCGGCCCCTGTCTGAGCTGGAGCTCTTGAACTCGATCGGACGAGAGAACTCCGGGAACCCGGGGACGAGGGGCAGGGCGATGCCGCGAGTTGCGATTCCAGAGCGAGCGATTTGCCGCCGTTGCGCCGAAGCACGCTCGCGGCGAACGCCGTCGGGCGAATCCCGCGACAGGACCCGCCTGCGTGGCCGTAGCCACTACGGCGCGGCGAAGTTCCGCCCGGCTGGGTATCGTCCGCGCCAGCCAGTGTCCCGAGTCGAAAAGAACTGTGGCGTCGCGCCATCCGCTTTGTTGGCGCGGCGAGACCCGAGCCAGACGAGCGCGCACAGCCCGCGCGCCGCCGAGACGCTGACGCAAGTACGTCGCAGGGGACGCCGGGCGAGCACGTTCGTATCGCGAAGGATATCGTCCGCGCCAACCAGTTAGATCAGGTAGATGACCGTGAACAGGATGATCCACACCAGATCGACGAAGTGCCAGTAGAGTCCCACGTTTTCGATCCCCTCGTGGTTGTGGTCGTATCCGCCCCGGAAGGCGCGGATCGTCACGAAGCTCATGCAGACGACGCCGCACAACACGTGGAATCCGTGGAACCCGGTCGTCGTGAAAAACACCGACCCGAAGAGGCTCTTCGACGGCGTGAAGTGCTCGACAAAGAGGAGATGACGGTACTCAACGACCTGAACGCCGAGGAAGCAGGCGCCGATCAGCGTCGTCGCGAGGAGAAACAGGCGGCATTTCCGCATGTTGCGATCCTGCGCGGCCGACAGCGCCAGCACCATCGTGACGGAAGAGCAAATCAGGAGAAACGTGTTGCCCGCCGTCAGCGGCACGTTCAGGATCGTGCTCGGCACGGGCCACATCGCCGAACCGAACCGAAGCACGATGTAGCCTCCGATCAGGCCGGTGAAGAACATCACCTCGGAGCAGAGGAAGATCCACATCCCCAGCTTCTTGTTCGGAAGGCCGACCCCCGCCTCGGTTTCCATCGCGTGAGCCGCGGTCATCGCATTCATTTCGTCTCCTTGGTTCTCATCTTCGTTTGTCGGCTAGCGCGGCGGCATGACCGTCGACGGCGAATGGAAGAGCCACTGCATCATGTTCGCAAAGACCAGGATCAGCGCGAGCACGAGAGTCAGGCTGATCGTGATGCCCAGGCTGACGCGCTCGTACCGAAGGTGCATGAAATACAGGGCCACCAGAATCGCCTTGACGATCGCCATTCCCACGAGGAGAACGATCATCTCGCCCTTCGGGAGCGTCAGCTTCAGAGAGGCCAGAACCTCGAGGATGGTCAGTACGAGAAGCAAACCCCAGATCTTCCAATAGAAGGCTGCCTTCGGATGCTCCGCGTGCTCGGCGGGCTCCATCACGTCCATGAGCTTTCTCCTTCCCCTGGGTGCCCCGCACCGCGAATCAATTGTTCCGAGTGCAAGACGGTCCGCGACTTTCGGCCGTTCTTCGCAATGAACCAAGCGGACCCGAGGCCGAGCAGCGCGACCACCGCGGCAATCAGCCAGGCCGTCCGGCGCAGCCTCCTCCGGAGCTCCGGGGAGCGTTCCCCGTCGCGGATCTCTTCCGAGGCCCTCACGACACCTTGTCCCAGTAAGCCAGCGTCAACAGAACCGGAAGGTAAAGGATCGAAGCCCAGAAGAGCCATCGCGCCGAAGGGGTCGACCGGCGGATCGCGAAGACGAGCGCCGCGGCAACGAAGGCGACTCCGCAGACGAGAGCGCCCAGGAAGTAAACGCGCCCGGTGATTCGCAGAGCCGTCAGGCCGATCGAGACCGGAAGCAGCGTCGCGGCATACAGAAGCGCCTGGCGCCCCGTCGAGGCCCCGCCGGGCTCGACGACCGGGAGCATCGGAAATCCGGCGCGCGCGTAGTCCTGGCGGTAGAGCCACGCGATGGCGAGGAAGTGCGGCATCTGCCAGAGAAACAGGATGGTGAACAGCACCCAGGCGCCCGGCTCGAGCCCCCCGGTCCCCGCTGCCCAGCCGATCATCGGCGGGATGGCGCCCGGGATCGCGCCGACGACCGTTGCGAGCGAAGTCACGCGCTTGAGCGGCGTGTACACGAGGACGTACAAAATCAGCGAGCTCGCGGCGAGCGCCGCGGCGACGGCATTGACGGCGAGCAGGAGCTGGAGAATGCCCGCGACGGAAAGGGCGAACGCAAACAACAGCGCCGGGACCACTTCGATTCGTCCCGCCGGAAGAGCGCGCCGGGCCGTTCGCCGCATCCGGGAGTCCAGCTCGCGTTCCCAGACCTGGTTGAACGCCGCCGCGCCGCCCGCCACGAGACCCGTCCCGACGAGTGCCCAGAGGAGCACCGGGAGATCCGGGGACCGCCGGGACAGCAGGTAACCGAGCCCTGTCGTCACGAGAACCAGTGAATTCACCCGCGGCTTCGCGAGCGACGCGAAATCACTCAGCTGCCCGGTTCTCGAGCCGCGGCTTGCGACGCGGGCTTCCGCGACCGGCGGGAGAGAGCTCATCGCGCGGCTCCGGCCGAGAACCGTGGCGGCGCCTCGAGGCAAGCCTGCTCCCTCAGAAACGAATCCCGGAAAACGAAGATCGCCAGAGCCGTCGCGCTCGCGAGCAGCACGGCCCCGAGCGTCTGGTGCGCGACCGTCACCGGCACGGCTTTGCGCGTCCAGATCGAGAAGGCGCCGAGGAGCACCTGAACGGGCAGGAGAACCGCGAGAATCCGGGCGGCCCGCCGGGCCGCGCCGCTGGCCCCGCGGCGAAAAACGATCGAGACCGTGAAAAAGACCGTCACCGCGACGACGACCGCCCAGGCGCGGTGCGCGAAGTGGATTGCGATCTTCGAATTCCAGTGGTCGGGAACGAGCCCGCCGAACGACGACGGAAAATCGGGGATCGCGAGACCCGCCGCGCTGTGGCGCATCCAGGCGCCGAGGACGAGCTGGATATAGAGGACGGCGAAGCAGGCGATCGCCCAGGGTGTGGCCGTCGTCTCGTTTGACCCCTCCCCCGGCCCCTCTCCAATTTGGGGAGGGGTGGACGAAGGCCGGAGAGGGGTTCTCGCGCGTTTGAGGGCGTCACCCTCCCGCCAGCTCCAACTCGTGAAGATCGCCAGCGCGAGCGTGAGGCAGAAAAACGTCTGCGCGAGGCAGGCATGCGCCACCGAAATCGGCGTCGGAAGCAGGTACTTCACGGTGAGGCCGCCAAGGAGGCCCTGGAGGCACACGGCGAAAACCGCCACCCCGCCCAGGACTTTGACCCACCGCCGCCGCTCGGCGATCAGGAGCCAGATCGCCAGGACAACGGTGAGCATGCCGACGGTCGCGGCGATCAGGCGGTGCGAATGCTCGAACTTGATGCCGCCGACCCAGCGCGACGGAGGGAACGTGAACATGCTCTGCCCGTACGTCGTCGGCCAGTCGGGAACCGACAGGCCCGATTCCGTCGAGGTCACGAGCCCGCCCGCAATCAGGAGCAGGAACGTCGCCGCGAAGAGCGTCTTCGCCAGGGCCGACATCAGTGAGACGGCAGAGGGGCCGGCGCCGGCTGAGTCTGCGGCAGATAGTCCTGCGCCATGCCGGGCACGCTGTACTCGTAGGGCCCGTGGTACACGACGGGAATCTGGGCGAAATTCTCATGCGGGGGCGGAGAGCTCGTCTGCCACTCCAGGGTGTTCGACTTCCAGGGGTTGTCTCCGACTCTTTCGCCCTTTCGGAGGCTCCAGAAGAAGTTCGCGATCAGAATGAGCTGCGACGCGCCGAGGGCAAACGCCGAGAACGACATGAAAATGTTCATCGGCTGCAAGCCCTGGAGGTGCGTGTACTGCGTGTAGTCGTAGATCCGCCGCTGCATGCCCCGCATGCCGAGGATATGCATGGGGAACATCACGCCGTTGAAGAAGATGAACGTGAGCCAGAAATGGACCTTGCCCCACGTTTCGTTCATCATGCGCCCGAACATCTTCGGGAACCAGAAGTACAGCCCCGCGAACGCCCCGAACAACGAGCCCCCGAACAGAACATAGTGGATGTGGCCGACGATGAAGTACGTGTCGTGAATGAAGATGTCGACCGGCGTCGAAGCCATGAAGATGCCGGACAGGCCCCCGATCGCAAACATCGCGACGAACGCAATCGCGTTCAGCATCGGAGTGGTGAAGTGGATCTGGCCGCGCCAGAGGGTCCCGAGCCAGTTGAACGTCTTGATCGCCGAAGGGACCGCGATGACCATCGTCGAGATCATGAACGTCGTGCCGAGGTACGGGTTCATGCCCGACTGAAACATGTGGTGGCCCCAGACGATCCATCCGAGGCCGGCGATCGCGCACATTGCGTAGGCCATCGAGCGGTACCCGAAAATCGGCTTCCGCGAGAAAACCGCGATCACGTCCGACACGATTCCCATCGCCGGGAGAATCATGATGTAAACCTCGGGATGGCCGAAAAACCAGAACAGGTGCTGCCACAGCAGCGGCTGGCCTCCCCCCGCGTTGGGCCACGCGGTTCCCGACACGATCATGCCCGCCGGCAGGAAGAACGTCGTGTGGAGAACGCGGTCGAAGAGAAGCATGATCATCGCCGCCGAGAGAACGGGCAGCGCGAGCAGAAGCAGGACCGCGTCGATGAACAGCGCCCACACGGTGAGAGGCATCCGAAAGAAGTGCATTCCCGGCGCTCGCAGATTGATGACCGTCGTCAGGAAATTGACCGACGTCAGCAGGGACGACAGCCCCATGAAGAGGAGGGACAGGATCCAGATCGTCTGGCCCCGGGGCTGAATCGCGGAAAGGGGCGCGTAGGAGGTCCATCCCGACTGCGCGGCGCCGCCCTCGACGAAGAACGAGTAAATGATGAGGATTCCGCCCGGCACCGCCGTCCAGAAAGACATCATGTTGAGCCTGGGAAACGCCATGTCCCGGGCGCCGATCTGCAGCGGAACGACGTAGTTTCCAAACGCGCCGATCAAAAGGGGCATGATCGCGAAGAAGATCATGATCGTCGCGTGCATCGTGAAGAGCGAGTTGTAGAACTCGGGCAGCATGATTCCGCCGGGCATCCCCGAAGGCGCGATCTTTCCCATGAAGGCCAGGGGCCGTCCCGGGAACGCCATTTGCCATCGCACGAGCATGGCCAGCAGCCCGCCCATGACGAGCATCGCGAGGCTGTAGCCCATGTACTGGATACCGATCACCTTGTGGTCGATCGAAAAAACGTACTTGCGCCAGAACGACGTCGGAGCCGCATGAACTCCGGGCGCGTGCGTGACGGCGGCGGCTTCACTCATTACTTCGACTCCGTTTTGTTTTCCGCGGCGGTTTCCGCCAGCCATTTCTGGAAATCCTCCGGCGTGTCCACGGTCAGATAGCCCTTCATCCGGTAGTGCCCCAGGCCGCACAGCTCGGCGCAGGCGATCTCCCAGTGTCCGGGGTGCTTCGCCTGGACCCAGACCCGCGTCGTCATGCCCGGCACGGCGTCCTGCTTGATCCGGAACTCCGGCAGAAAGAAGGAGTGGATGACGTCCTTGGAATGCAGCGAAATCAGGGCGGGCTTGTCGACGGGAAAGTGGAGCTGGTTCAACGTGACGATGTCGTCGGCCGTGTTGAGCTTTCCGTCGGGCCCCGGGTACCGGATGTTCCAGGCGAACTGCTCGGCCGTGATGTCGATGACCGTGCCCTTGTCGGGGAAGTGGTTCCGAATGAATGCCCACGAATCCTGCGACACCACGGCGAGGAAGACGAGGATGATCGCGGGAATGATGGTCCAGATCACTTCGAGGCGGTTGCTGCCGTGCGTGTAGGCCGCCGTGCCGCCGGGCCTGGCCCGGTACTTGAAGACGAAGACGAGAAGCGTAATTTCCACGAGGAAGAAAACGATTCCCGTGATCCAGAGAATCAGATTGAAGATGCCGTCGATGCGCCCCGCGTACGTCGAAGCCTGTTCCGGAAGGTGCCACGGCGCGGACGGCTCGCTCGCGGCGCGAAGGAGCGCCGGCGCCGCCAGCAGGGCGGCGCCGAGTACCCAGCTCATCCCGAGTGCGCGGCGGTGTTTCATCGAATTCGCTTAGGAAGCCTTGTAGCTGAAATCCGCGGTCTTCGCGTCGGAGTCGGTCACCGTGACGGTCTGATCCTGCGGCCCGTACTTCTCCTGCCACGATTCGATCACGTACGTGCCCGGCGGAAGGCCCGAGATCTTGTAGTTGCCGTCCTTGTCGGTCACGGCGAAGAAGGGGTGATCGAACACGGCGCAGTAAGACGACATCCACTTGTGAACGTCGCACTTGATGTGGAACGGCGGGAGCTCGGCTTTGTCGAACGTTTTCTCCTGCGTCATTCCCTTGAGCGGCATCCCGATGTTGAACTGGGTGTTGATCGCCGGAAGCGGATGGATGTTGTGGAGCGTCGCGTCGCTGTTGACGATCTTGACCTTCTGCCCGGCGCGAACGCCAAAGACGTGCGGGGAGTACATGCAGCCCTCCTGGTCCAGCGTCACCGGATCCGAGGGAACCGGGTATTTGGTCCCCGCCGGAAGCCCGCTCTTCACGTAGACCATGACCCACTGCAGCGCGCCGTTGTTGTCAACGACCTCCTGCGATACGACGGGCGACGTGTGCGCGCTCTTGCAGTAGTTGTCGGCGTCCATCTTGATCTTCTCCATCGTGGGAGCCGTCCCGGCGAGAGAAATCTTTCCCGAGATCGACGCGCCGCCCGCGGCAGCCGCGGGAGCGGCAGACGCCGCCGCGCCAGCGGCCGGAGCCGCCGTCGAAGTCGACGCGGTCGTCGCGCTCTTCTCTTCAAACGCGGGAGTCTCGTCCTTGCTCCCGCCTCCGCATCCCACCGCGAGGATCGGAAGCACGGAGATGGCGACGATCGGAAGCGCGGCCTTTGCCGCGGCCCAGAAAGACTTTTGGTTCGACATTTTTTTGCTCCTCATTTGAATCCTCAATGCCCTTCGACCCAACCGTTGTTTTTGATTGTGAAATTTGTCACAAAGCGCGGATGCTAGCACACGGGTCAAGGTCGATCAAGAAAACGCGGCGAAAATGATTCAGGCAGATCGTGTCTCCGCCAGCGCCCGGTCCGCCGCAGCAGGGCCCGCGAACCGCCGTGCTATCGTCCTCCCGAAAACATGCTGAAATTCGAAGCGAAAGGCCTCTCCAAGGCGTTCGAGGGGCCACCGATCTTCCGAAACGTTTCGATCCTGGCCGAGCGCGGCCTCGTCGCCGTCACGGGACGAAACGGCAGCGGCAAGTCCACGCTCGTGAAGATCTTCGCCGGCCTCATGCGGCCGACGGAGGGAAAGGTCCGCATCCTCGACGAGAAAGGCTTTGTTTCCGCGGAGCGGCGACGGATTCTCGCGGGATGGGCGTCACCCGAAGTCGAATTCCCCGACGAGCTCACCGCGGAAGAAAACCTCCTGCTCCTGGCCCGCGCCGGAGGAGTCGCGCGAAGCGCCCGGGACGTCGCAGGTCTCCTCGACGCGTTCGGGCTGGACCGGCCGGCGCGAAGCCGCCGGGTCGGCGAATTTTCCTCCGGCATGAAACAGAGGGTACGGCTTGCGTATTCGCTTCTCTTCGACCCCGCAATCCTGTTTTGGGATGAGCCCTTCTCGAACCTCGACGTCGAGGGGATCGCGGCTGCTCGGGAGCAAATGAGAATCCGGCGAGAAACCGGCCTCGTCTTCCTCGCGACGAACGTGCGCTCGGAAATCGAGAACGCCGAACATGAAATCGCGCTCTCCTAGCATGCGCTTCCTTCGATCCTCGGCGGCGGTCTTCTCACGCGAAGTCCGACGGGAGCTGCGCCGCCGGTCGTCGATCACGGCGGTCCTTTTCTTCGCGGGAGCCTCTCTCGTGCTGATCTCGTTCTCTCTCGCGTCCGTCGCCCTGCCGGAGGCGGACCGCGGCAAGCTCTACTCTGGCGTTCTCTGGGTCCTGCTCTTTTTCTCGGCCGCGTCGGGCCTGCCCCGATCGTTCGTTCGGGAAGAGGAGTCCGGAACGGGGCTGGCGCTCCGAAAGGCCGTCGCGGCGGAGCCGGTTCTCGCGGGAAAGTTCTTGTTCAACTACCTTCTGTTCCTGGCGATCGCGGCTCTCGCGGCGCCGCTCTACAGCTTGCTCGAGGACTGGACGCCGCGGCATCCCGGCGCTTTCACCGCCGTCCTCTTGCTCGCGGGCTTCGGCCTGTCTTTTGTCTCGACGTTTCTCTCGGCAATCGTGTCCCGGGCGGGCCAGCGGGACCTGCTCTTCGTTCTGACGGCCCTGCCCCTCGTGCTGCCGCTGCTGTTGCCTTCGGTCGCCGCGTGCGCCGCGGCCGCGAGCGCGGATTCGCTTACGGAGCTCGCCCCCTACTGGCGCGTGCTCGTGAGCTACGACGGTCTCGCGACGATAGCGGGATTTCTGCTCATCCGCTTCGTGTGGGAGGGCTGAGGAGAAATTCTGCGATTTCGAGATTGCTCGACTGCGCGATTCCCTGGACGAGAGAGCCCCGTGGCCGGGGTTTATGATTCGCCGCGAAGGAGACGACGATGCCTCTGACTCCCGTCGAGCGCGAAGAACTGATCGGCCGATACGAAGCCGGCCCGGATAAGCTGCGCGCCGCCTTCGAAACGGTTCCGGAACAGGCCCGCCAGTGGCGCCCGGGACCCGACCGGTGGTCAGCCCACGAGATCGTCTGCCACGCGGCCGACTCCGAGACGAGCGGCGCGATGCGAATCCGGTTCCTCGTGTCCGAGAAGGATCCGCTGATCCAGGGCTACGACGAGGCGCAGTGGGCCCGCGACTTCGATTATCACCGCCACTCGACGGACCTTGCGTTTGCGGCCGTCGCGGCCGTCCGGGCAAACACCGCGGCCCTGGTCCGCCGCTTCACCGAAGAGCAGTGGAGCAAGGCCGGCCGCCACAGCGATTCGGGGCCCTATTCGGCGGAGACCTGGCTCCGGATCTATGCCGAGCACCTGGAGAAACATTCGAGGCAGATCGGGCGAAATCTCGAGGCCTGGAAGGCCGGGGGGCGGGCCGGGGGACACTAGGCGGGTGCCGTAGCGGATATGATCGGACCGGTGAAAGCGCTGAAATGGCTCCTGGGCCCCTACCTTCTGGCGGTCATCCTCGCAGCCTTCTTCTGGCCGCGTCCCGCGAAAGGGTTCATCGGTGAATCCTCGCGCATCGTTTTCTTTCACGTTCCCATGGCTTGGGCGGCGACGATCGCCTTCCTCGTCGCGGCCGGCTACTCGGTCGCGCACCTCGTCCGGCGGATCCCGGAGAGCGACGAGGCCGCGGCCTCGGCCGTCCGGCTGGGGTTCCTGTTCTCGGTCCTCGCGACCGTCACGGGGTCGATTTTCGCCGGGGTCATGTGGGGCTCGTACTGGAACTGGGATCCGAGGGAGACCTCGATCGTCATGCTTCTCTTCCTCTATGCCGCGTATCTCTTTCTCCGCGGCGCGATCTCGGACCCGGAGCGCCGCGGCGTCCTCTGCGCGGTGTACGCGCTGTTTTCCGGCTTCGTCATGCCGTTTCTGGTCTTCGTGATCCCGAGGGTGACGACCTCCCTCCACCCGCAGACGATCATCAATCCCGAGGGCAGAATCCTCATGGACACGCCGACCCGAACGGTGTTTTTCGCGGCCCTGACGGGTTTTACGGCGCTTTTTTTCTGGATGTGGGACGTCGACCGCCGATTGGAGAGAATGAAACGGCGCCGGTCGGCGTTAGAATAGGGGACTTGATGACGGCACTGGGTTTCGTGGCGGCGGCCAACGCGGTGATCTGGATCGGCCTGTGGATCTACCTCCTGCGGCTGGACTCGCGGCTGTCGGCGGAGGAATCCCGCGGGAGCGGACCTTTGATTCAAACGCATCAAGGCTGAACGGGGCCGGAACAGGATGATTCAGGCATGAAAAAGGGTTACATCGTGGCGGCAGTCCTCGCGGCGGCGTTTCTGGTTCTGGGAGTGACTTCGTTCAAGAAGACCCTGACTCCCTACGTTTCCTTCGACGTCGCCATGAAAACTCGCGGTTCGGTTCAAGTCATGGGCTCGCTCGAAAAGGGCAGCGAGAGCTACGACACGGGCCGCCAGGAGCTCGCCTTTTCGATCCTCGACGACCACGGCAGGACCCTCCCGGTCGTGTACCGGGGCATCAAGCCCGCGAATTTCCGGGACGCGCTCTCGATCGTGGCCATCGGCCGCTTCGATGCCGGCGCTCTCCGCGCCGACAAGCTGCTCGTCAAATGCCCCTCGAAATACCAGGGGCAGGAGACCGAGCGGCAATACGGGGTCAAGTCCTAGTGGAGCGCCGCTGATGTTCTGGCCGGGCGTCGCCGTTCTCTGGGGCGCACTCTTGAGCGGCCTTGCGTCCCTGTACGGATACTTTCGCGCGGACCGCTCCTCCCTCCGCGCCGTGCCGGGCGTCGCGGATGCCTGGCTCGGCTTCGCCCGGAGGGCCTACACGGCCTTCGCCGCCTGCATCGTGGGGACCTCCGCGATTCTGATGTCGCTGATCCTGAACCACCGTTTCGACGTCTCGTACGTCGCGTCGTATTCGGCGAGGGACCTCCCCCTCCACTTTCTCATCTCGTGTTTCTGGGCCGGCCAGGAGGGGTCGTTTCTGTTGTGGATCTTCTGGGGATCGCTGATCGGGCTCTTCGTCTGGCGCACGGCCAAGGAGATGGAAGCCCCCGTCATGATCGTGTACCTCTCGACGTTCCTGGCTCTGGTGGCAATCCTGTGCCGCCAATCGCCGTTCCGCCTGCTCGCCACGGTTCCTCCCGACGGAACGGGGCTCAACCCCCTCCTGCAGGACTACTGGATGGTGATCCACCCTCCCGTGATGTTCCTCGGCTTCGCGTCGCTTTCGGTGCCCTTCTCGTTTGCGATCGCGGCGCTCTGGAAGAAGCGGTGGGACGGCTGGATCGTCCGGGCGATTCCCTGGGCTCTGCTGACGTTCCTGACGCTCGGAACGGCGATCCTCATGGGAGGGTACTGGGCGTACAAAACGCTGGGCTGGGGCGGCTATTGGGGCTGGGACCCGGTCGAGAACACCTCGCTCGTTCCGTGGCTCCTGACGGTCGCGCTCGTTCATGGAATGTTTCTCCAGCGCTCCCGGAACAAGCACCGCAAGGTCAATCTGTTCCTCGCGATCCTCGCCTACATCTGCATCCTGTACGGGACGTTCCTGACGCGCTCGGGAGTGCTGGCCGATTTCTCCGTCCATTCCTTCGTCGATCTTGGCATCACGGGCTGGCTGATCGCGGACCTGGGCGGGTTTCTACTGCTCGGGGTGGCCCTGCTGGCCTGGCGCTGGAAGTCGATTCCCTCCGAGCAGGAAGAATCGCCCGTTCTTTCGAGAAGCGTGCTCTTCATCGTCGGGGTCGCGGCGCTCGTGGGCCTGGGCCTCGTGATCCTCCTGGGAACGTCTTCTCCCCTGCTCACGCGTCTGGCCGGCAAGCCGTCGCAGGTTTCCAACGATTTCTATCGCCTGACGACGACTCCCGGCGGGTTCCTCCTGGCCCTGCTTTTCGCGCTCGTCCCGGTCGTGTCGTGGAAGGGGGAAACGCCGGCCTCGATCTGGAAAAACTCGCGCCGGTCGCTCGCGATCGCATTTGCCGCCGTCGTCTTTGCGGCGGTCGTCGGCGCCCGCCGGCCCGAAGCCCTCCTGTTCGTCGCCGTTTCGGCGTTCGGTTTCGACATGAACCTTCGCGCGGTGGTGCGGAAGGCGCGGGGCGGAAAATTCGGGGGCGCGGGCGGCTATCTCGCCCACGTCGGCGTGTCGATCATGCTCGCAGGAATCGTCCTCTCGGCGCTGTACGCCGTCTCGCGCCGGGTCACGCTCCCGAAGAACACGCCGGTTTCCGTCGCCGGCTACACCATGACGTTCACGAACGTCATTCCCGCGACCGAAACCTCGAAGCAGGCGATGGAAGTTCTGGTCCGCTCGCCCCGGGGAAAAGTGTTCTACGCGTACCCGAAGATGTACATCAACACGCGGACGAATCAATTGATGGCCAATCCCTCGATTCGCAGCAATCCGCTGATGGACCTCTACGTCTCGCCTCAGGAGTACGATCCCGGCGCGCCGAAGAAAATGGGGAAGGATGTGACGTTGCACAAGGGCCAGAGCGTGACCCTGGGAGGCGTGGCGTTGCGCTTCGACGAGTTCGAGGTCGACCGCTCCCAGATGACGGCGGGCGCCCGGGAACTGACGATTCGCGCCCGCATGACGGTGACGGCGCCTGGAAAGGCCCCCGCCCCGGCGACTCTCGAATACGTCGCCCATCTCGACGGCTCGACGCCGAACCAGGGCCGCCCGGCGACCGTTCCCGGAACGGCGGCGGGCGTCATGACGGTCCAGGGTGTTTCGGCAGCGGAGGAATCCGTCATTCTGAACGTTTCGGGGCTCGGCAGCGACTTCATTCCGGCGGTTCCGGAAACCCTTTCTGTGGACGTGACGCGCAAGCCGCTGATCTCCCTGGTGTGGGGAGGCTTCTATGTGATGATGTTCGGAGGCCTGCTCGCCTTCCTCAAGCGTTCCAAACAGGCGCGGGCCGCCGTTCTCGCCGAGGAAAGAGCGGCCTCCGCCGACGCCCCGGCTCCCCCGCGTCCCCCAATGCGCCCTTCCCCGGCCCACGCCCGAGCGGAGACGTAGAAGCTCGCTCTGTCACGGGCCTTCGCCGCGCCGTAGCGGATTCGGCCGCGCAGGCGGGGACTCGAGGACTCGCTCGGCTCGCATCGCGGCGAGAGCCCCCGGCGCTCCAGTGTCCAGAGTCGGAAATAGCTATAGCGTCGCGCCTGCGGCTTGCGGAGGAGATCAAGGCGCGAGGAGGGGACAGATGCCAAAGCGATCGGACCCGACGAGTAACGCTGAGATCGCCCGTAATG
>JBOGJO010000205.1:0-5525 GCA_050747885.1 Thermoanaerobaculia bacterium
TTTGCGAACGTTGTCGTGTGTCAGAAGGACGCGGCCGGACTTGGAAATGTCGCGCAGGGTCAACCCGCCCGGAACGTTCGAGAGCACTCGCTCCTTGCCCGAGAGCGTCACGGCCCGGAGCGAGCGCAGGGAGCCCGATCCGGTGCCGGTGAACCAGACCTCCCGGCCATCCGGCGACCACGCGAGACCCTGGATGCTTTCATAGTCCCGAGAGATCTTCGTCCTCGTTCCGGCGAGGTCGATGATCGCGACCGCTCCTCGGTCATCCACGGCATACGGGTGGTCCAGGAACGCGATTCGCTTTCCGTCGGGCGAAAAGCGGGGCCAGCTGATGTGGCCGGGCGTTTCGTACAGGACCTTTCCGGCCGGAAACTCGAGCTTCGCTTTTCGGTTGACGTCGTGGACGATCGCCATCGACGTCCCGTCGGGCGACCATTCCGCCCACTGCACCTCGTCCTGAAGCTGGCGCGGCGCTCCCCCTGTGATGGGAACGACGGCAAGCGTGCCGGCGCACGCTCCGTTGTGAACCTCCCTGCATCCCAGCGAGATCGCGGCCTGTCCGGTCGAAGAAACGGAGAGGATCTCGGCGGGAGGAAGCTGAAGCGAAAGCGCGTCGGGCGCCTCCGGACGTTTCAGGAAGAGCTCCGCAGGCTGCCCGTCCCATTGGGCCGAGAAGATGATCGATTGGCCGTCCGGCGCGAACCGCGCCGAGCCGAGGAAGCCTCGACGAAACGTCAACTGACGGAAGGTTGGGGCGGCGCTCTTTTGATCCCTTCCAAATTGTCCGGCCGCAAACCATCCGATCGCGAGAGCCGCCAGGGCGGCCGCCGCGGCAATCGGAAGAGCGACCAGGGGTGCGCGCCAGGAAGCTCTCGCGGCGCTCGCGACCCGGGAATCGGAAGCCGACAAACCGGAGACCGCCTCGAGGTCGTACGCCAGGTCGCGCGCCGACTGAAAGCGATCTTCGGGTTTCTTCTCCAGACAGTGCCGCACGAGCCGATCGAGGGCGGGGGCGACAGCATGATTCGTCTCGGAAAGATCGGGAGGGTCTTCCCTCAGGATCGCCGTCATCGTGTCGGCCGCGCTGTCGCCGCGGAACGCGCGGCGGCCCGAAAGCATTTCGTAGAGCACGGCGCCGAAGGAGAAGATGTCGGTCCGATGGTCGGCGGTCTTTCCGCGGACCTGCTCGGGCGACATGTATCCCATGGTGCCCATGACCGTTCCGGGCGCCGTTCCCGCCTCGATCGTCGGCGCGTTCGTGGCCGCGCCGGCCTCAGCGGTTTCCATCATGCGCGCCAGACCGAAGTCGAGAATCTTCACGTGCCCGTCTTTCGTGAGAAAGATGTTCTCGGGCTTGAGATCGCGATGAACGACGCCGCGATCGTGAGCAGCCGCGAGGCCGCGCGCGATCTGGATCCCGATCTCGGTCGCCTTGCGCGAGTGGAGCGGCGCGCCGGAAAGGCGCTCGCGCAGGGTCTCTCCGTCGAGGAGCTCCGTCACGGCAAAGAAGATCAGCGCGCCCTCGTTGTTTGCACCCGTCATCGCGAGGCCCGAAGGGCCGTGGCGATCTGACCCCGCCTGGGTAGATTGCTTCGCTTCGCTCGCAATGACAGTGGCTTGGCCGAAGTCGTGGATCGCGAGGATGTTCGGGTGCGAGAGCGCCGCGACGGCCTGGGCCTCTCGTTCAAAGCGGGAGCGGGCGTCCGCGTCGCTCGCGAGATGCTCCGGCAGGACCTTGACCGCGACCTCGCGGTTCAATTTCGAATCGCGCGCGCGATACACCTCTCCCATTCCGCCCGCGCCGATCGGCGAGAGGATTTCGTAGGGTCCGAGCCGGGTGCCGGCCGCGAGGGTCATGCTTCAGGTCTCAGCACGAAACTGTCACTCCCGCGTAAGCGGGAGTCCATTCCGTGAGCAATCCCCGCTCCCCGCTCGGCGGTGGGGACAGGTTTCGCGGGGATGACACACCGTGTCATTTCAGTCCCTCGCCGAGAAACAGCTGCGACAGGATTCGCGGATAGCTGTACGCGTAGGTCTTTCCGTCCGGCGTGAGCAGGATCGGCGTGATCGTGACCACCCCGGACGGGTCGCCGGGGAGGATGTCTTTCCACGGCTCGCGTTTTCCGGTCGCGAGGTCGAGCCGAACGACTTTCGCCGGCAGCTCGCCGTGACGGAAGACGAAAAGCGCCTTTCCGTCGGCCGTCCAGCGGCTGATTTCGTCGTCGTCGGTCAGGCCGGGGATGAGCCGCGGCTCGCCGCCATGGACGGGATAGACGTACGCCTTGCCGTCCCGGCCCGTCGCCGTCAGCAACGAGCCGTCGGGCGAGATCGGGTCCGCGCCGTCGATATGCACTCCCTCTCCGCTGATCGGGGCAACCGCGCCTCCGTCCGATCCCGCAACGTAGAGCCTCGAGCCGTGCCCTTGCTCGTGCCCCTCGAGCAGAATTTGCCTGCCATTCGGGAACCAGACCCCGTAGGCGCCTTCGACCGATCCGAAGAGAAGAGTCTTCGGCTCGCCGGCCCCCGTTGGCAGCCGGACGATCTGTTGCGGCGAGGACACGTCGGTGGCGAGGGCGAATTTACCGTCCGGCGAAAGAGACGAGGGGGCCCCGTCGCCGATCCGGACCGCAGGAGAGCCGTCGGTCCTGCGCATGTAAACGCCGTAGCTCGCCCCCGACCCGGCTCCACTTTCGTTGAACAGAACGGCTTCTCCTGAGGCCAGCATGTCGATCGGGATCGACCAGTCGAACCACGAGAGGTCGCGCTCTCGCGATTCTCCGGGCCGGCCGAACAACATTTCCCTCTGGTCCAGCGACCGGCTCACGATGACCTTGCCGTCGCGCGCAGCATCGAAAATCGCCATGTCGCCGACGCCCTGATAGACGAGGCGCATTCTTCCGGCCGGCGTCACCGCCAGCACGCCGTCCCCGGCAAGGCCGTATCCGGACGAATACCAGATCTCGTCTCCGGAGGGCGACCACGTCAGGCCTTCCTCGCTGTCGTAAATGGGCGTCAGGATTTTCTTATGCCCCTGGAGATCCACCACGGCGACGGTCCCCCGGTTGTCCCATCGAAGGTTGTGGTCGAAGAACGCGACGAGGTCGCCTTTGGGCGAGACGCGGACGTTGCTCATCCAGCCGACCGTCTCGCAGAGCGGCTTGCCGATCGGATATTCCAGCCGGTTCTTTCCCTCGACCTCGCGAATGACGGCGATCGACTTTCCATCCGGGCCGAAATCGGCGGCCTGGACGTTTTCGAGGAGCTCGTGCGGCGCACCGCCTGCCAGAGGAGCCAGCGCGAGGCTTCCGATGCCGTGATGGGTCGTCAGGTAGCGCCGCCCGAGTGAAATCAGGAGCTGGCCGTCGGCGTTGACCGCGAAGACGTCGGCGTCCGGAAGGGAAATCGGCGCGGATTCCGGGTGGTCCACGGTCGCCGAGAAGAGCTTGATCGGCGCCCCCTGCCAGGCGGCGCCATAAACGATCGTGTGGGCGTCCGGCGCGAATCGCGCGGAGCGAATCGTGCCGCGGCGGAACGTGAACGCACGAAAACTGGTCTTCTCTGCACGGTGGGCTCGCGTCCCGAGAAAATACGCGATCGGCAGAGCGAGAAGGAGAGCGAGAGGAAGGATTTCCCTCCACCCGATTCGCCTCGTCCGGGCGCGAAGGGCGGCTCCCGAAGCCGTGGATGTGGCGCCCGAGAGGTTCTCCAGATCGAATGCGATGTCGCCGGCAGAATGAAAACGCCCCTCGGGAGATTTTTCGAGGCAATGTCGCACGATGCGGTCGAGCGCCGGGGAAACGCTGCGGCCCGAATCGGCGAGCTCGGGCGGCTCTTCTTTCAGGATGGAATTCATCGTCTCGACGTGGGAATCGCCTTTGAACGCGCGCCGACCCGTGAGCATCTCGTAGAGGATCGCGCCAAAGGCGAAGATGTCGGTCCGGTGATCGACGTTTCGGCCGCGCACCTGCTCGGGCGACATGTAGCCGACGGTGCCCATGACGGTGCCGGGCTCGGTGCCGGCCGCCGTCGGCGCGTTCGTCTCGGTCGCTTCCATCCCGACCCGTTTCGCCAGACCAAAATCCAGGATCTTTACGCGCCCATCCGCCGTCAGAAAGACGTTCTCGGGTTTCAGGTCCCGGTGGACGATTCCCTTTTCGTGCGCGGCGGCGAGGCCCCGGGCGATTTGGATCGCGATCTCGACGGCGCGCCGCTGGGGGAGCGCTCCGCCTTCGACCTTTGCGCGGAGCGTCTCGCCCTCGAGCAGCTCCATAACCGCATAAGCGACGTCGCCTTCGTTTCCGAAGTCGTGGATCGAGAGGATGTTCGGGTGGTTGAGCGCAGCGACGGCATGGGCTTCGCGCTCGAAGCGGGCGAGCGCGTCGGCGTCGGTAGCGAGCGACTCGGGAAGGACTTTGATGGCCACGTCCCGCTTAAGCTTCGAGTCCTTCGCCCGGTAGACCTCTCCCATGCCGCCTGCTCCCAGGGGAGCCAGGATTTCGTACGGGCCCAACTTGCTGCCGGCTGCGAGAGTCATTGTCGCCTCAGGGCCGCGCCATAGCTCGCATCGGCGAGCGACGGCGGGCCGCCTCCTCCGAGAGGCGAGAGGATCTCGTAGGGACCGAGACGGGTTCCGGCATTTCGCAAGGTCCGCGCATTATCCTTCATCCCGGGGAGGAATTTCGATGATGGGAGAATACGCGGCCCTCGAACGGCGCCTCGTGCGCCTCGAAAATCAAAACCGGCGGTGGAAAAACGCGGCAGGGACCCTGGCCGTGCTCGGAGGCGCGTGGTTCGCGCTCGGAGCCTCGGCCATTCGGTCGCGCGCCAGGCTCGTCGAAGGGACCGAGTTCCGCCTGGTGGACGAGAAAGGAACCTCGCGCGCGGTCCTTGCGGTCGGGCGATCGGGAACGGCGATTTCCGTGAACAACGGCGCCGGGAAGACTCGCGCCGCTCTCACCGTCGGGGATGATGGCGCCCCGAGGCTCGAGCTCTTCGATCGGGCGGATTCCCCGAGAGCGTCGCTGAAACTGGCCGGCGACGGGTCGCCGGCGCTGTCCCTCTCCGATGACGGAAAGCGGACCCGCGCGGAAGTCTCTCTGGGGCCGGAGGGGTCTCCGAAAGTCGAATTGAAGGACGAGACGGGAAAGCCGCGGGGTTCGATCGCGATCGGAGCCGAAGGCGGAGCCGCGATCGTCCTCGCGGGCTCGCCCTGTTCGAGCGTGAAACTCCTGGAGGACGACGGCTCGATCCGCGCGGCGCTGGGTTGCACGGCCCTCAAGGAGGCCGGATCGGGAAAGAGCGAGAGCACCGAGCCCTCCTCGCTCGTGTTGTTCGACAAGAGGGGGCGCGTCGTTTACAAGGCGCCGAAGTAAGCTCGCTCGGCCCGGCTCGCGGCGAGAGGCGACGGCGCTTTGGCGGCAAATCGCTCGCTCGGGAATCGCAAGGCTCGCTCGGCCTGGGGAGCGCCCAAGCCCGGACGGCCGCGGGGCTCGGCACTCGTCCGCTGGCACGGCGCGGTCGATCAC
>JBOGJO010000206.1:0-12240 GCA_050747885.1 Thermoanaerobaculia bacterium
GAGCGGGACAGGTCGATTTCCCGGGACGCTTTGCGCCCCCGCAAGACCTTCTGGGCCGGTCCGATCTCCCGAATCCGGTCTCCCTCGATCCAGATCGCCTGGTTTGCCTCGACGCGCCCGCGGCCGTCGATGACGAGCCCGGCCCGGATCAGGGTCCAGTCGGTTCCGGATCCAGGGCTCGGAAGGACGGCGGCGGACAAGGCAGCGAGGGCTGCGAAAACGGGTCTCGCCAGCATGGGCACCTCCCTGGAAGGAAAAGATATCAGAGGAGCTCGACCGCCATCAGGCGGAGGCTTCCCGAGGCCTCCCCGCGAGACTTCTTTGCCAGGTTCCTTCTGTCAGGGCCTCGACCGCGAGGGGCCGGGAGAAGTAATACCCCTGGAAGAGCTCCACGCCGTTGTCGAAGAGCCACTGGAACTCCTCGCGGCTCTCGACTCCCTCCGCCACGACGGATGCCTCGAACTGCCGGGCAAGCTCGAGGATCGACTGAATGACGGCTCGCCTCTTTCGGTCGTTCTGGCAATTCGTCACGAAGAAGCGGTCGATCTTGAGATAGTCGGGGTCCGATTCGAGGATCATCTTGTAGTTCGAATGTCCGAGCCCCACGTCGTCGAGCGCGATCTTGATTCCGAGCTGTCGGAGAAGGACGAGGGTTTCGAGAAATCCGTCCTCGTGCCAGGTCGGGGCATGCTCGACGATCTCGACCGTCAGTCGGGACGTCGAGATTCCCCGGGACGACGACGCATGCTTCAAGAATGCCGGAAAATCCGGGTCGGTCGCGATCGTGATGGCGTGGACGTTGACCGCGAACCGGGGAAGTCCCGGCAGCCGGCTTCCGGCTTCCAACCCCGCCTCGATGCAGGCGCGGTCCAGCGGTTGCTCGGCTTTCTTGCGGCGGATGTATTCGAACAGGATGTCGGCCGATTCCATGTTCGTTCCCAGGGGCCCGCGGCTGAGACACTCGTAGGAGTGCACGGTGGTCAGCGGCCCCGTCGTGTCGACGATCGGCTGCAGCATCACGCGAAGGCCGCCCGGCGCAAGAATGCGGTCGATCATGTTCGGTTCGGCGCGAACGCCGGCCATGGAGCCCGTCATGAAATCCCTCCCGCGGTGCCGGCGAGCATGCAGTCGGCGATCCTCGCGATTTCGGGAAGCGCCATGGGCTTCTCCAGGAACGCGTCCACGCCGCGCCGGGCCGCTTCCGCCTTGACTTCTCCGCTTCCGTAACCCGTCAGGAGCATGACGCGCGTGCCGGGCCAGCGCTGGTGAATCGAGCGGACGATCTCCAGTCCCTCGGTCCCGCCGAATCCCGTGAGGCGCAGGTCGCTGATGACCAGGCAGTACCGTCGAGAGGCGAGGAGCGCTTCGGCCTCCTCCCACTCGCCCGCCACGTCGACCTGGTATCCCAGAACCGAGAAGTACTCGCTCAGGGCGAACCGGATGAATTCTTCGTCATCGACGATCAGGATCTTTCTTGACTCGTTCATGGGTTGACGGAAGTGCAACGAGGAGGCCGGCCCTGGCCCGGCGCCCGCCATCACAGAAACACCTGCGAATGAGACATTTAGCCTGATTTCACCAGGGAGCGCCCGCGGCGATTTCCGGCTCGGGGAAGGCTCTTCTAGACCTTGGACACGACGATTCCGTACCGCCGGATCTTCTCGTAAAGAGAGCTTTTGGGAACTCCGAGGCGTGAAGCGGCCTTTTCGACATGGCCGCGCTCGTCCTCGAGGACGAGCCGGAGGTGCCGGACTTCGACGTCCTGAAGGGTCATCTGGAGGTCGTTGCCGGCTTGCGACGGATCGGGGGAGGACTCGAAGTGGAGCTCGCGGGCCGAGAGCGTGTTGCCCTCGACGAACAGGAGCGCGCGCTCGATCACGTTGCGAAGCTCGCGCAGGTTTCCGGGCCACGGATAGCGGCAGAAGACTTTCTCGGCGTCGGGGGCCAGGGCCACCGGGCCGGAGGCGCCCTGGAGCGAGGAGAGAAAGTGCCGGGCGATGACGGGGATGTCTTCGACGCGCGACCGCAGGGGAGGCACGGTGAGGGGGATCGTGCTGACCCGGTAATACAGATCGCTTCGGAATTTCTGCTCGCGGATGAGGGCGTTCAGGTCGTGGTGCGTGGCAGCGATCAGGCGGACATCGACATGGCGGTCGCGAACTTCGCCGAGTCGGCGGAAGGACTTTTCCTCGAGGACCTTCAGGAGCTTGGGCTGGACCTGCAGGTCGACGTCGCCGATCTCGTCGAGAAACATCGTGCCTCGGTGGGCGACCTCGAAGAGGCCGGGTTTGCTCGAAACCGCGCCGGTGAATGCCCCTTTTTCGTGTCCGAAAAGCTCGGACTCCAGAAATTCCCGCGAGAGTCCGGCGCAGTTGAGGTCCACGAACGCCTCGTCGGGCCGGGTGCCGTTTCGGTGGAGCCAGCGCGCGAGCACTCCTTTCCCCGAGCCCGTCTCCCCCAGGACCAGGATCGGGCTTTCCGTGGAAAGGGCCCTTTGAGCCTGATCGGCCAGCGAGCGGATCGCCGCGCTCTCGCCGAGAAACGGATCTTCGGCCGGGCGCTCTCCCCGCGCTTTTGCGGCCTCCTTGCGGCGAATCCTCTGGTTTTCAAGCGCCCTCTGAAGGATCACGAGCAGGGAGGGAAGCTCGACCGGCTTCGTCAGGAACTGTTCCGCCCCCTCCTGAATGGCGCGTACCGCGAGGTCGATCGAGGCGTGCGCGGTGAGCACGATGACGGGCACGGTCGAATCCTGGGCCTTCAGTTTTGGGATCAGATCGAGGGCGTTGCCGTCCGGCAAGCGGAAGTCCAGCAGCGCCGCGTCGGGGCGGCTCGCCCGGAAGACCTTCTCGGCCTCGGCGCAGCTGCCGGCCTCCTCCACGGAGAACCCGCTCGATTCGAGAAAATCCCGGAGAGCGAATCGGATTCCGTCTTCGTCGTCCACGACGAGAACCCTGGGAGTGGCGTTCATGTGGTCCTCCCGTTTTCCCCGGCCTCCGGCGGCGCGCACGGAATCCAGACGGAGACGCGCGCTCCCCCGTCCGGCCGGTTTGCGGGGGTAATCGTACCTCCATGCTCGGCGATGATTTTCTGCACGATCGCGAGGCCCAGACCGGTCCCCCCCTGCCGCTTCGTGAAAAACGGGTCGAAGAGCTTCGGGAGATCCGCGGCCTGAAAGCCCGGGCCCCGGTCTTCGACCGTGAAATGAGCTCCGCGGGCGTCCTCCCGGAAAAGCTCCTCGACGGTGACCGTGATGGCTTCGTTCTGCGGAGAATGCTGGATCGCGTTTTCGAGCAGGTTGATAAAGACCTGAACGACTCGCCCCCGGTCCACGCGGACGGGGGGCAACGTTTCGGAGGCCGCGACTCGGACGGAGACCTCGTTGCGCGTCGCGAGGTCGGAACAGCCGCGTACGGCGTCGTGAACGAGCTCGCCCGGAGGAACATCCCGGAGCTCCAGGACGGCCGGCCTTCCATAGTCGAGGAGGTCTCGCATCAGGTGGTTCATCCGGTCGAGCTGGGCGCGCAGGGCCTGGGCGTACTTCTTGTAATCGTCGCGCTCGCGGAACCGGGCGTCGAAAGCGTCCAGCGTCGCCGAGATGGCGAACAGGGGATTTCTCACCTCGTGCGCGACGCCCGCCACGAGTGAGCCCATCGACGACATCGATTCGGCGCGAAGGACCGATTCCTGGAGTTTCACGATCGCGGTGATGTCGCGCAGGATGACGATCGACAGCGGGAGTTCCTGCGAACCGGGGGACCGATAGCCGCTGACGGAGATCTCCCAGACTTTCTGAGCCCCCTCGTCGTGCGAGAGAATCCCCGAGCGCGAGCGTTCCGAATCGGGGCTTCGGACCAGGCTCGCCGCCGTCTTCCAGACTTCCCCGGCTGCCAGCGCGTCGAGCGGACGGTCGAGCACGTCCACGTAAGTCTGGCCCGTGATTTTGACCGCGGCTCGGTTGAGCCGTTTGACGAGTGCATTTTCGTCGACGACGAGCACGGGTGTATCGATCGCGTCGAACGTGTCGCGCCACTGGCGCGCCGTTTCCAGAACGGCGTCCTGCAGGCGTTTCTGCTGCTCGTCGACGCGGTGTTTCTCCGTGACGTCGAAGCTGAAGCCTTCGATATATTGAACCGCGCCATCGTCGCTCCGGATGATCTGGGCGGTGCTCTGGACCCAGACGGGCTCTCCGGTCTTGCTCTTCAGGCGGCGTACGGGGCTCGTGTCCGTCTTCCCGGACTTGACGAATTCCCGCAGGAATTCGTCCCGGTCCTCGGGTTGGAAGTAGAGGTCGTGTGCGGTGTGATGCGCGATGAGCTCCTCGGGGGTGTATCCGAAGATCCTCGCGAATGCGGGATTGACGGTCAGATATTTGCCGTCGATTCGGAGCTGGTAGATTCCAACGGGCGCAAGCATGAAGATGTGGCGGTATTTCCTCTCGGATTCGAAGAGCGCCCGCTCGGCGGCTTTGCGTTTCGTCACGTCGCGCGCCAGCGCCAGCCGGCGCCGGGCCCGGCCCCCGGGGACGTCCACGGCAGAGACCTCGACGTCGGCGATGGATCCGTCCCGGCGAACGTGGCGGGAAGAAGTGAAGGGTTGGGGGCTCTGGGCGGACTCGGCAATCGGGTGATCCCGCCGGTCTTCGGGTGGCCACAGGTCGGGCAGCGACATCCCGAGCATCTCCGCGCGCGAGTAGCCGTAATGGCTCAATGCCGCCTCGTTGACGTCGAGGAACCGGAGCGAGTCCATCTCGTAGATCCACATTGGCAGGGGATTTCGCTCGAACAGAAATCGGTAGCGCTCTTCGGAGAGGCGCAGCGCGTCTTCGGCGTTGCGGCGGTCGCTGATGTCGATCATCGAGCCTTCAAACATCGCCGGTTGGCCCCGCGCCGAGGGGACGAGAGTCAGGTTGTCGAGCACCCAGACCGGCTGACCGTCCTTTCGGCGCAGACAGGTTTCGCGGCCCGTGACGACGCCTGCCGCCGCGAGCTCATCGACGAGAGCTTTCCGATCGCTCTCGTAGTGGTAGAACGTTGCGGCATTTCGCGCGAGGACCTCGGCTCGGGATGAAAAGCCCAGGATTCTCGCGAAGGCATCGTTGCAGTCGAGCAGCGTGCCGTCAGCCATCGAGCGGTACATTCCCGCGAGATTTCTCTCGAACAGCAGCCGGTAGCGTTCTTCGGAATCGCGGAGGGCTTTCGTCGCTCCCTTTTCGGCGGCGATGAGATCCGTCACGTCGATCGCCGTTCCCTGCGCGATCTGGCCCGTGGGTCCTTCCGATCGCAGCACGTTCTGGTAGTGCCAGTGGCGGATTTCGCCCGTTCGCGTCAGGACCGCCATCACTCCCGCCGCGCAGCCCGAGCGGCGAAGCCGGGAGAGGTAATCGGAGAATTCGGCGCGGTATTCCGGGACCAGTAGCTCTCGGATACTGCGGCCGATGAGCTCGGAAGCCGAAGAGCCAAGAGCCCGGCAAGCCGCGTCGTTGACGGACAGGAGGTTGCCTTCGAGGTCGTGGGTCTGGAGGAAAACGGTGTCGTCCTTGAAGAGCTCGCCGACCGTCGTCGCCCTCGCTCGGCGGATTCCGTTTGAAAGCCCCGGGGTGGGGCGGCCGCGCCCGCGTGAGGAACTTTTCATCCCCCGGACCTCAGGATGTCGCGGATCTGCTCGAACTCCGTCGATTTGTCGAGAAAGAAATCGGCGCCGGCTTCCAGCCCGCGCTTCTTGTATTGGGGCTGGGAATGGTTCGTGAGCATGATGACGGTCGGCGCGGGGGATTGGCCCTTGATCTCCCGGAGGACCTCGATTCCGCTTCCGCCCGGCATGTTGATGTCCAGAATGACCACGTCGGGCTGGAGCGCGGTGATGAGAACCCGCGCGGCCAGGGCGTCTTCCGCCTCGCCGACGACTTCGACGCCGGGAATGTCGCCGAGGACCGAGAGGAGGCGCTCCCGGACCGGCTTCGAGTCGTCCGCGACAAAAACTCTCAAGGCCCCTCCTCTCCCGAGAGCGGGACCCTCAGAAGCATCGTCGCGCCGGCTCCCGGCTCCGAAACGAACGTCACTTCGCCTCCGATGGAAGCCGCGCGTTCCCGCATTCCGATCAGACCGAGCGACGAGGAATCGCTCAGCACTTCGGGAACGAAACCTTTCCCGTTGTCGTGAACCTCGACGCACAGAATGGCATCCGTATCGCTCAGACGAACCTGGACCTCGGTGGCTTTCGAATGGCGCGCGACATTCGTGAGGGCCTCCTGAAAAATTCGATAGACGGCGGTCGCGCGAGCTCCGCCGGGGGACGGAGATCCGACTTCGGATTTCAGACGGCAGGCGATCCCGGTCCGCTGGGAGAAATCGTTGGCGAGCCATTCGATCGCAGGAAAGAGACCCAGGTCGTCGAGCATTCCCGGGCGCATCTCCGAGGAGATTCGCCGCACCGTCACGACCATGCCGTCGATGAGCTCGATCGTCGAGTCGATTTTTTTCGCGGCCGCGCCGCGCGCCGTTTCGTCGTCGGAGGCGACATTTCTTTTCGTGGCGACAAGGTCCATTTTCATCGCCGTAAGCGCCTGCCCGAGCTCGTCGTGCAGCTCCCGCGCGATTCCCGTTCGTTCGTCTTCCCGCACCTGCTCGATCCGCGCGGCGAGCGCGCGGTACCGTCGCTCCGAGTCGCGAAGCGCCTCGGCCGCTCTCGTCTTTTCGCTGACGTCGTGGTACACCGCGATGAACCCGCTTCGCTTCCCCGAGTCGTCGAAGATCGCTTTGGCCGAGCTCTCGACCGTGACGAGCCGGCCGTCCCTGGCCCGATTGACGATCTCGCCGTGGAATCCTCCGTCCGACATCAAGGACCGCCAGAACGCCTTGTAAAAGGCGCTGTCATGTACCCCGCTCTTGAGGATCCGCGGCGTGCGGCCGAGGGTCTCGGCCGACGAGTAGCCGTACAGTCTCTGGAAGCCGGGATTGACGTATTGAATCTTCCCCTCGGGATCGGTCAGGATGATGCTGTCGACGGTCTGCTCCAGAGCCGACAGCAACGTCTTGATCGATTCCTGGGCTCTTCTCTGATCCGCCTCGTGGATACGCCGGACCGCCCGCTCCCTCAGCTCGCGCCGAATCGCCGCGCCGAGTCGCGACAGACGGTCCTTCATGAGGTAATCCGCGGCCCCCGCTTTGATCGCCGCGACCGCCGTGTCCTCTCCGATCGTGCCGGACACGACGATGAGCGGAGGAGCGTCCCGGCGCCCCTCGAGGATCTCCAGCGCGCCAAAGGCGTTGAACCGGGGCATCGAGAAGTCGCTCAAAATGATGTCCCATTCCTTCTGCAGCTCGGCTCCGAAATCCTCGGCGGTCTGAACGCGCGACCACTCGGGCTCGAATCCTCCGCGGCGCAGCTCCCGCAGCACGAGCTCCGCGTCGTCGAGATTGTCCTCGAGGATCAGGACCCTCAGCCGGGATCCGGATTCAGGTTCGCGCGGGTGGATGTTCATTGATCACCAACCAGTAGAGGCCGAGCTGCTTGACGGCATCCACGAACTTCGCGAAATCGACGGGTTTGCGGACGTAACTGTTCGCGCCGCTCGAATACCCTTCGATGAGGTCCTGTTCTTGTTTCGAAGAGGTCAGGATGACGACCGGCACGAGCCGCGTCCGCTCGTCCGCCCGGATTCTCTTCAGGACTTCGAGTCCGTCGATCTTGGGCAGCTTCAGGTCGAGCAGAATGACCGTCGGGACGACCGGCTTTTCTCCGGCATGCGGGCCGGTCCCGAAGAGCAGGTCGAGGGCCTCGGCGCCGTCGCGCGCGACGACGACCTCGTTGCGGATGTTGTTGCGCGCGAGGGCACGCTTCGTCAATTCCTCGTCGTCGGGGTTGTCTTCCACGAGAAGGATGACTTTTTCGTCCATTGTTCAACTCCTTTCGGTTCGTTCCAACGTGAACCAGAACGTCGCACCCTGGTTGAGGCGGCCTTCCGCTCCGACTTCTCCGCCGTGACGGTGAACGATGCGGGCGACCGTCGCGAGGCCGATGCCTGTGCCCTCAAACTCTCCGGCGGCATGGAGCCGCTGGAATGCGCCGAAGAGCTTGTGGGCGTAAGCCATGTCGAAGCCGGCGCCGTTGTCTCGAATGAAATATTGCGTCTGGCCATTCTCGATCCGGGCTCCGAACTCGATTTTTCCCGCGTCCCGTCGCGCCGTGAACTTCCATGCATTGCCGATGAGGTTCTGGAGCAGAAGCCGAATGAGCCCTTCATCGGCCTCGGCCGTGACTTGCCGGGCCAGCTCGAAGGCGACCGTTCGGTCCGGCTCCGTCCGGGCGAGAGACGCGAACGTTTCCGCGGCAATCCCGCTCAGGTCGACCGGTCGGCGATCGAGGCTCTGGCGTGAGACGTGCGAAAGCGACAGGAGGTCGTCGATGAGCTGGGCCATCCTCTGCGCGCCGGCCCGCACCCTCTCGAGGTCGCGTCTTCCGTTGTCGTCGAGCCGATCGCCGGCTTCGTCGAGAAGCGCCTGGCTGAATCCGTCGATCGCGCGCAGGGGGGCGCGCAGGTCGTGAGACACGGAATAGGAAAACGACGCGAGCTCCTTGTTGGCCGTTTCGAGCTGCGCGGTGCGATCCTCGACGCGGCGCTCGAGCTCCGAATTGAGCGTCTGGACCTCGTCCTGCGTTTTCCGGAGAGCCGTGTCCCGCGTCTGAATCTGTTCGAGCATGTCGTTGAAGGAATCCGTCAATCGACCGATTTCGTCGTCGCTCGTCTTGCGGGCGCGCAGGGAATAGTCCCTTCGCTCGGAGATTGTCTGCGCGGTCCGCGCCAGGTCGAGGATTGGCGCCGAGATTCGCCCTTGAAGCCGGGTGGAAAGCGCGAAGGCGACAGAAAGGGACGCCGCAATCACGGCGGCGACGAGGGCGGCGTACAGGCGAAGGCGATCGGTCAGCGCAACCAGGTCTGATCTCAGGTACACCGTTCCGAGCCGACGGCTGTCCTCGGTAATGGGGAGGACGACGGCAACAGCTCCCTCCGCGAAACGGCTCCCGTCCGGCCCGGGAGACGGCGGAATCGAAGAGGCCGGGAGGTCGGGAGGGTACTTTGCGAAGACGGCGCCTGTGCGGTCGTACAGGCAGGCGGCGACCATGTGAGGATCGATTCGAAGAGCGGAAAGAACCTCCCGGGCATCGGGCTCATTTTGAAACGCGAGCGCCGCGGAAGAATTCGCGGCAATGATTTCGCCTCGGGTTCTGAGCCCGACGACGATGTTCTTGCGGAAGATCAAATATTCATAGCTGACAAAGGCCACGCAAGTGAGGACGAGAACGGCGAGGCTCGTGCCCATGAGCGCCCTCATCAATTTGCGTCGAATGGTGTCGGGGCGAGGCGCCATATCGATCCTATTTCTGCCCGACGAGCTCGGCCTGTCGAAGCAGCTGAGAGCTGATCGACAGATTCGCCGACCGCGCCGCTGCGGCGTTGATTCGCAGCCGCAGTCGGTTGTTGACGAGAACGAATTGGATGATGCCTTTGCTTTCTGCAAACGACTCCATGTCTCCGACGGTGAGGATCGATCGTCCCTGGCAGGCGCGAAGGATTCTCCCCAGCCGGGGAGCTTCCGACGCGCTGATGAAAAGGATGTGGCAGAGCGAAACGTCCTGGATGTCTCGAAAACGACGGACCACGACGGCCCGATCGAGAATCCGCTCATTGGCAACCACTTGATCGAGGGCGGTGCCGAAAGGGTCTGCCCCGAGCACGCCGATCACAAACGGCGAGTCGGGACCCGGAAACGCGTCGGGCGGCCAGTCGACAAACTGCGCGAAGTTGAAAAGGAAGACGGCCTTGACCTGATACTGCTTTGCAACGGCCGCTTCGGCAGGGGTTGCGAGAGAGCCCGAAAGCGCGAGCGCCAGCGCCGCGAGCCACCCCGATGCTCCGTTCCGGGCCGAGCTTTTCCGGTTTCGGCGCGCGACAGGGGCTAGAAGCGCCATGTGACCTTTCCGGTCGCGTTGCGAGAAATCTCGACTCGTTCGGGACCCGGGAAGCCGTATTCCGGGTGATGGTCATGCAGGAGATTCTGCCCGACCACGGAGAGCTCGAGACCCTTCGCAGGGCGCCAGCCGAGACGGGCGTCGAGCTCGAAATAGCTCGGAACGGTTCCGACCGTCGCGCCGTTGTTGTTGTGCAACGTGTCCACCCAGCGCAGCCGAGCATCCAAGGTCGCCCCGAGCGGCAGATCGACGGAGGACCTCAGCGAGAACTGCTGCTGGGGGTCGGCCGTTTCGTTCAAGGCATTGTCGAGGTCCAAGGTCCCGGGTTTCGCGTGAAGATTCTCTTTCAGCAGGTCATAGCCGACGTGAAGGCGCCACCACGCGAGAGCCTGGTAATTGGCGGTCAGCTCGAGGCCCCGGGTATGGCCTTCGAGGTTGTTCGCAAAGAACAGCGGAACGATCGTGTTGGGAGTGAAACTGAGACTGCGAACGTGGTCGTAGTCGTTGTAGAACAGCGAAACGGAGCCGGAGAGATTTTTTCCGATTCCTGCCCGATAACCGAGCTCATAGGCGATCACGGTTTCGGAGATAAACGTCGATTTTCCGAGAATGACGACGGGCGGCGGGTTCGGCTCGGCGATGTCCCGATCGACGCGAGACGGCGTCCGCACCGCGCGAGACACTGCCGACCAGAGGGTCCGGGTCTCGCCGAGATTCCACTGCAACCGGCCGCTCGGCTCGACTTCGAAACCGGTGTAATCGTTGTGCTCGAGCTTGGTCCCCAGCGTGAGCCGGACGTCCTTCCGGAGATCGATCTCGTCCTGAACGAACGCGCTGTATAAATGGCGGTCGAGCTTGGGAGGCAGAAAGGCCAGGATCGGCGCTTCCCCGACGACGTCGTGGGTATACCGATAGCCGAGACCCCACACCACGTGGTTTGCGCCTCCGAGCCGGAAGCGATGCTGGAAGTCGAGGTCGTAGGTGTCCAGATCGTCGGTCAGGATGCTCGTGGGCCCGAATTGGTTTGAGATCGGGTCGCGCAGGTGCGTTCGGTCGTAATAGAGCTGGAGGCTCATGTCGGAGTCGGCGGAAATGGTGCGCGACCACCGGCCGAGGAGGTTCCCGCCGGACGCCTTTCCTCGACCGCCCGTGGGGATGTCGACGTCGCTCCCGTAGAGGTCGCCCTGGAGCGTCAGGTGATTCGAAGCCGAGGGGGGCCCCGCGTCGATACGGAATCCTCCCTGGCCCATCTTCCAGGAATCCGAGGCGTCCTTGCCGTCCGGAAGCGCCTCCTCGCCCCGATCGAAAAACTTACCGTAGATCCGGTAATGAACATTCGCAGCGAGTGCGCCGCCGTATCGCACGCCCGCGAAGTCCCGCAGGTTCGTGCCGCCGCCGCCCTCCAGAAAGAGGCCCTGCGTGTCCGCGGCGCTCTTGCTGATGATGTTGACGACCCCGTTGACCGCGTTGGCGCCCCAGAGGGTGCCGCCCGGGCCGCTGATCACTTCGATCCGATCGAGATCTTCCATCAGGTAATCCTGCGCGTTCCAGAAGACTCCCGAAAAAAGAGGTGTGTAAACGGCCCGGCCGTCGATCAGCACGAGCAACTTGTTGGCCAGATCCGTGTTGAACCCTCGGGCGCTGATTGCCCAGTCGTGCGAATTCTTTTGAGCGACGTCCAGGTTGTCAGCGAGCCTGAGGGCCTCGGGAATGCTCGAAGCCCCTGAGCGAACGATGTCGTCGTGGGTGACGACCTGGATCGCGGCCGGCGCGCGGCCATAGGGTTCCGGCCCTTTGGACACCGAGGTGACATCGAGCTCCATCAGCTGTTCGAGCGTGAGTTTCTTGAGCTCCGCCGGCGACTCCACGGTCGTCAAATCCTGCGCCCGCGAAGGGCGGGCACCGAGACCGAGGAGGACGGCCGCAAAAAGAATTCGTCGGCCCGTCATAACGTGAACCAGAACGTCGCGCCTTCGTTGAGGCGGCCTTCCGCTCCGACTTCACCCCCATGGCGGTGCACGATGCGGGCGACCGTCGCGAGGCCGATGCCTGTGCCCTCGAACTCTTCGGCCGCATGAAGCCGCTGGAAGGCGCCGAAGAGCTTGTCGGCATACGCCATGTCGAAGCCGGCGCCGTTGTCGCGGACGAAGAACTGACGCTCGCCGTGGGAGCTTCGAGTCCCGAATTCGATCGTCGCGGCCTCGTGTTTCGCCGTGAATTTCCACGCATTGCCGATGAGATTTTCCAGCAGGATTCGACTCAGCCCTTCGT
>JBOGJO010000207.1:0-6424 GCA_050747885.1 Thermoanaerobaculia bacterium
TGGAGGACGGTCCCGAACCGGCGCACCATGGCGTGCGCGGCGGCGGCAAGCGCGGCGCCGCTCGATTCGTCGATGTAAAGCTCCGCATCGGGGTCGAGCGCGCGCACATTGAATCGCATGGGGACGAGCTCGATGCCGGCGTCGGCGGCGACCCGGCCGATCGACGCGCCGATCCGCGCATAGTCGCCTTTCGTCCAGGGGCCGGCGTCGGGGTCCGGGCAATCGTGGCCGAATACCTGGAGCCCGGCGCGGACGGACGCCGCGTGGCCCGCGGGGATCTCCCGCATGTTCTTGCGGAGGGTGAAGAGCGAATCGACTCCGCCGGAGAGAAACATGCCGACCGGCCTCGCCGCAGGAAGGTCGGGCGGACGAAAGCCCCGCGACGCCTCCAGCGCGGGAAGCGGCCGGTCCGGCTCGTACCAGAAACGAAGAAGCTGCATGGCCGAAACGATTCCGTCGCGCAGCCTCGGGCACACGGAGCCCTCCAGAAGGACCCGGCGCTCGCGGTGACGAAACGCCGCGGGAAAGCATGCGAGCAAAAACGCGTCGCCGCTGGCGAGGAGGTCCGGACCCGCCGATCCACGGGCCTCGATGAAAATTTTGCGGGCCGGCCGGACGCTGTCCTCCCACTCGACGCGGGCGGTCGCGCGCGATCCGCCGCCGTCGATGGGCGTCAGGCGCAAGTCTCGAATCTTCACGGGCGGACTATACGATGCGGGCTCGCTCGGCGCGGATCGCTGGAGGCTATAGCGACAGAGCCGCAGCGAGGCCCGCGCTCACGGCCTCGAGCACCGGATCCGAAAGCGCTCCGATTTTCTCCGTGAGCTTCGCGCGGTCCAGGGTTGTGACCTGGTGGCAAAGCGCGACGCCTCCCTTCTTCAACGCCGCCGCGCCGGCCGGCACCGGAACAGCCGTCGGCCCACGGCCGGCCTGGGATGGCGAGGTCGAGAGCGGAACCACGATCACGGACATCCATCCGGGAGTCTCGTTGAACGCGTCATGGGAAACGACGAGGACCGGGCGCCGGCCGCGCTGCTCGGAGCCGGATCGCGGCTCGAGGTCGGCCCAATAAACGTCGCCGCGCTTCACGGTTTCCGGCCGCGCGCGGTCTTTCGCAGCCGTCGGGCGGCGGCGCGCTCCAGGGAACGATCGAGATCGGCCGGGGTTCCCCGCATCGCCTCGGCGTAAACGGCGATTTCCTCGTGCAGTTCCATCTTGCGGCGGAGAGCCAGCCAACTTTCGATGGCCTCGCGCGCGACGGACGTCGCGGGGCGCCCTTCGCGTTCGGCCTGCTCGCGAAGCTCCGCGTAGGTCGGTGCAGGGAGGGGAAGGTGAAAGTTCTTGATGGCTGAATTCATGGCATTGATTATGGCATAGTTTTATGCCACCGGGAACCGCAGGACTCGCTCGGCCCGCATCGCGGCGAGGGCCACCGGCGCTTCGGAGGCAGATCGCTCGCTCGGGAATCGCGAGGCTCGCTCGGCCGCATCGGCGGCGAGGGCCACCGGCGCTTCGGCGGCAAATCGCTCGCTCGGGAATCGCAACTCGCGACATCGCCTTGCCCCTCTCGACGGTGTTCCCGGAGTTCTCTCATCCAGTCGAGCTGAAGAACAGCAGCTCAGACAAGGGCCGATTCCCTCCTAGCGACAGCCGCCATCGCGCCGAAGGAAGCACCGCCGCTCCCGGCCTCGCTCGGGGATTGGGGCCCCTCTCCATGAGCGAAGGCCCGCGAGGGGGGGGGGCGCGCCCGGTAACTCTCGGAAGGGCGGGTGGCACGGGGCGAGACTCCCTTTTGCCGCTCGCGACGCGGGTGTAGCAAAGTCCTCAGGCTTGCGGCGACGGCAAAAGTGGAGCGAGTCCCGCGACAGGACCCGCCCTGCTAGGGATTGGACGAGCCGGCGCTGGGCTGGCCGCAACGTTCGGCGAGCGAGCCTTCAGTGGAAGTCATGTGACGGGATTCGGTCGATTTCGCGCAGGCTCCAGAACCGTTCCGCCCGGACCGAGAGCGCCCCGTCCTGCTTCTGGAGGATTCCCTCGACGACGAGCCCCGGCGAGCCGACGATCAGGGACCGCTGAAGACGGAAGAGATCGGGCCGCACGATCGCCTGCGCCATCCCCGTCTCGTCCTCGAGCGTCAGAAACACGAACCCTTTCGCCGTGCCCGGGCGCTGTCGCACGATGACGGCCCCCGCCGTCCGCACGCGGGTCCCGTCCGGCAGGTCCCGCAGTCTTGCCGCGGTCTCCACCGATCTCGCCGCGAGCCGCGGACGGACGTGCTCGATCAGGTGGGGGCCGGTCGTCATCTCGGCCGACCCATAGTCCGCCGACGTCTGTTCCGCCGCCGACATCTCCGGCAGGGGGGAGCCTGGCGCGTTTTCCAGGGAGTCGAGCAGAGGACCGGCAGGCCGCGCGACGCGCGCCGCCTGCCAGAGAGCTTCCCGCCGCGTCAGGCCGAAACCGGCGAGCGCGCCGGCAAAGGCCAGGCGTTCGAGCTCTCGCGCGCGCGGGCCGACCCGCCTCGCGAAGTCTTCGAGGCTCTCGAACGGGCCGCTCCCCTGCTCGCCCTCGATCCTGTGCCCCGTTTCCCTCTGAAGGCCCTTGACAAACCGCAGCCCGAGGCGCACGCCGCCCGCCTTCCCGCTTTTTTCCCACCGGCAGTTCCACCCCGACCGGACCGCGTCGATCGGAAGGACCTCCGTGCCGTGCCGCTGCGCGTCCTTGACGAGGGTCGCCGGGTGGTAGAACCCCATCGGCCATGCGTTCAGGAGCGACGCGCAGAACGCCGCGGGGTGATGCGCGCGCAGGTACGCGCTCGCGTACGCGATCAACGCGAAGCTCGCCGCGTGCGACTCGGGAAAGCCGTACAGCGCGAAAGACGTGATCGCCTTGACAATCCGGTCGCGCGCCCCGGCGTCGATCCCGCGCGCTTCCATGCCGGACCGGAGGCGTTTCTCGATCGACGCCATCCTCTCGGCCGAGCGCTTGAAGCCCATCGCGCGGCGCAGCTCTTCCGCCTCGCCGCCCGTGAAGCCGGCCGTCACCATCGCGATCCGCAGGAGCTGCTCCTGAAAGAGCGGCACGCCGAGCGTCCGCTTCAGGATCGGCTCGAGGCACGGATGCGGGTACTCCACGGGCGCCACGCCCCGGTGGCGATCGAAGAAAGGGCGGATCATTCCCCCGACGATCGGCCCCGGGCGGATGATGGCGACCTGGACGACGATGTCGTAGAAGCGCTTCGGGGCATGCCGCGGAAGCGAGGCCATCTGCGCGCGGCTCTCGAGCTGAAAAACGCCGACCGTGTCCGCCTCGTTCAACATCTTGTAGACGGCCGGGTCGTTCTGGGGAAGGTGGGCGAGGTCCACTTCCATCCCTTCGTTTTCCCGAATCATCGGGATCGCCTCCTCGATCGCCGCGAGCATCCCGAGCCCGAGCAGGTCGACCTTGACGATGCCCAGGTCGGCGCAATCGTCCTTGTCCCACTGGACCGCCACGCGTCCCGGCATCGAGCACGGCTCGAGCGGCACGACCTCGTCCAGGCGCCCCGCCGCGACGACCATACCCCCCGAATGCTGCCCGAGGTGGCGCGGCAGATTCTGGATTTCGCGCCAGAGGCGCAGGAAGAGGAGCGAGCGGGGCTCCGAGGGATCGAGCCCCGCGGCGGCGATCTCTCCGGGCAATTCCCTCTCGGACTCCCGCATCTCACCGAAGCTCCACCCGGCGAGCTGTTTCGAAAGCCGGTCCTGCTGCTCGGGGGAAAACCCCAGGGCCTTCCCCATCTCGCGCGCGGCCGACCGGTCGCGGTACGTGATGACGTTGGCCGTCATCGCGGCGCCGCGCGGCCCGTAGGTCCGGTAGACGTGCTGGATGACTTTTTCCCGCTCTTCGCCGGAGGGAAGGTCGAGGTCGATGTCGGGCCATTCGCCTCGCTCTTCGGAAAGAAAGCGCTCGAACAGGAGATCCATCTTCACGGGATCGACGGCCGTGATCGACAGGGCATAGCACACGGCGCTGTTGGCCGCCGAGCCTCGGCCCTGAACGAGGATTTTCTCCCGCCGGCAGAACTGGACGATGTCCCAGACGATCAGGAAATAACCGGCGAGGTCGAGTTTGTCGATCATCGCAAGCTCCTTCTCGATCTGACGCTGCGCGCGCGCGGTCAGCGGCCGAAAGCGGGCTCGCGCCCCATTCCAGGTGATCCGGCGAAGGTACGAGCTCGCCGTTTCCCCTGCCGGAAGGGGATATCCCGGAAAACGATAGCCGAGGTCGGCGAGCGTGAAATCGAGGGACGCCGCGAGGTCGAAAGACGCCGACAGCGCCTGCGGGAGGTCCCGGAAGAGCTCCGACATTTCCGCCGCGCTCTTGAAATGCCTCTCGCGTCCCGCGGCGAGCAGGCTTCCCGCCCGGTCGAGCGAGGTCCCCTCGCGAATGCAGCACAGCGCGTCGTGGAGATCCTTGTCGCCGGCTTTCGCGTACCGCACGCCGTTGGACGCGAGGACCGGCAGCCCCAGCCGCCGCGCGAGATCCAACGCCGCGCGGTTGCGGTGCTCTTCGGCCCGGTCGAGGTGGCGCTGCACCTCGACGTGGAGCCGGCCGGGGAAGATCGCGGCGAGCCCGCGCAGAAGGATCTCCCCCTCGTCGATCCCGCCCCGCGCCAGCGCCGCCGCGAGAGGCCCCTCGGAACCGCCGGTCAGGCAGTGCAGGCCTTGCGCGTGCTCCGCGACGAGCTCCCACGAAGCTCTCGCCTCCCCTTTCTTCTTTCCAGCGGCCGCCGCCGTCAGGAGCCTGCAGAGGTTCTTGTAGCCTTCACGGCTGGCGACGAGCAGCGAGAGGCGCCCGGGAGACTCGCTTGCGCGGCCTTCGCAGCGCCAGAGACTGCGGGCCTCGCCGCCCTGCTTGCGCTCCGGACGTACCCCGTCTGCGCGCTCCGCATTGGAGGAGGGGTTACGACTTGCGGACCGCGCGCAGACGGGGCCCCACCGTCCGTCGCCGCCGTCGCTCGGCCCGCACGAGGTACCGCTCCTTCCATACCTTCGCTTGGAAAGTGGGGCCCCATTCTCCGAGCGAAGCCGAGGGAGCGGCCCGGGGCCAACGCGCCGCCGCAGGGAATTCTCCTGCGAAGACGGGCGGGTGGCGGGGGGCGAGATCCCTTTTGCCGCTCGCGACGCGGGTGTAGCAAAGTCCTCAGGCTCGCGGCGAGAGGAAAAGTGGAGCGAGTCCCGCGACAGGCCCCGCCCGTCTGAGCATCCTCCGAGCCGGCCCCAGGGCTGGCCGCGGGCCTCGGCGAGCGAAGCTTCGAGCACCAGCTCCGCCCCCACGATCGCCCGGACGCCCGCCTCTTTCGCGGCCTTGTAGAGCCGCGGCGCGCCGTACACCCCGTTCGTGTCGAGAAGCGCCACGGCGGAAAGGCCGAGCGACGCGGCGCGGTCGACGAGGTCTTCCGGAAGCGACGCTCCGTCGAGAAACGAAAATGCGGACGCGGCGTGGAGCTCCGCGTACGGACGCGGGGAAAGCGCGGAGGCCGAAGGCTTCCACGCGCGCTGCCGCAGCTTCTCCTTCCGCGCGCCTTCGGAATGGAGCGTGACGACCGCCTGCGTTCCCAGATCTCTCGTCGGGGGGCCTTCAGTCATAAATTCCGTCGGCGAACCAGGCGAGGCTCTTGCGGTCCTGAAAGATCCGATAGAGCGATCCATCGGAGAGCTCGACGTCCCAGTAATCCCGGTCGGCGCCCGATTCCATCCACCATTCCTCTTCCAGCCGCCACGGGCCCGAGGCCACGCGGACGTCGCCGCGGATGACGACGTGAGTCGTCCCAGCGAAAGCGGGGACCCCTCCGGGTGGTGCCCCGGAAGTTTCTCCAGGGCGATTCCCGCTTTCGCGGGAATGACCAGGTGAAACGGCGCGTGAGAGGACGCTCAGCAGCCCCGCTGAATCGGTCGTCACCTCCAGCGCCACCGCCGGCCGCAGCGCGCGCGCGGCGAGGAGGCCGCGGCCGGCGCGAAACGGGGTGCGCAGATCGGGAGGCGGGGAAGGGTCATACGGCGCGAGGGCGAACCGTTCGGGTCGGTGGCCGTCCACGGCCGCCGGCTGACCGACGCGGTCGGCGCCGAGCCGAGCCACGAGCCTCGCGAGGCACGTCGCGAGCTCCGCGGGAGAAATCGCCGCGGGGCCGAAGAGCGAGAGCTGCGCGCTTCGCGGCCGGTCGGGATGCGCGTCGAACCGGAACCCGACGACCGGCGCCCCCGGAGGTTTCGATTCGAGATCGAGGCGCACGAGCGTCAGGAGCGTTTTCACTTCGCGAGTCGGGGCGGGCAGCTCGAGGGAGCGCGCATCCACCCCGCCGGGGTCGAGCCTGAGCTCGAGGGACAGGCGCGAGCACGCGAGCGCCTGCGCGCAGAGCCGCCCGGCGAGCCGCTCGAGCGCGGCC
>JBOGJO010000208.1:0-3917 GCA_050747885.1 Thermoanaerobaculia bacterium
ATTCCCTCCTCGCGACAGCCGCCGTCACGCCGATCGTAGCACCCGCAGTTCCCGCACCTCGCTCGCGGAACGGGAGCCCATACTTCCTGAGCGAGGGTCCCGCGAGGGTGGGGCCAACGTGCCGGCGCAGGCTGGGCTCCGAGTCGGCGAGGGAAAGCGAACTGCGGCCGAGCCGCGAGGAGCATTTGCCGAGCCGGCGCTGGGGCTGACGCGAGCGGGACCAAGCGAAGCCATTCCGGAGGAAACGCGCGGCGTCGACGCTCGGCTGGCCCCGGGTCATTTCCGGCGATAATCGCCGCGTGCTGATCCTCATCCCGAGCCACAACGACGCGGGCTGCCTGAAGGATTCGCTGCCCCGCGTCCGAGCGGCGATGCGCAACGGCGAAGACACGCTCGTCGTCATCGCGGACCGCTGCTCCGACGACACGGCCACCGTCGCCTCCTTGCTCGGAGCCCGTGTGGTCGTCAGAGCCGACGAGCGGCAGGGAAGGGGAAAGCGCGGCGCGCTTCTGCACGCCCTTTCCGAGGTGCCCGGCCCGGTGGACGAGAGTGTCGCGGTCTTCGACGCCGACTCGGCGCCCTCGGCCGATTTTCTTTCCGCAGCCGCTCGCGCGGCGGGTGCGAGGGCCCTGCAGGGGTTCGTGGATCCCGTTCCGAACCGCTCGCTCGTCTCGAGGCTCGCGGCGTATTCGGAGATCGTCTCGCAGAAAATGTCGGATCGGTGGCGCGAGAAACGCGGCTGGGGAATCCCCCTTCGCGGCACGGGGATGGTCGTTTCGCGCGCGCTGCTGGAGCTCGAATTGGCGCGATGCGAGACGTTCGTGGAGGATCTCGAGCTGACGGTCCTCCTCGCGGCCGCCGGCGTCCGCGTGCGGCGTCTCGCCGCTTCCGTCCGCGATCCGAAACCGGCAGACAGCCGGGGCGTCGTCGCGCAGCGCGCTCGCTGGCTGGCGGGCAACGCGTCGGCCCTGATTTCCCGCCGGCTGGAAATCGCTCGACTCGCGCGATCCCTCGAAGGGGCGACCCTCGTTCTGGCTCTGTTCTGCAAGCCGCGGTCCCTGTTCTTCTCGGCTCGCCTGCTGGCCCTGGGCGCCCTCTTCCTGGTTCCCGCGTTGCCGGCGGCCGTCGCGGGGCGGATCGTCCTCTCGTTGTTCCTCGCGAAGGACCTGTTCCTCCTGATCGGCGGCCTCCGGGTCGTCGACCGCCCGCTCTTCTACCTCCCCGCGGTGCTCTGTTCGCCCGTGTATCCGATCTTGTGGGTCGGGAGCGTTGTCCGGTCGTTCGCGGCGCGACGCGAATGGCTTTCGGCACGGCGCGAACGGTGAAGATCCTTTTTCCCTACCTCGCGCGCGCGCGGACGGCGAACTGGAGCCGGTACCAGCAGCTGCTGCTCGCCCGGGCGCGCGCCGGCGACACGGTGGCTTTTCTCGAGCCCCCGCGGCGGGCCTCGCGCGAGACGAACTTCCACGAGGTTGCGTACGATTTTCCCCGCGGATTCCACATCGAGGAGATCCCTATGTGGAAGCCGTTCTGGGAGAGGACTCTCCCGTTCGACAAGATCGTCAAGAAGGGTGTGTATTCGTTCGCCGCGAACCGCCGGGTCCGCTCTCTGCTCGCCCAGGATCCGCCGGACGTTCTGTTGATCTACAACCTCACGCAGCGCTCTCTCCTTCGGGCGGCCGCGCCCGTCTGTTTCGACGTCGCCGACGACCTTCCGGCGATGCTGCGCCATGAGGCGGGGGCCGCCGGGCCGGCCCTGGAGCGGGTGGCCCGGCGGACGCTTGCGGCCATGCTCGCGAAGGCCTCGCTCGTCACGACGCCGTCCCGGGAAATGCTGCCCCGGCTGGGGCCCCGGGCGGTTCTCGTCCCGAACGGCGTGGACCCGGAGGAGATCCGGATCGCGCGGGAAGGGGCGGCGCCTCGCGAGGCCGGTTTCCGGATCGGGTTCCTCGGCTCCTTCGAGTACTTCATCGACTTTGGTCTCGTCCTGGATCTCGCGGCCCGGCTGCCCGACGTTCGATTCCTGCTGGTCGGCGGAGGTCGTCGCCATCGTGAAGTGAGCGCCGAGGTCGAGCGCCGGTGCCTTGGAAATGTGGAATTGACGGGTCCGCTCGCGCATGCGGCCGCCCTCTCCCGAATCGCCGTCTGCGATCTGACGCTGTGTCCGTTCACGCGCGATCCCGTCGGCCACGGCGCTTCGCCGCTGAAACTGTTCGAGTCGCTCGCGCTTGCGGTACCCGTTCTCGCGACGCGAACGCGCGAGATCGGTCTGGAGAGCCCTCCCGCCACGTTCTTTGCCGACGACGCGGAAGAAGCCGCGTCGGCAGTTCGTGAATATCGGGCCCGGGCTCCCCATCGGCGCCGGGAAGAAGGAGAGAACGCAAGCGCGCGGATTCTCGTTTCGCATTCGTGGGACCGTATCGGTGCCGACTGGGCGCGGCATGTTCGGTCGCTGACGAATGACTAGGAAGGGGAGCGGCCTTTTCCGGCACGCAGCGTCGATTTTCTGGCTCGGGCTTGCGGAGGCGGCGGTTCGGGGGGGCAACGTGGTCCTCCAGTTCCTCCTCGCGCGCGCCCTGGGCCGCGGTCAATACGGGGTGTTCGCGTACGCGTTTTCGCTCGCGATGATCCTGGTCCCGGCGGGGGGCATCGGTCTTCTGGAGGCGTTGGTTCGTCGCGGAGCGCACGAAGAAGGCGTCGCGGCGGCTCTTTCGGAGTTCTTTCCCCTTCGGGTCGGCTCCGCGCTCGCGACGCTGGCGGTTCTTGCCGTGGTTTCGCGGACCCACCCGGCGGACGCCTCGGTCGTCCTGGTCGTCGGCCTCTTCGCGCTGTTTCGAGCGCTGACGGCTTTTCTCGCGGCTTCTTTCCGCGCCGCCGAGGTGATCTGGAAGGAGTTTGCCGTTCGCTGCGGCGAAGCCGCGGCTCTCCTGACCGTTGCTTTCGCGTCGATCCGCTTCCGGCCGGGCCTAGTCCCGGTCAGCTCGATTCTGGCCGGCGCGGCCGGGCTCTTTTTCTTTCTCACGCTGGGCGCCTTCCGGCGGTTCTTTCCCGGCTTGACGTGGAGGTGGCCGCGGGCCTGGGCCGCGGCTCTGGTTCGCGCGGCCCCGCTGGGTCTTCCCGCGCTGATGGGAATCCTCTTGCTCCGAACGGACGTCGTCCTGATTCGCCAGCTGACCGGAGATGCGTCGGCCACCGCCGACTACGCCGCGGCGGTGAACCTCGTACTCGGGTTGGGGCTCGTTCCAGTCACGATCTCGGCGGCGCTCTTCCCGGCCCTCTCGCGCAAGAGGCGTGTTTCGGGACGAGTCCTCGCGGCCGGGGCCACGGGGTTCCTGGCCCTCGGGGGAGCCCTCGCTTTCCTTCTCTCCACTCTGGCGCCCCGAATCGTGCGCCTCGCGTACGGATCAGAATTCGATTCGGCGGCGAAAATCGTCGCGACACTCTCTCCGTTCCTCGTGTTTCTCGCGCCGACCGTCTTCGCCGCGACCGTCCTGGCGTCCCGCAACGCCGCGGGCTCGCTCGCCCTGCTTGCCCTGGTGCCGCTGGGCCTGAAAGTCGGAGTCGATTTCGCGCTCCTTCCGGCGGGGTTGGCGCGAGTCCCGCTCAGCTCGACGGTCCTTCAGGCTGCCGCGCTCGCAGGTTCGTTCGTATTACTGACATTGAGCCAGCGCCGCGCAGATTTTTTGTAAACCATTGATAAAATGACGAGTGTTGGGTCTTGACACTCCTCATCACGTCTGTCAGGATTAGCACTCCAATGGATTGAGTGCTAGCAAAGTGAAAACGAGAAAGTCTCAGTCAAACGCAATCGAAAGGAGCCAGGGTATGAAGATTCGTCCTCTCTATGACCGGATTCTCGTCAAACGGGTGGAGGAAAAAGAGGTCGTCAAAGGCGGCATCATCATTCCGGACACCGC
>JBOGJO010000209.1:0-1738 GCA_050747885.1 Thermoanaerobaculia bacterium
GCGGGAGAGGGTGGCCGAAGGCCGGGTGAGGGCAATCGTTCAGCGCGGCGCCCAACGCTGCGCGGCTTCTTCCTAAGCTTTCCTTCGATGGACGATCGCCCAGACGCGAACGCGACTCGTTTCGAGCGCGAACACAACGCGGAAATCGTCCACCCGGAGTTTCCACAGGCCGTGGAGCGACTGGCGGAGACGAGTTGCGTATTGGACAGGGTCGGTTGCCAGCCGTGCCTCGATCGCTCGGATGACTCTTCGGCGGATGTTTGCCGGCATCGCGGGCAGATCCTCTTCGAGGACTTGCTCGCGAAGCTCGACTTCAAACAAGAGCGACCGTTCAGGAAATACCGAGACGCTTCTTGACCTCGGCGAGCGGGATCCAGCGGCCCTTCGTCGAGAGTCTCTTTGTCGCGATCGCATCGAGGCCAAGGTCCTCTTCCAACTCGAGGGCTTCGCGAACGAGGTCGTTGACTTTGTGCGACATCGAGACGCCTTCTTTTTTCGCGAGCTTCGCAACGAGCTCGTAGATGTTCGGCGGCAGCACCGTGTTCACGCGGGGGTTTTTCGAGGGCATTTGGAGCCTCCGTGACGAGTGTACCATAAGTGGAACACCCGAGCTTCCTGATTCTCCCGGATTCGCGACTTCGATTAGAATCCTCCCCGTGGGCGCTGTTTACAAACGCATCCTCCTCAAGATCTCGGGAGAAGCCCTGATGGGGGACCAGTCCTTCGGGATCGATCCGGCGAGGATTTCCCGGATCGCCGACGAGGTTGCGGAAGTTCACGGACTCGGAACCGAGGTGGCCGTGGTTCTGGGCGGGGGGAACATCATTCGGGGCGTGACGGCCGCCGCGTCCGGCATCGACCGGGTGTCCGGCGACCACATGGGCATGCTCGCGACCATCATCAACGGCCTCGCGATGCAGGATGCCCTCGAGAAGCGCGGGGTCACGACGAGGCTGATTTCCGCGATCGAGATGCGCCAGATCGCCGAGCCGTTCATCCGCCGCCGCGCGATGCGGCACCTCGAAAAGCAGAGGGTCGTTCTCTTCGTCGGCGGCACGGGAAATCCGTTCTTTACGACGGACACCGCGGCGGCCCTGCGCGCCAACGAGATTCGCGCGGACGTCCTGCTCAAGGCCACCCGGGTAGACGGCATCTTCACGGCGGACCCCAGGCTCGATCGCGGCGCGAAGCTGCTTCCGTTCGTCACGTACCGGCAAGCGCTCGAGCAGGACCTGAAGGTCATGGACGCGGCGGCGGTCGCGCTCTGCCGCGACAACAGAATTCCCATCAAGGTGTTCAATCTCCTGACCGCCGGAAACATCCGGCGGGTGGTGGAGGGCTCCGACATCGGTTCGCTCGTGGTCGAAGAGGAGGTCGCCCGGGAGGGGGCGACCGTCTGAAATCCGAATCCGAAACAGCAGGAAGTTTGCCGACATGAAAAATGAAATCCAAGACGTCGAAAAAAAGATGGTCGCCGCCCTGGAAGCCCTGAAACACCAGATGGGCACGCTGCGCACCGGACGCGCTTCGGCGGCGCTGCTGGACGGCGTGATGGTCTCTTCGTACGGCGCCGAGACGCCGTTGAAGCAGGTGTGCAACCTCACGGTCCCGGACTCGAGCCTGATCGTCGCGCAGCCGTGGGATCCGTCGCTGTGCGGCGAGATCGACAAGGCGATCCGAAAGGCCGATCTCGGCTTGAACCCCGTTTCGGACGGCAAGGTCGTGCGCATCCCCGTGC
>JBOGJO010000210.1:0-1395 GCA_050747885.1 Thermoanaerobaculia bacterium
CGTGTCCTGAATGAAATGAGGCATCAAAAACAGCGTATCATAACCGTCTTCGGGGAACTTTTCCACCCGGCAGCCGTAAGATCTGGAGAAGATGAGAGAACTTCGAGCGATCGTTCTGGGCGTGGTCGTGGTCGTTCTGATCGCGCTCGCCTGGGGATTTTTTCGAAGGCCCGCTCCCGGCATGACGCGCGTTCGGTCGTTCCGGGTGGAAATCGACGGGCACGACAACGGCCGCGACAAGCACATCTCCGTTCGCCTTCCCGGCTTTCTCGTCGGCAAGGTGTCGCAGCTGGTCTCGCACTCCTGGGACAACGACGATTGGCGCGACTGGAACTTCTCGGTCGACGGGGACGACAGGAGGATCACGCCCCGGGAAATTCTCGAGGCCGCCGAGAAGAGCTCACCCGGCCATCCGTCGCGAATCGCGCTCCACGGGGACGACGACGCCCTGGACGTTTCCGAGGACGGAGCGGAAATTCGCGTCCACGTCCTCCACGACGGCGCCCGCCGCGAGGCGGAGATCGTCGTTCCGAAGCTTCTCCTCGCGGGGCTCGCTCAGGAAAAGCCGATCCGGCCCAGGGACATCCTGCGGCGAATCGATTCGCTCGGGCCGGGGGAAATCATCTCGATCCGGAGCGAGGACGGCAACGTCCGCATCGTCGCCGAAGGAAAAGACGGACACTAGGACGGACGCTCGGAGTTCGATCGATTCCTGAGACGCCGCTCCGCCTTGCGGTACTTCAAGGACCAATCGTCGCCCTCGGAGTGAAGCGAGAACCGAACGCGGCGGAGAGCCCAGAACCCGTACGCGAACAGGACGCCGCCGAAGAAAATCGACGCCGAGTCGAGCAGGTCGAACACGCGGTCGGCCGGAAAACCCGACGCCAGGCGAAGGACGACCGAGAGGGGCCACACGAACCCTCCGAGGAGGCAGAGCCAGGCCGTTCGGCGATCGATCGTGTAGTGGCCGCGGCGGCGGGTGAGGGGCCGGAGACTGATCAACAGAAGAGCGACGGGACCTGCGAAATGGACCGCACGCTCCCAGCTCATGGAAAAATCTTACACCAGATACGCCGCGGCAAAGCCCGTCTGGGCCGCCATGAGCATCAAATACATGTGTCGCCAGGCCGGGTGATTTTCCGTCGAGGTGAGCGCTTGGGGGTCGCGCAGCAGGAGCGAAGCCGTGTAGGCCCCCCAGGCCGCCATCGCGATTCCGAAGCACAGGAGGAAGGCGTGGTTGCCCGTGAGGAGGGGCGACCCGGGACGCCCCGGATCCGAAGCGAACGAGAGGGCCGACAGCAGCAGCCACGGCGCGACGAAAAACGGAGCCATGATTTTCGCCGCGCCCGAGACCCCGAACCGGATCGGCAGCGTCCGGCAGCCGTGAGCCGCGTC
>JBOGJO010000211.1:0-22637 GCA_050747885.1 Thermoanaerobaculia bacterium
CGCACGGCGAATCCGCCGGCTCTCCAGATCGCCGCCTTCGGCGACCCCGCTCCGGCGCAGGAGCGATCGGGTCGAGCTGAGCGAACTGAGCCGCCGGCGTCCCTTCCGGTCGCGGAGCGCGCGTGGACACTGGGACCGCTTCCCGCGACGCGCGACGAAGTGGACTCCGTAGCTGCGCTCTTTCGCGGCTCCGGCGCGGCATTCAAGGGGACCGACGCAACGGAATCGCGCGCGACGGCGATGATCGGCGCCGCGCGTTACGTCCACTTCGCCTGCCACGCGATCCTCGATTCCCGGTTTCCCCTCGACTCGGCGCTCGTCCTCGCGGCCCCGGCGGTCGACCGCCCCGGCGACGACAACGGCCTCCTCCAGGCCTGGGAAATCTATGAACGCATCCGGCTCCACGCGGATCTCGTCACGCTCTCCGCTTGCGAGACGGCGCTCGGCCGGAATTCGGGAGGCGAGGGCCTCGTCGGCCTCGTCCGCGCGTTTCAGTTCGCGGGAGCGAGATCCGTCCTCGCATCTCTCTGGAACATCTCGGATCGGTCGACGCCCGCCTTTATGACGAAATTCTATCGGGGACTCAAGAGCGGTGTGTCGATGGACGAGGCGCTCCGACAGGCGCAGCTTCAAGACATTCGAGGTTCCGGCGAACGCTCGCGCCCGTTCTATTGGGCCGCGTTCGAGCTTCAGGGAGATTGGAAATAGGGAGCAGCGGCTAGGCCCGCGTCAGGAACGCGTACTGTGCCTTCGTGAGGGGCACGACCGAGAGCCGCCCTTGCTTCACGAGAGGTGAATCCGCAAACAGCGACTTCGATTTGATTTCCGCCAGAGAAACGGGCTTCGCGAGGTCTTTCCCCGCCTTGATCTTCACGATGGGGCTCCGGGCGTCGGAAGCATCGACCGACACGACGCTCGCGGTTCCCACCGCACACTTGTGATTCCCGGTCTCGTAGACGACGAGGCGGTCGCCCGCGTTCATCTCGCGCAGGTGGCGCACGGCAACCGGGTTCGCCACTCCGCTCCAGACCGTGGAGCCCTCGCGCCGCAGATCCTTGAACGAATATTCGGACGGCTCGGTCTTCAGCAGGTAATCCATCCGGGAGATGATACCGCCATGACGACGGATGAATTTGCCCGCCGCGTCGACCACACCGCCCTCCGGCCGGACGCGACGCGGCAAGACGTCGAAACGCTCTGCCGGGAGGCGAGGGACTTCCGCTTCGCGGCGGCGTGTGTGGCGCCCGTCTGGGTTTCCCTCGCCTCGAAGCTGTTGCGCGAAACCTCTTCGCGCGTCTGCACGGTCATCGGTTTCCCGCACGGAACAACGCTTCCGGCAGCCAAAGCCTGCGAAGCCCGCGAGGCCCTGGAAGCCGGCGCGGATGAGCTGGACATGGTCGTCGCGGTCGGCCTGCTCGCTTCGGGCGACGTCGATGCCGTGCGCCGGGACATCGCCGGCGTCGTGGAAGCCGCGCGCCGCCGTCCCGGCGCGATCGTCAAGGTGATCCTCGAAACCTCGCTCCTTTCCGACGCGCAGAAAATTCTCGGCTGCCGGCTCGCGGAAGAGGCCGGCGCGGATTTCGTCAAGACGTCGACCGGCTTTGGCCCGGGCGGGGCGACGGCAGAAGACGTCGCGCTCCTCGCGAAATCCGTCGGCGGACGGCTCGGCGTGAAAGCCGCCGGAGGAATTGGCTCGCTCGATTTCGCGCTCCAGCTTCTCGACGCCGGCGCAACCCGTTTGGGATGTTCAGCGTCGGTCGATCTGGCGCGGGACCTCGCCCGGCGCTCACGATCGTCGGAGTCTTAAGAAGCGGTGCCGCGCCTCGCCCGGGCGTACAATTCCCGGAGGCGGATCCTGGAATGAACACACGTCGCTACTCCGTCGCCATCGTCCTTTGCGCTCTGGCTGTCGCCGCGTACGACCCTTCGGCGAGCGGCGACGAGACCCGGCGCCGCCTCACGATCCGGGGAACCGGCAACGACATCTCGGTCGACCGCTCGGAGACTCCCACGACTCCGGCAAAGAAACCGGAGCTTTCGCGCGGCGGCGCCCCGATCTCCGTTCTGGCGGAAGCGATTCGGATGAAAGAGTCCGGCGGATCGGACGGTGCGGTCCTTGGGTATCTGAAATCGCACGCCTTCCAGATCCCGGCCATCATCGACCTCGGGAGCGTCAACCGCCTTCGCGGCGCCGGCGCGGGGAGGCCGGTGCTCGCGTACCTCGCTTCGGTCTCCGCCATCGAGGTCGGGGACTCCGGCGCGGTGGGAGGAGCGACTGCCGAGCCCGCCGCAGAGATCTTCCCTTCCGGCGCGCCGGAATCCGAACCGGACTTTGCCGCACAGTCGGGGAACCCGATCTTCGGCGGCCTTTTCGCTCCCTCCCGGCCCTCCTTCCGAAACCCGAACGAATCGCGCCACGCCCGTTCGGGCCCCCGCGCTCCTTTGCGCCCGGCCCTCAACCCGATTCCGACGACCCCGACGACGCGACGAGAGTTCGGGGGAGTCGTCCTCACGCGCTGAAAAGCTTTCGTTTCGCAGGCCTCAGATCTCCGCCGCTCGCCGCCGCCAGGACGAGACCTCGAACATTTCACGCACGACGCGGGGAGCCGCGCCGAATTCCCGGCGAAACGCCGCGGTGAAGTGGCTGTGACTCGAGAATCCGGAGTCGAGCGCGAGCTGTTCGAGATCTGCGCCGGCAATCGCGGCACCGAACGCCGAACGGAGGCGCAGCCGGTTCACGTAACGATGCATCGAAATGCCGGTTTCATCCCGGAAGATCCGGCACAGGTGATAACGCGAGATCCCGAGCGCCTCGGGGAGCTCGTCGAGCCGCGGAGGCCGCCGAAAATGCGCCGCGAGCTTTTCTTTCGCGCTTTCGACGATTTGCCGCCGCCTCCCGAGGGCGGCGGCCCGCGGCCTCAGCGGGCGAACACGGTTCGGGGCATCCGAGAGGACCGTCGCGAGAAGGGCCGTCGAAACTTCCTCGACTTCGAGGGGATCCATCGAACCGGGCTGATTCAACCGCGCGACGAGGAGCCGGACTCGCGCATAGCATTCCGACGTGACGGAGCCGCGGGCAATCCGGAAGGACTCGCCGGCGAATGCCCGGCGGGAGTCGCGGGACCCGGCAAGCTCCTCAAACCCTTCCGGGGGAAACGCGAAAAAAGTCCCCGCGTCCCCGCTTCCGAAAGGATGACTCGTCCGGAACTCGCACGGCGGAGAATGGATGAGTGCGCCGCTCTGATCCACGAGCTCCGTCCTTCCCCCGCTGTGGAGGGTAAAGACGCCGCGGTCGAGAAACGCGACCTGAGGCCAGCCGAGCGAACGGCCAGGGCCTGCCCCTCGCGAAACACCGACCGTTCGGCAGCGCCACCGGCCGATCCGAATGTTCGAACCCTGGTAAAGCCACCTCGCTTCGAGATCGGCTCCGGCGCCTCGCAACGGAGGCGTCCCGGCAGCGGAATTCTCAAACGACATGAACGACCCGCCTCCGGAACATTCTAGGCGCAGCGCGTTCTCTTTCGCCATTTTCAGCCCGGCGTAATCCCATCGCGCGTTTCCTCGTCTGTAGGGTCGGAGGCGTTCGATGTTCCCAAAACGGAGACGGCTTCTCCTCCTCCTGACTTTCGGGTTGTCCACGGGCGCGCTCGCCGCACAGAGCCCCGTCACGGCGGTTTCCGCGGGCGCGCCGGCCTCGATCGGGCCAAGGTCGTCCAGCCTCGAGGACGCGGATGCCGTCCGCCTTCTCGAACAGGCGACCTGGGGACCGACCGAGGCGCTCGTCCGGCACGTCGAGGAAATCGGAATTCCGGCTTTCCTCGACGAGCAGATCGCCGCCCCCGTGTCCGGCTTTCCCGACCTTCCTCCGTATCCCGGAAGCAGCAAAGTCGGCTGCCCCGATGGGAGCGAGTCGAGCTGTTTCCGGGATCACTACACGATGTATCCGCTCCAGGTAGCCTTCTTCCAGAACGGAATGACCGGCGCCGACCAGCTCCGTCAGCGAGTGGCATGGGCTCTCCATGAGATCCTGGTCGTGTCGGGTCTCAAGGTCAAGCAGCCCAGCGCAATGTCACCCTACCTGAATGTCCTCGCCGACGACGCGTTGGGAAACTTCCGGCAGCTCCTGAGCGACGTCACCCTCAATCCCGCGATGGGCGACTACCTCGACATGGTTGACAACGACAAGGCCGACCCCTCCGGTAGCGTCCAGCCCAACGAGAACTACGGCCGGGAAGTGATGCAGCTTTTTTCGATCGGAGTTCACGAGCTCGCGCCGGACGGAACGCCTCTTCTCGACTCCCGCGGCAATCCGATCCCGGCCTACGATCAGGACACCATCGAAGGCTTTTCCCACGTCTTCACCGGATGGACGTACGCGCCGCATCCCGGAGCGCCGATGCGGCCGCACAATCCTCGCAACTTCGCCTCGCCGATGGTGCTCTACCGCGATCCCTCCGGACAGGACGCGAACCACGACAAAGGAGCCAAGGAATTGCTGTCCTATGAAGGAGCCCGCAACGCCACGCTTCCGGCCGGTCAGGACGGCGAAGTCGACCTGAACGAGGCGCTCGACAACATCTTCCGCCATCCGAACGTGGGCCCCTTCATCGGAAAGCAGCTCATTCAGCACCTCGTGACGTCGAACCCCGGTCGGGCGTACGTCGAGCGAATCGCACAGGTCTTCGACGACGACGGCCGCGGCGTTCGAGGAAATCTCGCCGCGGTCGTTCGCGCGATCCTTCTGGACCCGGAGGCGCGGGGATCCGCCAAAACGGACCCCGACAACGGACGCTTGCGCGAGCCTGTCCAGTTCATCCTCGGTCTCCTCCGGGCGTTTGGGGCGCAAAGCGACGGTGTTCTTGGGTTCGCCGCAAAGCAAATGGGAGAGGACGTCTTCGACTCCCCGTCGGTTTTCTCGTACTACCCCCACGACTACGCGATCCCGGGCACCGAAGTCGAAGGACCGGAATTCGGAATCGAAACGACCTCGACCGCGGTCACGAGGCTGAACTTCGTCACGACGCTGGCCTTCGGAAGAATCCAGCCGGCCGCCCCGGCGGCCGGCACCGCGCTCGACCTCTCGATGCTGACAACCCTTGCCGGCAGTCCCGACGCCCTTGTCGAGCGCCTGAACCGCCTTCTCCTCCACGGGACGATATCCGAGGCGATGCGGGAGATCGTCGTGGGAGCCGTGTCGACGATCGATCCGGCGCAGACGGCGCTGCGGGCCGGGACCGCTCTCCAGCTCGTCGCCGGTTCTTCGCAATACCAGATCGAGAGGTGATGCCATGAGGACCCGAAGGGATTTCCTGCGCCAGTCCGCCTGTGGACTCTCTGCGGCGGCGTTCGTTTCGAGCCTGAATCGTTTCGGGAGGCTCGCGGCCGCGACGCTCCCGACCACCGACTACAGGGCGCTCGTGTGCATCTTTCTGTTTGGCGGAAACGACGGCAACAACACCGTGATTCCGTACGACGATTACGCCTCGTACCAGGCCGTCCGGGCGACGACCGCGGCATTGAACATCTCCCGGGACGACCTCGCGAAAATCGACGCGCCGAGCCATTCCTCGACGTTTGGCCTGCATCCCTCGCTTGCCGATCTGGGACCGATCTATTCGCAAGGGGATCTCGCGGTCGTGTGCAACGTGGGAACGCTCGTGCAGCCGATCGTCCGCAGCGAGTACCTCGCCGGCGCGCCGCGGCCCGACAGCCTCTTCTCGCACTTCGACCAACAAACCCAGTGGCAGTCCGCCGTCGGCGACGGCTCGAGCTCCCTTGCCCGGACAGGGTGGGGCGGCCGCACGGCGGAGGCCGCGGCAAGCCTCAATTCGTCGCCCGCGATCCCGACGATCATCTCCACGGCGGGCGTGACGCTTTTCTCGACCGGACAGACGACGAGGCCGCTCGTTCCGGGAAGCGCGCTCGCCGGCTTTGGATCGGGGCCTGTCGCGCAGACGCGCTACCAGGCGCTCCGATCCCTCCTGACGCTCGATCTCGACAAGACTCTCGTCGCTTCCCAGAGCGGAATCACGGCGGCCGGAATCGACGACATCGCGATCCTCGACGCTGCCATTTCTTCGGCCGCGGCAATCCAGACGGCGTTTCCCTCGACCGATCTGGGGGACCAGCTCCGCCAGATCGCGCAGGCGATCGCGGCGCGGAGCACCCTCCAGATGAGTCGCCAGATCTTCTTCGCGTCGCTCGGGAGCTTCGACACGCACACCGGCCAACTCGCGACACAATCGAGCCTTCTCGGACAGGTCGCGCAGGCGATGAAAGCGTTCTCCGGTGCGATGGAGGAGCTCGGCGCCGCCGACAGCGTCACGACGTTCACGCTTTCCGACTTCGGCCGCACGTTTCAACCGGACTCCGGCGGCGGCAGCGATCACGCTTGGGGCAGCCACCACCTCGTCATGGGCGGGGCGGTCCGCGGCGGGGATTTCTACGGGACCTACCCGACGCTCGCGCTCAACGGGCCCGACGACGCGGCGAGCGAGGGACGCTGGATCCCGACGATCTCCGTCGACCAGTATGGCGCCACACTGGCAAGATGGTTCGGCGTGTCGGCCGAGGCGATTTCGCAGGTCTTTCCGAACATCGGCGCCTTCGACACCGCGGATCTCGGATTTTTCTGATCCCCGACGCTCGCCGACATCGCGCGACTTTCGGTTACGTCGTAAGATTCCTTCCGGAGCTTTCGGACATGAAAATCCAGAATCATCCCCTGCGCGACTTCGCGTGGAAAGAACTTCACGCGCGGCCTTACGTGCGCTTCACCGCCGCCGCCCACGTATTCCACGTTTCGTTTCTCTCCGTGGAACAGAACGAGGAGAATGACGCGGAGCAGCGTCAACTCCTGGCAGAAGCGCTGAATCTCGCGACGAACTACGAGACGCCGCGCCACAGGATCTCCTCGGTATTCGTCGCCGGGCTCGGCAGGCTCGTGGTCTCCTGGGAGCTGCACACAGAGTACGTTTCCTACACGCTCTTTCTCTACGAACTCGCGATTCCATTCGTCCCGTTCGGCTTTGATTTCTCCGATCTTCTCCCAAAGGAATGGCTCCGCGGCTTCGGCAAAGGGCCGATTGTCGCGACGCGGATGGCCATCGGGCGCCGGGAGCAGATGCCCTCTTCGCTCGTGGGCATGCGAGAGCTCTTCGAGGGCCATACCTTGAACGGAAGCGAGGTCATGGCCGGAAAAGCGAGCGTCTGGAGTTGTTACCGTGAGCACGAAGACGGCGCCAACCGGATCGCCGTCCTCGCGGACGAGATGTCGACCCACGATCTCGGACGCACAGTCGCCCGCCTGCTCGAAATCGAAGACTTCTGGCATCTCACACTCGCACCGCTCCCGCTTGCCGCAAAGGTCAAACGCGAGCTGGCGGACGCGGAGAGGCGGATGGTCACGGAGACGGACTTGCTGAGGGAAACCGATCGCCCGGAGCAGAAGCGGGCGATCCTCGACGCGGTCCTCGGAGTGGCTGCCGACGTTGAGCACCTCCGGGCGCGAGTGTCGGGAGAGCTCGGAAGATCGCTCGCCCGGTTCGTCCTGCTCGAGTCGATCTTTTCCGAGCTTCGCGAATCGAAGATCGAGCACGTCCTGCGGCTGAGCGGGTTCGTGATGCGGCGCATCAAACCGGCGGCCGACACTTATCGCGGCATCCTCACGCGCCTCGCGAATCTTTCAGAGCGGGTGGGCCGGGCCTCCGATCTTCTCCGAACGAGCATCGAGCTGCACCTGGAGGAGCAAAACCAGAAGCTCCTCGAAAGCACGGAGCGGCGCGTTCGGCTGCAACTGCAGTTGCAGGGAGCCGTCGAGGGCCTGTCCATCGTCGTGATCAGCTACTACGTGCTGACCCTCTTCCGGCAGGAGCTGGAGGCCATTGACAGCGCGGGCGGACAGCTCAACGTCGAGTTGATCCTCGGCCTTGCGATGCCTGTGACACTGGTGGTCGTTTGGCGCGTCCTTCACTCGATTCGCAAGCGGATCAGGACCAATTCCTGACCGCCCTGTCGCGAGAAATCGACTCCTCAGTGAAACGGAGAATGCGATTCGCGAACGGCGATGGAGACCAGTTTGAAGGGCGCCTCCGTCCCGACGGTGAACGTGAAATCGCGTTTTGCTCCGCTCGCATCCTGAAGCATGACGTGGAGCTCTCCCGGCCCGGAGTCGACCACCGACTCGAGTTTCAGGGTGCCGTACTTCTTCTGAAGCGAGCGGTACGACTCGATTCGCTCCTTCAAGGAGCGCTTCTTCAGGCTCTCGGGGGTCATGTTCCGCACGAGAAATTTCATCATCGCCTCCTCTCCCGCCGAGAACGCCTCGACCCACTGCCGGGCGACGGCGCCGGCGCTGGTCTCCGGCCACGAGACTGCGGGCGCGGCCGCGGCGGCCCCGACTCCCGAAATGGCCGCGGCGAGGACGGCCACGCCCGCGGCGAATCTCCTGACTCCCGGTGATCGGTTTTCCATCTGAAACATTTTCCTTTCTAGAGATCCCGCAATGCATCGACCGGCGTCACCCGCGAGGCCTTGAAGGCGGGAGCGACGCCGAAAAGCAGGCCGAGGCCCAGGGAAACCAGGAGCGACACCGCCGCGCCGCGAACGTCGAGAGCCATCTGCCATCCGACGATCCGCTTCAGAAGGACAACCGCCGAAGCGCCCACCGCAAGACCCGCGGCCCCACCGAGTCCGCTCAGGCAGCACGCTTCGGCCACGAAGAGACCCACGATGTCTCTGGCGCGGGCGCCGACGGCGATCCGCAGGCCGATTTCCGGCGTCCGCTCCTTGACGTTGAGAAACGTCACCGAGAGGACGCCGACCCCCCCGATGGAAACGGTGATTGCGGCGAAAAGGCGGGACATTCCCTCGAGAAACGCGCGGTTTCGCGTTCGAATTTCGTTGGCCCGGATCGTCTTCAAAACGTCGAAGTCGTCTGCGGCGTCCCGGTCCAGAGCATGGGTCATCCGCAGGATCTCCCGCGATTGCGCCTGGACGGCGGCCATTTCTTCAGCGGAGTCGACCTGCACGAGCAGGCGCGAGAGGTCGTCCGCGTTGAACACTCTCCGAAGGGCGGTCTCGAGCGGGATCAGGATCTGATCGTCCTCGTTCTGGCCGTCGTTGTTGATCCCTTTTTCCTTCAGCTCCCCGACGACCTCGAACGGAATGCCGGCAATCCACATCGTCTTTCCGACCATGCTGAACCCGGCGTTCAACTTCTGGACGACGAGGCGGCCGACGACGGCGACGCGGCTGCGCCTGCAACCGTCCTCCGCCTCGAGAGGGCGGCCTTCGACGACCTGAAAATCCCGGATCTCCAGAAAGGCGGGAGTCACACCCCGGACGGAGGTGACGAGATCCTCGCGGTGGTACTTCGCCGACAAACTCCCCTCGCGGACCGGCACGATCGTGCGGATCGAGCGAATCTGTCGCAGGAGCAGCGCCGCGTCGGTCTCCTTGAGCCGCGGCGAGAGAAACCAGCCCTGCTCTCGGCCGGGCGGAGAAAGGACCCGGGCAGCGGCGATGACGAAAAGATTCTTTCCGAATTTGTCCGCAATCGTCTCGAGCTCCCGCCGCGCGCCGGAGCTGACCGCCAGCATGATCATCATCGCGGCGATTCCGAGCCCCACGGTGGAGATCGCGAGGAGCGTCCGCGAGCCGCCGACGCGAAGCGCCCGCCGCAATCCCTTGAGCCGGAGCCGGAGCCTCGCGCCCACGGCTTCCATTCCTACCGGAGCGCCTCGACGGGATCGAGTCCGGCTGCCCGCCGGGCGGGAAGAATCCCGCCGAGCAGCCCGGTCGACAGGGCCGCCGCAACGGCAACGACCACGACGGAGATCGGCGTCGTGACGTGGTGGACCCCCATCCTGGCCGCCAGCATCGGGGCCGCGAGCGCGATGCCCAGGCGCGCCAGGATCACGCCGGCGAGGCACGCCGCGGCCGACACCATCACGATTTCCAGGACGATTTGAGCCTGCAGGTCGCGCGGGCGCGCGCCGACCGCCTTGCGAAGGCCGATCTCCGCGACGCGCCCCTTGATGCTGATCTGCAGGATGCTGAGGATGACGACGGCCGAGATCAAGAAGACTGTCCCCGCGATCAGCGGAACGAAAATTGTGAACGTTCGGAACGACCGGTCGAAGAGCTCCCGCATCGACACCGACGTGAAGACGCTGAAGTCATCCTTCTGCCCTTGAGCGATCCCGTGTCGCTCCCGAAGGATCCGCACGACTTCCTTGCTTGCGCCCTCGACCCGGTTCCGGTCGGCGAGCACGAAAGTCGCGGAGGAGACGAAGTTGATGCGCAGCATCCTTTCCATCAACGTCGTGTAGGGCACCGCGATCACGGCGTCGTCATCGCCTCCGTGAACGTCCACCCCGGCGGGTTCGAGCACTCCCTTCACGCGGAATGGCGCGTTGTCGATGAAGATCTCCGCCCCGATCGGCGACTCGCCCGGAAAGAGGGCCCGCGCCGTCGTCGCGCCGAGGAGAGCCACGTTGGCCCGGCTTCGAACGTCGTCGGCACTCAGAAATTCGCCCTCCGCCACGGAGCGCCGCCGCACGCTTTCCGCCTTTTCCGACATACCGGCGACATTGACGCGCACGCTGTTGCCGGCGCGTTTGACGTCGCGCGAGCCCACGACGATCGAGGGATCCCAATCTGAGACCGCCAGCGCGCTTGCCACGGTCTCCACGTCGGCCAGCTTGACGCTGTTGCGGCCGGCAGGCCCGCCCATGGGCCCGCTCCCCCCCATCAGCACGATCGCGTCGGAAGGATAAGCACGGCCGAGAAATTCCAAAAACCTGGACCGCACGCTCCCGGCCACGCTCTGGAGCAGCACGGTTGCCAGCACGCCCACCATGATTCCCAGCCCCATGAAGATGCTCTTCGCCTTGAAGCGCCAGAGGCGCGAAAAAACCGATCGGAACAAAAGCTTCCGGTTCATCGGGCGCCTCCCTTTCCGGACGCTCGCGATTCGTCGGCGGTCACGGCGCCATCGCGGATTCGGATAATTCTTTTCGCCTGCGCCGCGATCTCCCGGTCATGCGTGATGAGGACGATGGTCGAGCCCCGGGAGTTGAGAGACTTGAAGAGCTCGAGAATTTCCCCCGCGGCCGTCGAGTCGAGATTGCCCGTCGGTTCGTCGGCGAGCAGAACCGCCGGATCGTTGACGATCGCGCGCGCAATGGCGACCCGCTGCTGCTGCCCTCCGGAAAGCTCCTCCGTCCGGTGGTTCTTCCGATCCGACAACCCCACGGCCGCCAGAGCCGCCTCGCCTCTCTCCCGGAAATCATTCCGGTCGGAATAGAGAAGAGGCAGCTCGACGTTTTCGATCGCCGTCGTTCGCGGGAGAAGGTGGTACGACTGAAAGACGAACCCGATGCTCCGGTTGCGCAGTGCCGCAAGCTCGTCGGCGCCCAGCCCCTGAACCGGGCTTCCGTTGAGCAGGTACTCGCCGCTGTCGGGTCGATCGAGGAGACCCATGACGTTCATCAGCGAGCTCTTCCCCGAACCCGAGGGGCCGAGGATCGCCACGAGCTCTCCCTGCTCAATCTTCAACGACACGCGGTCGATCGCCTTGACGGGCGGCTCCCTGTGTTTCCGGTAGGTTTTGACGAGGTCTCTCAATTCCATCACGGCTTCTTCTCCCGTTTCTGTTTCCAGGCCTGTTTGTCGGAGACGAACGTTTCGCCTTCCACCAGCCCGGAGACGATTTCGACGCTCTGAGGAGTCTGCAGGCCCGTCACGACCGGGCGCTCCGCCCACCCGTCGGCCGTCCGAACCACGGCGAGGTTTCGCCCGCCTTCCCGAAGGAGGGCGGATCGCGGAATGGTGAGAACCCCTTCTCTCTGGTCCAGGACGAAGTTCACGTGGACCGTCATTTCGGGCCGGAGCAGGAGACCCGCCGTCTTCACGATGTCGATGAGCACCACGTAGTCGACGACGTTGTTGACGAGCTGAGCTTTCGGGTAAATTGCCGAGACCACGCCGTCGAGCTCGCGCCCGGGAAAGGCGTCCACGCGAAACGTCACGCGCTGGCCGACGCGGATCCGGCCGATGTCCGTTTCGTCGACATAGGACTGGACCTCGAGCCGGTCGAGGTCCAGGATCGTGACGAACGTCGGCGCGGAGAGACTCGCGGCGATCGTTTCGCCCCTGTATGTCGAAACCGAGGCGATCGTTCCGGAGACGGGCGCCCGGATCACCGTGTATCCCAACGTGATCTCCGCCTCGGCGAGATTCGCCCTCGCCCGCTCGACCTGCGCCTCTTTGACGCGGAGATTCTTGCGCGTGTTCTCGACTTCGAGCACGGAGACCAGTTCTCCGAGCCGCTCCGTCCGCTGAAGCTCGCTCGCGGCGTATTCCTTCTCGGCAATCGACGAAGCCAGCTCCGCCCTGAGCATTTCGGCGCGCGCGCGCCAGTCTTCGTCCTTGAGCGAAGCGAGAAGCTGTCCGCGCGAGACCCGGTCGCCGACGCTGACCTTCAGATCCCCGACGACCCCGGAAAGCTGAGAGCCGACCTTGACCTCAGCGCCGACCTTCGGCTTGATCGTTCCGATCGCGACCGTCGAGTCCGTCAGGGTCGAGCGGCTCGCGACCTGTGTCGGAAGGTCGTCCGCCGCGCGGCCGCGCAGCCAGGTACGGATGGGCACAAAGCTCGACGCCATCCGGCCCGCCAGGAGCAGGCCGAGGACGACGAGAAGCCAGCGGAGCAACTTCGGGCTCATCCCAACGGAGACTACGAATTCGCCTCTGAACGGGCCCTGAACGCCCTGTTCAGTCGCCGTTCAGGCTCGGGGGCGTTATATAAGGCCATTCGGGGAGGCCGCGTGAGAGTTCTCGTCGTCGAGGATGAAAAGCTCCTTTCACAGCAGCTCGCCTCGGCTCTCGGCCAGGCGGGGTACGCGGTCGATTGCGCCGCCGACGGAGAGCGGGCCGATTTTCTCGCGCAGACCGAGCCCTACGACGCGGTCGTGCTCGATCTCGGGCTGCCGAAAATCGACGGCCTGACAGTCCTGCGCCGCTGGCGCGACGCGGGTCTCCCGGTGCCCGTCGTGGTGCTGACCGCGCGCGCCAGCTGGCATGAGAAAGTGCAGGGGATCGACGGAGGCGCAGACGACTACCTGGCCAAGCCGTTTCGAATGGAAGAATTGCTGGCGCGCGTTCGAGCCCTCATTCGGCGCTCGAGCGGGCATACCGACCCCGAGCTGCGCTGCGGGGCGGTTTCCCTCGATTCCCGGATCGCGAGGGTGACGGTCAACGGATCGCCCGTGAAGCTGACCGGACACGAGTTCCGCGTTCTCTCCTATCTCATGCATCACCGCGGCAAGGTCGTGCCGCAGAGCGAGTTGACCGAGCACATCTACGCCCGGAGCGCGGACCGCGATTCCAACACCGTCGAGGTTTTCATCGCAAGACTCCGACGCAAGCTCGGCGCCGACTTCATCGAGACCGTCCGAGGCCTCGGTTACCGCGTGGCAGGCCCGGCGCCGAATCCATGAGGTCGCTTCGCGGCAAGGTTTTGATCGGCGCGGTTCTCTGGACGGCCGGGCTCATATCGATCGTCGGAATTTCCTTTCCTCTGCTCTTCGGACACCGCGATTCCGCGCGGCGCCCGCACGTCTTCCACGTGATCGTGTCGCCCCCGTTCTTTCTCCATAGCACGAGCCTGCTGATCATCGCGGCGATTTGCATGGTCGTCGGATTTGCATTCGTGCGCGGCGCGCTTTCCCCGTTCGACAGCCTCCGTTCAGGGCTCGCCGCGATCCGGAAAGGGTCCGGCCGACAGCTCCCCGGGCGTTACCCCGCCGAAGTCCAGCCGCTCGTCGACGAGCTCAACGCCCTGCTCGCACACAGCGATCAGGCGGTTTCGCGGGCGACAAGGAAGGCGGGAGATCTGGCGCACGGCTTGAAGACGCCGCTCGCGGTCCTTTCCAACGAGGCCGCGCGCCTGGCGGACGGCGGAGACACGGAGCTCGGCGGGCTCATCGGCCAGCAGGTCGAACGTATGAAACGCCAGGTCGACTACCACCTGGCGCACGCCCGCGCCGCGGCGTCGGGAAGCGCCCTTCACGCCCAGGCCTCGCTGGCCGCCACCGTCAACGGGCTGACGCGCGCGCTGACGCGGCTCCACGCCGACCGGGGGATCACGGTCGAATCGAGGATTGCGCCCGGACAGACCGTGCGCGTCCAGCCGGAAGACCTCGAAGAGATGCTCGGAAATCTCCTCGACAATGCCTGCAAGTGGGCAAAATCGCGCGTCCGTCTCGAATCGACCGTCGACGGCGGGCGGGTGGTGATCGTTGTCGACGACGACGGTCCGGGGATCGCCCCCGAAGTTCGAGAGTCCGTCCTTGAGCGGGGGGTCCGGGTGGACGAGGAGGTGCCCGGTTCGGGTTTGGGCCTTGCGATCGTGCGCGATCTCGCCGAGCTCTATGGAGGAAGAATCTCGCTTTCGACCTCGCCCGAGGGAGGCCTGCGGGCGGGCCTCGATCTTCCGTCGGCCTGACAGGGGTCGGGTCCGGGAACGGCCGCCGTCGAGAGGGACAGGCGGAGAGCCGGGCCGATCAGAGCCGCGCCCACCAATGGCGCAGGATTCGAATCAGGAACGCGACGAAGAAAATCAGGATCAGGACGAGAACGGCTCGAAGCAACATGCGGGCGGCGCTTCCCCGTCAGTTCCAGTGGTGCTCGTCCGGCCAGATCTTGCGCAGGTCGACGGTCAGGCCGCGGCAGAGGTAGATCGGGGTGTTTTCTTCCGCCATTCCGTTGCGATCGAAGTGCGGATACGCCTCAAACGACGTGCACCTCCGGCGCATGTCGTCCTCGTCTCCCTGGAGAACGATCAAATTCCGGTAATCCTTCTCCGGCGGACCCCAGTACCAGTAGTTCTGATGCCTTGACCAGGCGCGCGGAAGACCGAGAGCGGGACCGAAGAGATCGATCGCGCCGGACTCTCCGTAGTTGTTCGCGAAGATCCCGGTCTTTACGCGTTCCTCCGGCGGCAGCGAACGATAGATCGCGGCGACTTCGCGGACCATCCCCGGCCAGCCGAACTGGTCTCCCATCGGCTGGGGCAACGGGCCGTCATGGTGAACCTCGGATTTACTCGGCCTGAAACCGATCGCTCTCGTGTACGCAATGTAGCGCTCGGGGGCGAGCATCCATGTCGCCAGCGGAATCACGGGCAATGCGACCAGGACGACGGCCCCCGCGACCGCGAGCCTAGTCCAGGCGGCGCGGCCCGAGAGCCATTTCTCGAACGCGACTCCCCCGCCGGCGAAAGCCATCGGATAGATCGAAAACAGGTAGTAGCTTTTCGCGTGCGCAATCTCCATGACCCCGAAGAGAACGAGGAATACGAGTCCCAGGACGCGGAACCGGCGGCTTCGAAGAAAGGAGACCACGCCGGCGAGCCACACGGGGAAAAACAGCGGGTGCATGTCGAGGATTTGCTCCTTGACGAACGCCAGGGGCGAGAGAACGACGTTCTTTCCTTCGCGCCGAACGTTCTCGAGGTCTTCGAGAGTCGGAAAGTGATGCCGGATCTGCCAGATCAGGTTCGGGAGAAAGAGGGCCGCGGCGATCGCGCCTCCCGCCCAGATCCAGGGCCTCGCGAATTCGCGGCGCTCGCGCGTGAGGACGATTGCCGTCGTCACGGCGAAACCAAAAAACAGCGTCGAGTGCTTGTTCTCGATCCCGAGCCCCGCGAGAACCCCGAATCCGATCCAAAGGCGCGAGTTCCCGGTGCGCAGGATTCGCGCGAGGATCAGGATGCATCCCGTCCAGTAGAGCGGCTCGAACGCGTTCATCGTCAGCAGGCTGTCCGAAAGAAGGAAGCCGGGACACAACAGAACGCACAACCCTGTGAGGACCTGGGCAAAGCGGCCGCCGCCCAGCTCCCGCGCGAGAAGGACCGAGAGCGCGATCAGCGCCGTTCCCGCGAGCGCCGGCAGAAACCGAACCGCGGCGAGAGATCCGCCGAGAAGCGTCGCAACTTTCGCATAGACGGCGATCAGGGGCGCGGAATCGACATAGCCCCAGTCGAGATGGCGCGCCATGTCGAGGAAGTAGAGCTCGTCGCGGAAATAGCCGTAACGCCGGACGCTCGTGAAGACGTGAAGGAGGAGCTTTGCGGCGCAGAGAGCGGCGAGGGCGACTCCTGAAACCGCGGGCCGCGTGTCGCCCTGCGAGCCGGATCGAGCGTCAGGGTCCACGTCGTCGTTTACGAAGGGGCGATCGAAAGGTTTTGACGACTCCGGCGCGCGACTTCTCCACGTCGAAATACAATTCGCCGAGTCGAGAGGAGGTGATTCTCCCATGGAATTCGTTCTCGCGGGGTGCGGGCGGTGGGGCCGCCGAATCCTGATCACGCTCGCGGCTCAAGGCGAGCGAGTCTGGGTCGTCGAGCCTTCAGAGGAGGCGCGCCGGGGCGCCCTCGAGCGCGGGGCCGCCGGGGCCGTCCCCGACGTCTCGCTCGTCGGCCGGATCGACGCCGCCATCGTCGCCGTGCCGACACGCCGCCACGCGCACGTCATCGGCACTCTTGCGCCGCGCGCCGTTCCGATTTTCTGCGAGAAGCCGCTGACCGACGATGCGGAATCCGCGGACCGCCTCGCTGGCGCGCACGAGCGGCTCTTCGTGATGGACAAGTGGCGCTACCATCCCGCGGTGGAAGAGATGACGAGGATCGTTCGCTCGCGCGAGCTCGGGACGCCGTTGTCGCTGCGGACGGTGCGCGTTCAGGCCGGAGTGTCGGGCCACGACGTGGATCCGGTGTGGATTCTCGCGCCGCACGACATCTCGATCGCGAGGGAGATTCTGGGCGCGATTCCCCGGCCGCTCCGGGCCGAAGCCGAGACGTCCGGATCGGACGCTCTCGCCATGACGGCGGCATGCGAGGTCGGCGGAATCTCGTTCACATTCGAGGTCTCCTCCCGGGCCTCTGACCGGCGCCGGGAAATCGAGCTCGTCTGCGAACGGGGCACCGTGCGATGGACGATCCAACGCGAGCACGAGGTCGCGGTCTCGACGACGGGAGTCCGGCCCGTGTCGCCCGAGCTCCCGCTCGATCGCGAGCTGAGCGCGTTCCGCGGGTACGTTCAGGGCGGCCCGCCGCCGAAAGCCTCGGCGCGCGACGGGGCGGAAACGGTGAGGCTGATCGAGCGTCTCCGCGCGCTCGCGGGAATCATGCCGAGCGGGCGACGATCTCTCTGACTTCCGAGATCGGCATTCCGCGGGCGTCCCCGGGTGACACGATCGCCGTCGCAAACGGCCACGGAATCGCGAGATCCGGATCGTCCCAACGGCACGCGAGCTCGTCGGCCGGGTCGTAGTAGCTCGTCACGCCGAGGATGCACTGCGCGGAGTCCGGCGAGTAGACGCCGTGCGCGACTCCGGGCGGGATCGTCAGGACGGGGATCTCGCGGCTCTCGAGCTCCAGCAGCGACACCATCCCCTCGGTGGCCGAGCCCCGGCGCAGGTCGCGCAGGCCCACCAACAGCGAACCGTCGAGAAGAACCAGATAGTCCTCGTGCCGGAGATGAACGCGAACGCCGCGCATGACGCCCGCCCTCGAGCGGATCACGTTCCACTGAATCGCGGGATCTTTCGTGACCCATTCCGCGCGGTAAATTTCGCAGAAAAGCCCCCGGTCGTCCGGCTCGGCGGCCAGGTTGCGCCGGGTCACCCCGACCGGGAGAGGCGGGTCCGGGATCATTTGACGTTCGAGCCTAACGGGAGTGCAGAATCGTGTCAATTTTTGGAGCGGATTCAGCGAATTCAGGACATCCGAAGGTCTCCGGAAAACGCGCGTTTCACTGTACGCGAAGAATTCTCCGCCCAATGTGATCGACCCGCTCCCGGTCTCACGAATTCGGAGCTTCGAGAACGGCGTGAAGAGAAACCAGGGTTCCTTCGCGCGTCACGATGACTTCCACCTCGTCGCCCGGAGACCCTTCGGAGATCGCGATCGAATAGTCGTCGACGCTTCGAATGTCGTGTCTCCCGAACCGGACCATGACGTCCCCGGCCTGGAGGCCGGCTTTCGCCGCGGGACTCCCGGCGCGGACCCCCGCGAGCTTCACACCGTCCACCTCGCTCGACGGGTCGGGCATCAATCCGAACCAGACGCGAAACTGCCGGGACGCCGTCACGGCCGTCGGGGGAAGCTCCCGGAACGGGGGACGGTCGCGGCCGTTCGCCACCCGGAGCGCGCACTGCTCGATCAGATCGAGCACCGCGGCTTCTCCTGCCGCGTTGATCCGATCGGCGGTGTCGCTCGGCTTGTGATAATCGGAATGGCCGCCCGTGAAGAAGAAAAGAACAGGGATCTTTGCCGCGTAGAAAGACTGCTGGTCGCTCGCTCCGAATCCGCCCTCCGTTTTTTGGAGGATCAGAGAAGAGGCATTCTCTCGATTCGTCGCAACGAGGAGAGGCTCCCAGGAAGGCGACGTCTCGGTCCCGATCACCGTCAGCCTTCGCCCCCGAAGCCTGCCGATCATGTCCATGTTGAACATCGCGACTGTCGATGCCGACGGAACCAGCGGATGACCGACGTAGTAAGACGATCCGAGGAGACCCAGCTCCTCGCCGGAGAACGCAAGGAACAGGATACTGCGCTTCGGGTGCGGAGAACGGGAGGCCAGGTCCTCCGCGAGGGCGATCACGCCGGCGGTGCCCGAGGCGTTGTCGTCGGCGCCGTGATGAATCGCAGGTTCCGGGCTTTCGGCCAGCGAGCTCGGGCCGCCCATGCCGAGATGATCGTAATGTGCGCCGATGACGACGTATTCATTCCGGAGCGCCGGATCGCTTCCTTCGAGGAGCCCGGCGACGTTCTGCGTTGTTTTTCGGATTTTCCGGACCTCGGAGGACAACGAGACGCGAACCGGAAGCGCGAGAGCAAGCCTCTCTCCCGCGAGCCGCGATTCCGCGGACGCAAGGGTCCAGCCCGCCGTTGCGAGCCAGGATTGGGCGAGAGAACGCCTCACGAGGAGCACGGGGATCCCCTCGTCGGAAAAGCTCCGGCTCGACGACGGGTCCGGAAGGTCGGTGTCCCGGGGCGCCACGACAAGAACCGCGGCGGCGCCACGATCGCGCGCGAAGAGCACCTTGTGGTGCATTCCTGCGAACACAGCCAGGGGCGATCGGGGATCGTTTCCCGGAGACCCGGCGAGCAGGAGGACGACTTTTCCCCGGACGTCGAGGTCCCCGTAATCGTCTCGCGCCGGATCGCGGGCGATGATGCCATAGCCGGCAAAGACGGCATCGCCCTCGACCCGGCCGTTGCCCGAAACACTCGAGGCGACGAATTCCACGTCGGGCCGGTATTCGAAATATTTCCCCGTATGCCGGGCCGACAGGAAGTTTCCCTTCCCCTCGGTAACGCCGGCGGGAAATGAGAACGCCTGGAAGTATCCGCTTCCGTCCAGCGCCGCATCGACGTCTCCCGGACAGTCGCTCCCCAGCGCTTTCAACCCGGCGATCCGAAACGCGTCGGCGATGTACCGGGCCGCCTGCATCCCTCCCTCGGAACCCGAAGCGCGGCCCGCGAGACCGTCGGAGGCGAGAAATTCGACCCTCTGTCGGATGACGGTCGGCTCGATCCGGGCGGCCGCGACTCCGGTGGTCATAGCCGAGCACAGCGTCAGCGCGAGCGCCGGGCGGCGGCCGCGCGGGATTCGAAGCATGGCCCGATTCTACTCTCGCGCCGCGGGGCGCTCCCCCGCGGATATACTTTGCGGAAAAGAACTTCGATGCCTCAATGAGCGAGCGCGATTCGAGACTCGGAGCGAGGCTCCTGCCTGAAACGAGCGGGGACCTCGGGAGGACGATCGCGCTCGGGGCAGCGTATTTCGCCGCCGGAAAACTCGGGCTCGCGCTGGCCGTCGTCCATCCGAACGCGACCGCCGTCTGGGCCCCGACCGGCATCGCGCTCGCCGCGTTTCTCACGGTGGGACTTCAAGCGTGGCCGGGCGTTTTCGTCGCCGCGTTTCTCGTCAATCTCACGACGGCGGGCACGTTCGCAACCTCGATCGGCATCGCGACAGGAAACACGCTCGAGGCACTCGTGGGGGCGATCATGATCCGCCGCCTCGCGGGAGGGCGCGATGCCTTCGACCGCGCCATCGACGTTTTCTGGTTTCTCCTTCTCGGCGGGGTTCTCGCGACGACCCTTTCGCCCACAGTGGGCCTCGCGAGCCTCGCCCTCGGAGGTTTCGCGAGATGGAGCGACTCCGCTCGAATCTGGGTCACATGGTGGCTCGGAGACGCGGCGGGAGCGATCGTCGTGGCGCCGGCGCTGATTCTCTGGGCCAACGACCACCGGGTTCGCGGGAACCCGAAGAAAGCCGTCGAAGCAGCCTCCCTGAGTTTCGGGTTCGCATTCCTGTGCTTCCTTCTCTTCGCCCGGCGGGCGGGCCCGGCCGTCAACCACGTTCCCATTCAGTTCTTCTGCATCCCGCTGCTCCTCTGGGCCGCGTTCCGATTCGGGGCGCGCGAAACGGCGACGCTGCTCGTCATTCTTTCGGGAATCGCCGCGTGGGGAACCGCCGGCGGAGTCGGCCCTTTCGCATCTCTCGATCCGACCCGGTCGCTCCTGATCCTTCAGGCGTTCATGGCGGTGATTTCCGTGACGATGCTCGTGGTCGCCGCTCTTGTCGCCGAACGCGGCCGCGCGGCGCAGGCGCGAGACGAGATCCTCTCGATCGCCGGCCATGAGCTGAGGACCCCGCTCTCGACCCTGACCCTTCAGGTCGAAAATCTCTCCCGCGGCCTGCGTCTCGGGGCCCCGGCGGAAGTTCTCGCCGCGCGCCTCGAATCGGTTCGCCGCTCCGGGAGCCGCCTCTCCGCCCTCGTCGACGAGATGCTCAACGTCAGCCGTGTGACTTCCGGCGTGATGCCTCTGAAGCTCGAGCGTGTGGATCTCTCCGCGTTCGCGAAGGAGGCCACGACCCGATTTCTGGAGGAGTTGTCGAACGCCGATTGCCGCGCGTCCGTCGTCGCTCCCGAGCCCGTCTGGTGCCGAACCGACCGCGAACGACTCGGCTACGTTTTCAACAACCTCCTGTCCAATGCCGTCAAATACGGCCTCTCGAAGCCGGTCGAAATCACGGTTTCCCGACGCGAAGCGATCGCCCGGATCTCCGTGCGGGACCAGGGCCTCGGAATCGCGAGGAGCGATCAGAAGAGGATCTTCCAACGCTTCGAGCGCGCGGCCTCCGCGTCGCGCGCCGGCGGTTTTGGCCTCGGCCTTTGGATCGCAAGGAAGAACGTCGAAGCCCTCGGGGGACGGATCGCCGTAGTCAGCGATCCGGGCGCGGGCTCGACTTTCTCGGTGGAACTGCCGACCGAGGAACCGCGAACCCCCGCCGGATCAATTCGACCGGATCTGGTCGAGGGCTGAGAGGCGCCGCGCGGGAGGGTAGGGCGCCGACGGACCTTTGAGCGCCTGCCACAACACCTGATTGAAGAGGTCTTCGTCGGCGGCGTCCGCTTCGTCGAGCTCGAGTTTCATCGAATCACGCGCGACCTTTCCCGAAGAAGGATTCTTCTCGTCGAGCCGCTGAGCCGGAGTGATCGCGGAATAGGGGCGCAGGTCCGCTTTGGCGGCGAACACCCCCTCGAGCGGGGTCGCAAAATGATCGAACTGCGACAAAGAGCTCAGGTGAAGGATCTCTTCGATGGTTCTCAGGACGTCGGTCGTGTTGACGAAGCGGTGAATCCTCCCGGGCCGGCTGTATGGCGAGATTGCCAGAAAGGGAGCGCGGTGGGAATCAACGTGATCGGGTCCGTTCTGCGCGTCGTCTTCGACGACGAAGACGACCGTGCTCTTCCAGAAGGAAGTCTTCGAAAGGGCTTCGACGATCCGTCCGAGGGCAAGGTCGTTGTCCGCGAAGTATGCTCGCGGAGTCCCCATTCCGGGACGGCCTCCCGCCGTATGGTCGCCGGGAAGATGAAGGATCTCGAGCGCCGGCATCGTTCCCTTGCGGACGAACTCTCCGAGCTCCGAAATCCACACGTCGGCTCGCCGCTGGTCGGGAATCGTCAGGTCAAAGGAGGGGTAATCGGGATTCACGAAGGGTCCCAGGTTCTTCAGCTTCGATCCGTACCGGGGCTTCCCTTTCGAATCGCCGACTTCGCCCGCGTATTCCCCGTAATCGCGAAACGAAATCCCCGTCCTCGCGGCCAGGTCCCAGAGGTAGCCGCTCGCCGGCTCGTCGGGCTCGCCTTCCCTCTCCGGGCGCCGGTCCGAATAGAGCGAGTCCACGGTCTTCTCGGTGAAATCGGTGACATAGGCCGAGGTCGACCAGGGATGGCCCTGGGAGCTCACTTCCGCATTGCACAGAAAGCGGTCGAACAGCCCGAAGCGACGGGCGAGGGCCCGGTGGTTCGGCCCGTCGTTCGCGCGAAAATACACCAGAGACGAATCGCCGTCCCCCTCCGGCAGATCGCCGAAGACCTGATCGTAGGTTCGGTTCTCTTTGATGATGTACACAACGTGCTCGAACGCGGGAAGGCCGCGGCCGCGAGGCAGCAGCCCCGGCGCCCACCGGTTCAGCTTTGCGACACGTCGCGAGAGGTCCGCGAGCGCTCCGGCCCCCGGATCGGAGGCAATGCTCGTGATCGTGCCGTTCAAC
>JBOGJO010000212.1:0-4171 GCA_050747885.1 Thermoanaerobaculia bacterium
CTCCGGGACCGCGCCTCCGTGCTTTCTCCAGTAAGAAACGGCGTTTCGGTAGTACAGGGGCAGGAATCGGTCGTAGCCGAGCCGTTCCATCGCGCTTCCTCCCCGGTGCTCGAACCGCGCCGCCGGAACGTAGAAAATTCTTCCCGCCGACGCGAGCCGCCGGCACAGGTCGACGTCTTCCCACCAGGCGGGCGCGAACCGGGGATCGAAACCGCCGATTCCCTGAAATGAGGATTTCCTCACGGCGAGGGCCGCGGCCGCCGGCTGCTCGACCTCGAACGACGTGTTTCGATCCCGGTCGAGGTAACGGTCGCGCACACGCCCGCGGTTTCGGGGAAGCAGCCGGTCGATCAGAAGCAGCTCCCGAAGCGCGCTCCGGAGAGACGGGAATCGGCGAAGCTGGAACTCCTCCTGGGTGTCGAGCCCCGCCCTCGCCCGCCTCATTTCGCCTCGCTCTTCGCCTTGGCCCCTCCCCGATTTGGGGAGGGGTGGCCGAAGGCCGGGGAGCGGTCTCTCGGAACCCCCGGGTTCAGAAGTGTGGATGGGAAACTCGGCTTCCATGAGGCGAGGCGCGACGGCGGCCCAGTCGGGATGGCGTTCAAACGCGTCGGCGATCGCGGGAAACGGATTGCCGACGGCGCGGGTATCCGGATTCAGGAGCAGGAGAATGTCCCCCCGCGCGTGCGCCGCGCCGTGGTTGGCGGCGGGCCCGTAACCGATGTTTTCGCCGAGAACGGAGAGACGCACTCCGGGCCAAAGCTCCCGCAAGCGGGCCTCGGGGAACTCGTCGGAGTGGTTGTCGAGCACGACGAGCTCGAGGCGATCGGCGAGCGGGCCCGATTCCGTGCGCGCCCGGGCGAGGCTCGCGACGCATTCGACGAGATCCTCTCCCGAATTCCAGGACACGATCACTGTCGAGATCGTGATCACTTCCCCGCGGCCGAACAAACCGGAAAGCCGGTCAAGCGAGTCGCCTCCGGCCGCGTCGCCAGGGCGCGGATCGCCGCCGCCGGCCACACGAGAACGGGCCGCGCGATTCCCGGCCAACCGACCGCGCGCGCGTGCGCTAGATCCGCGCTCAGCAAGCTTCCCAGGCGCCGGCGCAGGAATGACCGGTCGAAGTTCTTCAACAGCGTTTTCCATCGGTTGCGCGACGTCCAGAGGGCCCGGCGCCAGGGTGTTCGCCGCCCGGTCAGAGAGCCCTCATGGTAGGCCACCGCGCCCGGATCGAGCGTGAACCGCCAGCCCTCGCGCGCGAGTCGCAGCGACAGGTCGACGTCCTCGTAGTAAGCAAAAAACGAGGAGTCGAAGACCATGCCGTTTTCCGCGACACTTTCGAGGGCCGCGCGCCGGTACAGCGCCGCGGTCGCGGAGATCCCCGGGACCTCGACGGCGGCAGACGGCCCGGCCGAGGGCTCCCGCCCCGCGAGGAACGGAACCGCCTCGCCTCGGGCGTTCCAGGAAAGTCCGGCCGTGTCGATCGCGGTCCCGTCGTCTTCCAGGACCACGCCCTGAGCTCCGGCCGCGCGATCGTCCGACGCAAGCAGCCGGGCAAGCCTGCCGGCATATGCCGGCGAGAGCCGCGCGTCGTTGTTGACGGTGAGAACGAAACGGCCGCTGGTCCTCGAGATTCCTTCGTTCACGGCCCGGGCGAATCCGAGATTCGACGAAAACCCAACCAGCCGCACCTCGGGAAAACGACGGCGGACCTCGTCCCGCTCGGCCGCGCTCGAATCGTTGTCGATGACGAGAACTTCGAGAACCGGATCCTCTTGCCCGGCAAGGGACTCGAGGCAGCGAAGGAGGGCGCTTCCGCCGTTCCGATTGATGACAATGGCCGAGATTGACTTCAGTTCGTCTCCGTTGTTCAATCCGCGTTTCATGTTAGCACGCGCATTTCTGAGGGAAAACGCGGCCCGGCTCGCCCGGGAGATGCCCGAGCGCTACTCCGGAGCCGACCTCGATCGATATTCGGTCATCGAATCCAGGCGTCGAGAGGTGGTCACTCAACTCGAAGCGCTTCGTCAGCAAAAGAATCTCCTGACGTCCGGAAAGCAGCGTCCCTCGCCGGAACAGGTGGCTGAAATCAAGTCCTTGAAGGAACGAGCCGGAGCGCTCGAAGAAGACGAGCGCCGGTGCGATGCCGATCTCGAAAGGATCGAGCGGTGGGTTCCCAACGTCCCCGATGCGACCGTCCCTCGGGGCGCCGACGAAACCGCGAACCGGGAGGAGCGCAAGTGGGGCGCGCCCCGCGCGTTCCCCTTCCCGCCAAAGCCGCACTGGGAGATCGGCGAGCGCCTCGGGATCCTCGATTTCGCGCGCGCCGCGAAGATTTCGGGAGCGCGGTTCGCAGTGGAAATCGGCGCGGGCGCCCGCCTGGAGCGCGCGTTGATCGACTTCATGCTCGACCTGCACACGGGGGAAGCGGGCTACACCGAAATGCTCCCGCCCTTCCTCGTCAACGCGGATTCCGCGTTTGCAACCGGCCAGCTGCCGAAGTTCGAAGAGGATCTCTTTCGCGCCCGCGATCTCTACCTCATTCCCACGGCCGAGGTCCCCGTCACGAATTTCCATCGCGACGAGATCCTCGAGGCGGGCTCCCTTCCGCTCAAATACGCGGCCTACTCGCCCTGCTTTCGGGCCGAAGCCGGCGCCGCCGGGCGCGACACGCGAGGCCTCATTCGACTGCATCAGTTCAACAAGGTCGAGCTCGTGGCATTCTCGCTCCCGGAAAATTCGTCCCCGCTTCTGGAGACCCTGACCGCGGACGCCGAGCGCGTCCTTCAACGCCTCGGGCTCCCTTACCGGGTCATGGCGCTCTCGACCGGCGACCTCGGATTTTCCGCGGCAAAAACCTATGATCTCGAAGTCTGGCTCCCGGGGCAGAACGGGTACCGGGAGATCTCCTCCTGTTCGAACTTCGGGGATTTTCAAGCGCGCCGGGCGAACATCCGTTACCGCCCGGCGCCGGACGCGAAGCCGGAGTTCGTTCACACGCTCAACGGCTCCGGCCTCGCCGTCGGCCGGACGCTCGTCGCGATCCTCGAGAACTATCAGAGGGAGGACGGCACCGTCGAAGTGCCCGAGGCCCTTCGGCCTTACTTCGGGAACCGGAAAGAGATCACCGGGCCGTAGATTCGGCCTTCGCCTTTTCCAGGGCTCGCGCCTGCGTCAAGACAGCGCGCCCCCGATCGGCTGCAGAACGCCGGGAGGCCGTCCCCCCGCGCCGACGCCCGGGGTCTGGACAACCCGGTGGCCTCGAACTAACCTCGCGTCCATGGATCGACCGGGTAAACGCGTCCACATCGGATCGGGACCGAACCTCCTTCCCGGGTGGATCAACGTGGATCTCCATCCGATTCCGGGCCTCGATTTCGCGATCGACGTGCGGCAGGGGCTCCCCTTCGACAACGTTGCCCTGCTCTTTGCCGAGCACTTCCTCGAGCACCTGACGATCGACGAAGGGCTCGCCTTCCTGCGCGATTGCCGGAAGATCCTGAAGCCCAACGGAGTTCTGCGTCTTTCGACGCCGAATCTCGACTGGGTGATCCTGACCCATTACCACGGCCCTTCGGTGCCCCAGGAGGATGCGATCGTCGATTCTCTGCGCCTCAACCGCGCGTTCCACGGGTGGGGGCATCAATTTCTATACAACCGGGCGATGCTCGAAACCGTTCTGCGGGCGGCGGGCTTCGCGTCCATCCGTTTCGAGAAATACCGGGAGAGCTCGATCGACGCCCTGCGCGGCATCGAGCAGCACGAGACCTACGACGACGTCCCGGGGCTTCCGCACGTGCTGGTCGCGGAGGCGGAAGGCTCGGACGAGCCGCGGCCGGTCCCGGAAAATCTCTACAACGAGTTCAAACAGGCCTACCTGTAGCGGCTGCCGGAGGAGGAGGGATGAACCTTCGCACTCGCGTGCTCGGCGATCCCTTCCGTCGCTACGCTCTCCCGGCTTCGCCGGGTTCCGCCGGCGCTACGCTTGGCGGAGGAGGAGGGATTCGAACCCCCGGTACCGTTTCCGGCACAACGGTTTTCAAGACCGCCGCCTTCAACCGCTCGGCAACTCCTCCAGCGGCGGAAGTTTAACCTCTTTTTCTACGACAGATCCCAATCCGTATGCGGCTTGCGGTTACGCACGATGTAGTCCCAGAAAAGACCGGGGTAGTTG
>JBOGJO010000213.1:0-7192 GCA_050747885.1 Thermoanaerobaculia bacterium
GGTCGAGTCCCGTGACAGGACCCCCGCCGGCTCGCGCGGTTCTTAGACGAGTGCCGAGCCCCGCGGCCGCAGGGGCCAAGGGCGAACCTGGCCGAGCGAGCCCTGCGATTCACGAGCGAGCGATCAGCCGCCGAAGCGCCGACGGCTCTCGCCGCGATGCGGGCCGAGCGAGTCCTGCGTGACAGGACCCCCGCCGGTTCGCGCAGTTCCTAGACGAGTGCCGAGCCCCGCGGCATCCGGGGGCTCGGCGATCCGGGCTGAGCGAGTTCCCTTACTTCGCGGCCTTCTTCTCCATCGGCTTTTCGCCCACCAACTTCAAATCGAACTTCCCGCTCGACTCCACGAACATCTCGCACTCGCTTGCCGCGTCGCATGCGGTCGTGTGCTTTTCGGTGTGCGGGTTGAAGTAGTAGGAGCCGGGGCCCAGGCGCGTCTCGGTTCCGTCGGCCTCCCCGTGGATGATCGTGCCCGCGATGACCACGCAGCGCAGGTCAGACGAGTGCGTGTGGAGGGGAGCCTTGAAGCCGGCCGGGAACTTGTGGAGCGAGGCGTGCGGGCCTTTCGCGGGATCGCCCCACAGCACGGCCAATTTCACGCCGGCCGCCCCCGGATTGTCGATCCAGGTGAGCTTGTCGGCCGGCCACTGGACCGGCTTGGCCATCGCGTGCGCGGCGTGCTTGGTCTTGGCCGGCGCGTCCGACTTTGCCGCATCCGCCGCAAACGAGGCGGCCGCAAGCGCCAGAACGGCGAGACACACGAATCCGGTGAACCACTTCTTCGAGTTGGTCATAGAGATCCTCCTTCTTAAAAATGCTTGGGGATTATATGCCGGGCACATGAAAGCGCCGCAGTTCGAGGGGACGCAGCACGAATGTCTGTGGGCTTCGCTCGCACGAGAGCGCTTGGAAGCCCCTGAGCGGGCCTTCGGAGCCTCCCTCGAGGAGACGCAGCGCGCCTGTCCGTGGCATCCGTCCTCGCGCGCTCCTCGGGCGGATTTTTTCGCGATAAACCTCATATCCAACTTGCATCGAAACCCAGCGAAAAAATCTACGCTCCTCTCGGGAGAGCGCCGAATTCCCGCTCTTGGACGCCGCGCCCTCGGCTTCGCTCAGAGGTGGGGGCCCCACACCACGAGCGAGGCCCGGGAGCGGCGGGTGGCTTGGTCGGCGCGACGGCGGCTGCCGCGAGGAGGGAATCGGCCCCTGTCTGAGCTGCTGTTCTTCAAATCGACTGGATGAGAGAACTCCGGGAACCCCGTCGAGAGGGCCAAAGCGATGTCGCGAGTTGCGATTCACGAGCGAGCGATCTGCCACCGAAGCGCCGGTGGCTCTCGCCGCGATCCGGGCCGAGCGAGCCTTGCGATTCCCGAGTCGTCCCTAGCTCTCGTCGGCGGTAGGGCCGTAGATCGAGGGCACCGGCACGTCCAGGAGTCTGAGGTACACCGAGAGCTGGCCGCGGTGGTGGTACGAATGGTTGAGCAGGACCGCGCGCAGAAACGCGATCTTCGGCAGCCGCGCCATCGTGATCTCTCCCCGGTGGAAGTGGATCTTCTTCTTGAGATCGTCGTCGCTCAGCTTCGAGAGCAGCTTCCTGGCCTGCGCGAGACCGGCGGTCAGGTGCTCGACGATCCCTTCCGCCGTTTCCGGCCGCGGCGCCTGCTTGTGCGCCAGCACGTCGGCGTCTTCGAGCTGGGCCATGGCGGCGATCCTCCCCGGAATGGAGGCCACGTGCCACGCGAGATCGCCGAGCGACCTCGACTTTTCGTGGGGTTTCCAGGAGAGTTTGTCGGTGGGCACGCGAGCGAGCACGCGCCGCGTCGTCTCTCCCTCGCGGGCAAGCTCGTCGAGAATGGGTTTGATCAGGGCCATGGATTCCTCCCGTTCGCGATTCTATTCCTGCGGCCCGGCGGGACGGAAAGAACGGCCCCTTACCGGGGCTTTTCGTTCTGAGCCGGCGTCGCCGAGACGAGCTTCCAGCCGCTGCGGACCTCCGTCGCGTTGCAGTAGGTCTTCAGGCACTTTACGTCGTTGAGGCAGGCGAGGATCGACTCGCACGCCTGCTGCGCCGTCTCGCCTTCCGGGACGTCGACAACCTCGACGCAGCGTCCCGAGTAGGCGGCGTTGGCGAACGCGCAGGAAGCGCGGCCGCCCTGCGCGAGCGCCGTGCCGCCGATCAGAAATGCCGCCGCCAGGGCGGCGCGGGGAAGGATCCTCGCGTTCAAATTCTCTCCGGGCCGATTCTCGCCCAGCCTCCGGCCTGCCTCGGAGGCGCCACGCCGCAGGCATTCCGGCCGGAGCTCTTCACGGCATACATGGCGGCGTCGGCATGGCGGATCAGGTCTTCCGGCTCCGAGCCGTGGTCCGGGAACAGGCTCAGGCCGATGCTCGCGGTGGCGCAAAGCTGCTGACCCCCGATTTCGAACGGCTCCGCGATCGTTCGAAGGATCTTCGCCGACACGAGCCGGGCGGCCGCCTCGCCCGAGATCCGATTGAGAACGAGCACGAACTCGTCGCCGCCGACGCGCGCGATCGTGTCCTCCGCCCGAACACAGGATTTGAGACGGCGCGCGACCGTCTCCAGAAGCCGGTCTCCCGCCTCGTGTCCGAGGAAATCGTTGACGTCCTTGAAACGGTCGAGATCGACGAAAAGCACCGCCACGCCCTGCTTCTCGCGCCGGGTGCGGGCCAGGGCGAGCGCGAGTCGGTCGGCCAGGAGCGCGCGGTTTGGAAGGCCCGTCAGGGCGTCGTGGAACGCCAGGTACTGGTTGCGCTCGGACAGCTGCCGGTAGCGTTCCTCCGAAGACCGCAGCGCCTCGACGGCGCGCTTGTGCTCGAGAGCCGCGGCGATGTGCTGCGACACGAACGTGAGCACGGCCTTCTCCGATTCAACGTACCGGTTCGTGGGAACGTAGCTTTGAACGGCCAGGACGCCGGTCGTCTGGCCGCCGATCTTGAGCGGGACACCGAGCCAGTCGGCCGACGGAGCGCCGACGAGGTCGACTTCTCCGCGCGCGGCCATGGCGTGGAACGTCTCGTCGGTGACAAAAAGCGGCTGGCCGCTCCTGAGCACCAGGCCCGTGAGGCTTCGGCCGGGCTTCATGGGCTCGGGGGAGCCGTCGGCGTCGTCGACGAAATACGGGAACGTCACCAGGTCCGCGGCCCGGTCGTACAAGGCGATGTAGAAGTTCTTCGCGTCGAGGAGCTCCCCGACGATCGAGTGGATCGAGGCGTAGAACTCGCTCATCTCTTCGACCGAGCTCGCCTTCGCGGCGATGCGGTAGAGGGCGGATTGAAGGGCGAGGCCGCGGCGGTATTCCGTGACGTCGCGGAAGGTCGCCACGATCGCGGAGACGGCCGGATCGTTGAGCCGGTTCGCCCAGACGGAATTCAGGATCTTGCGCGTTCCGTCCACGCTGCAACAGCGCAGCTCCATTTCCTTCTCGAGGCGGCCGCGGATCGCGAAGTCCTCGAAGAGCTGCCGCACGGAATCGCCGTCGGCCGGTTCGAGAAATTCCGTCACCCGGTGGCCGGGGATCTCCTGGAACTCCAGCCCGCACAGTTTCGAAGTGGCGGGCGTGGCATAGAGGATCTCGCCCTCTTCGTTGAAGAGGACAACCGCGGCGGCGCTCGATTCCACGAGCGCTCGGAACGCCGCTTCGCTTTCGGAAAGCCCGCGGACGACTTCTCGGGCCGTGTCGAAATCTCGAATCTCTTTTCCCCTGTTGGAGGGCCATCCTATGACGAAACGGGAGTTTGCTCAAAATCGGGATCTGGCCGGGACCTGGCCTGCGGAAAGGCTCGCGTTGTATCCTCTCTCCCAACGCGACCCTTGCCCAGGGGTTCCCGGGAGGAGAAATGACCGAAAGCCTGCGCAACATTTCCGATACCGCGCTCTGGGTGGCCCAGTACCGGGTCATGGAAACGGAGCGTCCCGACGCGCTTTTCAAGGATCCGCTCGCCCGGAAGCTCGTCGGCGACCGCGGCCGGGAGATCGTCCGGAACATGAAAGTCACGGGTTTCGCGTGGCCGATGATCGTTCGCACGCACGTGATGGACGAGATCATCCTCCGGTCGATCGCGCAGGAGGGGGTGGACTGCGTTCTCAATCTCGCGGCCGGGCTCGACACCCGGCCCTACCGCCTTCCTCTCCCGAAGACCCTCCGATGGATCGAAGCCGACCTGCCGGAAATCCTCGCCTACAAATCGGAGAAGCTTTCCGGGGAAACCCCCGTTTGCCGGTTCGAAAGGGTCGCGGCGGACCTGACCGACGCCGCCGCCCGGCGCGGGTTGTTCGTCCGGGCGGCACAGGGCAGCCGGAACGTCCTCACCGTGACGGAAGGCCTCCTCGCCTACCTGTCGCCCGATCAGGTTGGCGCTCTTGCAGACGACCTCCACTCTCCGCCGGCCATGCGGCAGTGGCTCATCGACATCGCGTCGCCCCGCCTCAAGAAGATGCTCGACCGAAAGGTCGGCAAGCACATTTCCGCCGCCAACGCGCCTTTCAAGTTCGCGCCGGCGGAAAGCACGAAGTTCTTCGAGCCCCACGGCTGGAAAGAGCGCGAGTTCCGCTCGACGTTCGAAGAAGGCCTTCGCCTGCACCGCACGATGCGCATGGCGTGGCTGTGGGTCCTTCTGGGCCGCCTGCAGCCTCTCTCGAAACGAGAAGAGATGCGGCGAATCGGGGGAATCGTGCTGCTCGACCGGACGTAGGGGCTTCGCTCACAAAAGGGCGCTTGGAAGCCCCGAGCGGCCCTTCGGCGCCTCCCTCGCGGAGACGCAGCGCGCCTGTCCGTGGCATCAATCCGTGCGCGCTCCTCGGGCGGATTTTTTCGCGATGGACCTCATATCCGACTTGCATCGAATCCCGGCGAAAAAATCTACGCTCCTCTCGGGAAGGCGCCAAAGGCCCGCTCCCAAGCCCGGCGCACCCTCGGCTTCGCTCAAGGGTTGGGGGCCCCGTCCCACGAGCGAGTCCCGGGAGCGGCGGGGCTCTGCAGGGCGCGACGGCGGCTGTCGCGAGGAGGGACTCGGCCCCTGTCTGAGCCGCTGTTCTTCAGCTCGACTGGATGAGAGGACTCCGGGAACCAGGCCGAGAGGGGCAAGGCGATGCCGCGAGTTGCGATTCCCGAGCGAGCGATCTGCCGCCGAAGCGCCGGGGGCTCACGCCGCGATCGGGGCCGAGCGAGTCCCTTACCGCGGCCCGGTCTCTATCCGCGTGCGCACGGGCGCGGGTGGACCGGTTTCGACCGGCGAAACGCACGCTCCCTCGTGCCCCGAGGCGGCCGGCGCGAAGCCGCCCCACCACGTTCCCCAACGGCTCGCTCCCTCGAAGGGCGCCGCGGCGTATTCCTGAATCGTCCAGATCGACAGATCGTCGCCGGGATCGACGACCGTCTCGGAAAGGTCTCCCCACCGGTTGAGCCCGGTTGAATCCGGCTTCACGTAAACGCCGAGGCCGGGCTGGAGCGTGTGGATCCGGGAGAGATCCGCGTCGCAGCCGCCCGACCGGCGCAGCGAATAGCCCGCGGACGCAAAAATCTCCGGCGAAAAAATCGAGTACCCGATCACAACCTGATCTCTCGCGTTGACCGCAACGCTCGGGTACGCGAGCCACGTCTGCCCCGAGGCGTCCTCGATTCTTCCGAACCCCAGCAGCGCCCCCTCGGCCGTCATCCGCCACCACTGGACGACCGAGTGGATGGGGACAGTCGCCTGGGACGGACCGGTTTTTTCGGGGATCGTCGCCGTCTGCGCCGCCCAGATCACGCCATGGCGCAGGCACGCACTCGCAACATCGTCCTGGGAGGCCGTGATGCGGCGCGGCGTTCCCGACTGGGGCAGCATGTCGAACGGGTTCGGGTGCGCGATCCATGTGGCCGGCGCGGAGACGGTTCCCACCGTTCTCAGGCTCACGACCCCGGAGACGTCGGTCACGCGAAGCAGCTCGAGCTGGCCTTTCCCGGCGTTGTTCTCGGACCACTGCTCCACGAGAAGCTCGTCCGGCTGGTCGGAGTCGAACGTGACGACCGGCGCGACGGGGGAGAGCGCGTCCGGCAAAACGAAGCGCGAAACCGAGAGCGTTCCCGATAAGAGCGCCTCCTTCTCGATGGCCCATACGGCGATTCCGCCGCTTTCGCCGGACGCGGAGATCAGGTTCGAGGTCACACAGATCCAGCGGGAGCTCGCCCCGAGGAGCGGAAACTCCGCGGCGGCGCCGCCGTGGGGGTCGGCCGGGATGCTCTGGAACGTCCATCCCTGAGTGGGGTCCGCGCCGTTGGAGACGGCGAGCAGGATCGCCGGTTCGGCCGTCGCGCCGGCGGTCGCCATCACGGCGTACCAGCGGTTGGAAAGAGAGTCGTACATCACGCGCGGGTCGAACAGGAGATCTTTCTGCGACACCGATGCCCAGAATTGCGCGGGCGTCCAGATCTGCACGACCGTTCCGTTCTTGAGCTGGGCGGCGAACCGCGTGTTCGTCATCGTCAGCAAGTGGTCCGGTCCCGCGGCGCCCTGAGGATCGGGCGGCACGCCGCCGCCGTTGTCGGTCACGGCCGCAAAGCCGGCGGACGGCGCGAGGCCGGAAGGCTGCGCCCGGGCGGGTGGAGAAACGAGCACGAGCAGGAGTGCCGCGGGGAGAAGCGCCGAAAAACCGGAGTACCGGGGCTGCACGACCGGGTCATTCTAATACGGGTCGGGGCTTCGCTCGGCGAGGGCACATAAGAGTTCTTCAGCCGAATTCCCTCTCCCGCCGGGCAGCCTTCAAGAGCCCGGGAAACGCGAGAGGGTGCCGCGCCGAGGCTCGATCGAGCAGAGGCGGGCAGGTGAGGGTGAGCCCCCGGGCGGGCCTTCGGCGCCTCCCTCGCGGAGACGCAGCGCGCCTGTGCATTGGATTCGCTCGGCTCCGCTCGGGACCCAGTGCCGGCCCGGGAAGATATTGGCAGGGCGGGTCCTGTCACGGGACTCGCTCCACTTTTCCGCTCGCCGCGAGCCTGAGGACTTTGCTATACCCGCGTCGCGAGCGGCAAAAGGGAGTCTCGCCCCGTGCCACCCGCCCCTTCCGAGAGCTACCGGGCGCGCCCCACCCTCGCGGGCCTTCGCTCATGATTGGGGCCCCCACACCACGAGCGAGGCCCAGGGCGGCGGTGCTTCCTTTGGCGCGATGGCGGTTGTCGCGAGGAGGGAATCGGCCCCTG